>JAGLOO010000057.1 GCA_023138875.1 Bacteroidales bacterium
CTGAACCAACTGAGCTAACACCCCGTTCGAAGGACAAAGATAAAAAAAGATCAGAATTTGTAGGCGGTTCTTTCGTTGCCGCTTATCATCTTCTGAATCTGCTTTTTGTTGATGAAGAACGCCACGGAGATATACCAGATTCCGGTGCTTTCAAATTGTGAATAATCCACATCCTCGCCAAAATCGATTCCAGTGAAGGAAGGATTCAGGAAATCATCCAAATAGTATTTGAATTTCAGGTTAAATCCCTGTGGAAACTGGATCCCGGCAAATACGGATGGAATCCATGAATTAACGCGGTCACTGGTCCACTCTGTGAATTTTCGTTTTTCGTCGTTGACAAATAGCTTTTGTTTAAAGTGGAACATCCATTCGTACTCAGCACCTCCGTAAAAAAAGAAGTTTTTGTCGAATGAACCCAGTTTGAAGGCTATGGGAAATCCCAGAGAATAACTGCGGCGTTTATACTTAGTATTCTTATTGTAGTCAGGATGCGTTTCGTCAATGTTCAGGAATCCCATATTCTGATAGAGATCTTCGGTGATTAAACCCACGTTCCTGATGGCGAGGCCGGTATAGAGACCGATGTTTTCAGTAAGGTCCAGGTTGATCAGCTGCTGGGTATGGAAGAAAAGGGTGAAGCGTACGTTTGTGTTGACATCTACACCACTAAAATTTACATCGGCACCTGAAAAAATGACCTCACCACCGCTTGAATGGTAGACCCGTTGTGCATTTGTTTCGATGGAAACAATGGCAATGAAAAATGCCAGAAAAACAAAATATCTTTTCATTATTTGATCTGGTATTAGGATTTCATTGTGAACTTAACATCTAAATTACACAATTTTTTCTCAGCCGACTGCAATTTAATAGTCTGTTTAATAGTTAGGCTGAGTTGAATTTTTTTTAAATTGTTCTTTGATTGCTATTCGAAAAAAATTAAGCAATGAATGCCAAGGACCTGCGGAAATTCTTTCTGGGTATTGTGTTACCGTCAATACTGGCCATTACATTATTCATCCTTTCATTCTATGTAATTATTATTCCATCATTTGAGAAGAATATGATGGAAAGCAAGAAGGAGATGATAAGTGAACTCACAAATTCAGCATGGAGCCTTGTTGATGAGTATTATAATGAATACCGGGCCGGTCATATTAGAAGGGAGGAGGCAATGCAACTTGCTGCTTCGAGGATTGGAAAGATGAGGTATGGGGATGAAAAAAAGGACTATTTCTGGATTACCGATATGCGACCCTTCATGGTAATGCATCCTTACAGACAGGAGCTTAATGGTACCGATCTCTCCGATTATAAGGATCCTCAGGGGAAGCGATTGTTTGTTGATGCTGCAGAAATAGTAAGCCTGAAAGGAGAAGGTTACATTGATTATATCTGGCAGTGGAAGGATGATACAACACTTATTGGCCCCAAATTATCGTATGTAAAAGGCTTTCCCCAGTGGGAATGGATCATAGGAACAGGGATATACCTTGAAGATGTAAAACAGGAAATCAAAATGCTGGAAAGGAACCTGTTCCGGATATCAATTATCATTGTCATTGTAATTGCCTCAACCCTTCTTTATATCATAAGGCAAAGTATGATCATAGAGAATAGAAGAAAGGAAGTTGCGCATAAACTGCGTCTATCGCGACAGAAATATTTGACCCTGGTGGAATCATCGACCATCGGTACACTTATGATGGCGGAAAACAAGATCATTTATGCGAATCAAAAATTTCTGAATCTTTCAGGCTTTCTTCGGAATGACATGATTGATAGCAGAATCGAAGACCTGTTTGACCTTGATTGGCATAGTATAACTGATGCTTTCAAGGATCCCGGGAAATCAGTTTCCATGGAAACCAGAATAAAATCCGAGGTTGATCATATTCAAGTATTATTGTCAGTTTCAAAAGTCATTTATAATAACGTTAATAGTTATATAATCGTGATTAATGAACTTTCACGTAGTGCTGTTATTGACAGACATAGCAGGGTATTACAGGATGACCTGCAATCGGCTCTGTTGCTTATGAACCAACCTATAGCCCCTCTTGTCAGGGATTACCTTAGCTGTGATCTGGATGGTACAATATCAGAGGCAGCAAATCTATTGAAAAGGAAGAACAGAGAAGCATTGCTTATTAAACAGAAAGGACTGATTCTAGGCATAGTGACTGCTTCAGATTTTCTAAACAGGGCCATGTCTGAAGGAATTGAATTAAATGCTCCTGTTTCTACCATTATGTCAGCTCCTGTTGTATCAGTACCTGAAAATTGCCTCCTGCATGAAGCAATATATAGAAGCAGATTGCACGGAATATCATATTTGCAGGTAAATAACAGACAGGGAGAATGCATTGGCTTGCTTGAATATAAGAACCTTCTTGAGGTACAACAGAATTGTATTACTCAGTTATTTGATGAAACGGATAAAGCCGAGAGCGTGAGTGACCTCAGGGACATTTATCTCAGGATGAATGCAATGATCGAATTGCTTGTCTGTAGTGGATCAAAGCCCGGAAATATAACAAGATTGGTATCTGCTTTCTCTGATCAGGTAAATGTCAGGATTGTTAAGATGGCTATTGAAAAAGAGGGAACTGCTCCATGCGATTTTTGTTTTATTGCAATGGGAAGTCAGGGACGTATGGAACAAACTCTTTCCACAGACCAGGATAACGGGATCATCATCAATGACAGTTTGGAAAATGATGAAACAGCAACCTTTTATTTCAGGAGACTGGGAGAGAGGATAGCTGCTGATCTGAACACTGTTGGCTATAGATTTTGTAAAGGCAATATTATGGCAAGTAATCCTCAGTGGATTAAATCGTTGAAGGAGTGGAAAAAACAATTCAGTTTTTGGATTAATAACAGCGATCCTCAAAGCCTTATGGAAGTAAATATTTTTTTCGATTTCAGAGCGATTTACGGCGACTCCAATTTATCAGACGAGTTAAGGACACATCTGAACAGAGCAGCAGATGGGAAAGCTGTATTCTTCTATCACTTTTCACAGGAAATTACCAGGTTTAAGCCACCGGTCGGTCTCTTTGGAAAGATACTTGGAGAGCATGAATCACCTGACTCCAATCTTGTTGATATTAAGAAACTACTCATGCCGGTCGCCGGTTTTGCAAGATTATATGCATTAAGAGCTTTGATTACTGAAACAAACACATTAAACAGGTTTGAAGGACTAAGGGATTCCAGGGAGATGCCGGATGTTCTTATTGATGAAATCACAGAAGCATATAATATCCTGATGGGAGCCAGGCTCAGATCACAGGTCAACTGTATTGTTAAAGGAGAGGACCCGTCCAATATCCTTGATGTTAATCAGTTAACGAACATTGAGCAAACAACTATCAGGAAAGTGTTGTCAGTATTAAGCGATTTAGTTACAAAGGTGAAGCTCGATTTTGAACAAATATAAAAGCGCAATCTAAATGAGGCTTTCCAGGTTTGCCTGAAGCAGTTCGTCAAATTTTCTCATCATCAATGAAAGCACCGGGTGACTGGTAGAGAAAAAAGAATCATTTAACTGTTTTACCGGTAGTATTTTCGGGGATGTTCCGGATATAAAACATGTACTGACACTATTGATCTCATCCAGGGGAGTAGGTTTCTCAATAATTTCTATCTGTGCTTCGTGACAAATATCCAATACGTATTTTCTGGTAATACCCGGCAGCACGTCCTTCCCGGGTGCAGTAATTAGCTGGTCATGCCGGTTAATGAAAAAAATATTGGAACGGCTTCCTTCCGTAATCTGTTGCTTACTATTTAAAAGCACTGCTTCGTATATACTATTTTCCCTGATAAAAAGGCTAACGGAATTCCTGAAAATGTCATCCCACTTCTTTATACCCGGATTTAGTCTCACATGCGGGAATGTCATCAACCGCACACCCTGAATATACATTTCCGGTTCCGGATAGAAATATGGAATAAAATAGCATGTCAATTTCTGACCATCTCCTGGTTTATCCTGAATGCATATCCTGATATTTCCTGTGCTCAGATCGTTGTGGTGAAGAAGAATGGATAGATTTTTCTGAATGATAACCGATCCGGGGAAATTCATACCCGAACCAGAAACTGAGCGGCTGAGTCTTGTCAGGTGATCCTCAAGAAAAAGCAATTTTCCATCAATCAGCCGTACGACTTCATAATAGATATCGGCAGACATGTCAGGTAAGAATCCTGAACTATCTGCCGGTACCCCGTTGAGGACATATGTTGTACCTAATATCTTTCCGGTCATCATTCTGCCCTGATGGAGGCAGCCGGATTCATCCGGGAGGCTTTAAGTGATTGCCAGCTCACGGTGATCACGGCTATGGTTAACGATACCAGCAAAGATATGATAAAGGTCCAGAATGGAAAGTCGATGCGGTAAGTGAAGTTTTGAAGCCAATTCTTCATGGCAAAAAATGAAACTGGCCAGGCAATGATGTTTGATATGATCACCCATCTTAAGAACTGGACCAGGAACAAATATAGGACCTGGTTCTGGGAGGCACCCATTACCCTTCTGATCCCGATTTCACGGGTTCGTTTCACCGTCATAAAGGATGAAAGACCCAACAGTCCCAGTGCGGCAATGAAAATGATTAGTAAGGTGAATGCAAGCACCAGCGAAAAGACAATCTTTTCCTCTTCATACAGCGTATCCAGTTCATCACTGAGGTAGCTGTATTGCAGGGGGTAGGCCGGATTAAATGCTTTTCGCTGCTCTTCGGTCCAGCTTAACACATCATGCATATGATCCCCGGTAACCCGGACCGAAAGTGTTCGCATGAACTGCGCATTGTCCCGGCATATGATCACCAGGGGTTCTACGGGGTTGTGAAGTGATCCGTAATTGAAGTCTTTTATCACACCGATAATCTCTCCCACCGGATTGTTGGCATCCTGGATATTCACCCCGCGGATAAACTGTTTTCCCAGGGCCTCATCTCTCCATTGCATCTCCCTGACCAGGGCCTCATTGACCACAAAAGCATTGGTTTCATCGGATCCGTACTCTCTGTCATAATACCGTCCTTCCACCAGGGTCAGACCCATCACATTCATATATTCATAATCGGCAAAGAGGTTATTAAATGCTTTTTCCCGCATTTCTCCGTTGATATCTTCGGCGGTCATCACCTGTTTCCCATAGAACCGGCCAGGGGCTGTAGTTGACAGGGTGGTTCCCTCCACTGAGGGATGCCTTTCGATCTCTTCCCTGAAGGCGTTTACGTTGTTGACAACGGAAGTATCATTCAAAGTGACCATCACGATCTGGTCCTCTTCAAATCCCAGGTCCTTGTGCTGTATGAAGCCCATCTGGAGCGCCACTATGATCGATCCGATGATCATCACCGATGAGATCAGGAACTGCGCAATAACCAGTCCCCTTCTGAGCCAACCCCTGTCTTTCTCGCTGACTCCGTTTCCTTTCAGAATGGAGACCGGGTTGAATGAAGCCAGATACGTGGCAGGATAGATGCCAGATATCAGCCCTGTGAGGAGGGAGATTCCCAGTATGAATACCAGAATGGTAGGTTGGACAATGATATGCCAGTCGAATTGTTGGGATGTAAGGCTGTTAAACAGTGGGAGTGCCAGCATGGTCAGGAAGGTTGCTGCTAATCCTGCAACAATTGCCATGGCGACAGATTCTCCAAGGAACTGAGACCTGAGCTTATTCCTGCTGGCCCCGCCAACTTTTCGGATACCAATCTCTTTTCCCCTGTTGGTTGCCCGGGCCGTGGTCAGGTTGGTATAATTAATGCTGGCAATCACAATGAGCAATACACCGATGATAGCCATGATAAAGACATAGTTCATGTTTCCTTTGGGCAGGTCCCATATCAGTTCATCTTTTTGAAAATGCACATCCGCCAGCGGAGTAATTCTCAGGTTGAATGAGGCATTGATCTGGTCACCCAGCTCGGCCATATATCTGTCATAAAAGTCGGGGAACTTCGACAGGACCATGTCCGGTGTCGTATTTTCAGCCATCAGAACATAGGCATAGGTAGTAACGTTCCAGAAAGAATTGGCACTGCGATCGTTAAACTGTTCGGAACCGATCTGTTCTTCAATGGTGGCAGTAGACAATAATCCGTTGAACCTGAGATGAACATTGTCAGGCAAATCCTCAAATACACCAGTGATGTTGTAATTGGAACCATCCAGGGTCTTCATGCTTTCTCCAATTACATCCCATGTACCAAAATATTTTCTGGCGAGGGATTCACTGACTACCATGGTGAATGGTTCATTTAATGCAGATTGAGGATCCCCGGCGATGAAGGGAATCGTGAATATTTTAAAAATGGTAGAATCAGCAAATGCAATGCTATCCTCCTTAAAAGTGTCTTCTTCCTTTTCGAAATACAGACCAGGTTGACGCAATATTCTTGTATATTCCTCCACTTCCGGATATTCCTCCTTAAGTGTTGGACCGAGGGGAATCTGAACGATAGCTGTCAGTTCCTGTTTTTCGTTAATGGAAAAATCGCCTTCAAGCCTGTAAATACGGTCAAAATGCTCATTGTGTTTATCAAAGGTAACTTGGTTTTGAATGTATATGAAGATCAGAATGGAGGCAGTAATCCCCACAGCAAGTCCCAGAAGGTTAAGAATCGAAAAGAACTTATCCCTGACAGCATTCCGGGCCAGGGAAAGGAGGTAATTTTTTATCAATGACATCGGAGCAGAAGGTTATTGGTTAAGCAATATGTAAATGTTTCAATCTTAGTGCCAAAGGATTCAATTGGCATTCAATCAGCCGAATAATCAATTTCAGCCTTCCGGAAGGTGTTCATTATCGTAGAGATACTGTACGATTACGGACATATGGATTGTCATTTTATTGTACAAAATTATTTGCTACTTTTACCAGTATCCTAAAATGGTGATCTGTAGCCTTTATGAGTAGACCAATTTTCTTTATTGACGACGATAAAATGATTCTTAACCTCCTGGAATACACATTTCAGAGCCGGCAGGATTACCAGGTGATTACATACCAGACCGGAGAGGAATGCCTTGAAAACCTCTATCAGAACCCCAGATTAATCGTGCTTGACTATATACTCACCGGCAGTCAGGGTGAAAATCGTCTAAGCGGACTGGAAACACTCAAAGAGATCCGGAAAGTAAACAAAGATGTACCTGTTGTGATCCTTACAGGGCAGGGAGATGATACACTGCTCTCAGAATTTATGGATCATGGAGCCAACAGGTACCTTACCAAGGATGATTTTTTCATTGATTCTCTCATTGAGACCATTCAACAGGTGATCCAATAATTTCCAGGAAATATCTATCCTTTCTTTTCTTAGTGTTTAATCCGCTATAAATCATCAATTAATGCCGGGGATCTGTTTTTTTATATGATATAAATTTATACTTTTGCACACCCAAATTGAAGAATTGTGAAGAAGCGGGGTACATATGCAGTGCGCATTTCAGGATTAGGAGATGGGGATCACGATTTTTCATTTGAACTGGACAAGAAGTTCTTTGATTCATTTGAGCAACCGGATATTGAAAACGGGAAAGTACAAGCCCGGGTTATCCTGGAAAAAAAGCATGGTGTGATTACGCTTCACTTCTCATTTACCGGGGAGGTAGAAGTTGTATGTGACCGCTGCCTGGAATCCTTTATGACTGGAATTAACACAGTGCAGAAGATTTTTGTAAAGCCGGGCGACGCTCCGGGAGAGATAGAAGATGATGTGGTAATGATCGGCAAAGATGATCATGAAATCGAAGTCGGGCAATTCATGTATGAGTTCATTGTGCTGGCACTGCCCTTTAAAAGGATCCATCCACTGGATGAAGATGAAAACTCCACATGCAACGAGGAGATGCTGAAAAACCTGGATGCTCACAGGGCAAGGAGCCTGGATCAGAATGATCAAACAGATCCCAGATGGGATGCATTAAAAGGAATTATTGAAAAAAGCAAATAGATATGGCACATCCGAAAAGAAAGATTTCTAAAACAAGAAGAGACAAGAGAAGGACCCATTATAAAGCTACACCTCCCACCCTGTCTACCTGTTCAACTACAGGAACTGTTCACGAGCGTCACCGTGCATATTATGTGGATGGAAACCTCTACTACAAGGGTAAGTTGGTCATCGATTCTGAAGCCGAGCTAGGTTAACAATCATAGCTGCCTGGGTGGCAAAAGAGATAACCATGCGGATTGGAATCGACATGATGGGGGGTGATTTTGCACCTGGCTCCACAATACGTGGTTCAATTCTTGCCCGGGAAGCTTTACCTGCAGATGTGGATATTGTATTGATCGGTGACCAGGAAATCCTATCCCGCTACACCGAAGAACATCAACTGGACGTTAGCGGAATATCCATAATTCATACTACAGACAAAGTTGGGATGGAAGACCATCCCCTGAAGGCATATAAAGAAAAACCAGGTGCCAGTATTTTTCTGGGACAAAGGTTCTTAACAGATGGTTCTATCGATGGCTTTTGCAGTGCAGGAAATACCGGTGCCATGCTGATTGGTGCCATTCAGATTGTTACTTCTATTCCCGGAATTATTCGACCTGCCATCGCAGCACAGATCCCTAACCTTGATGGAGATCACGCAATCATGCTGGATGTGGGTTTAAATCCGGATGCCCGCCCCGATGTTTTATACCAGTATGGCGTCATTGGTACCATTTATTCAAAACTGGTTAATGGAATTGAGAATCCAAATGTAGCTTTGCTCAATATTGGCCGGGAGGAGGGTAAAGGGAACATGGTGACAAGGAGTGCCTACCAGATGATGAAAGAATCCTCCGGATACAATTTTATCGGTAATTTTGAAGCCAATGAGCTTTTCGTTTCGAACAGGGCCGATGTAATTGTAACGGATGGTTTTATAGGGAATATGCTCTTAAAAGAAGCAGAAGCCTTTTATCATGTTGTTTCAATGAAAGGGATTGGCAACGGATATTTCGAAATGTTTAATTTTGAAAATATTGGGGGCACACCGGTCCTGGGCGTGAATGCTCCACTCATTCTCGGACATGGTATCTCCAATGAAAAAGCAATAAAAAACATGCTCCTCCATACCTCTGAAGTGGTAGGGGCTGGATTGGTCAATAGATTAAAAGAAGAACTGAACAGATGAGTAAAATTGCGGCAGGAATTACAGGTATTCATGGCTGGATTCCGGAGTACAGGCTCACGAACGATGAACTGAGCACCATGGTTGAGACCACCGATGAATGGATCATGCAACGGATTGGCATCAAGGAAAGAAGAATCCTGAAAGAAGGTGCCACTTCTGATATGGGAGCCGAATCGGTGAAGGGATTGCTGGAGAAGACCGGAACAAAACCCGAAGAAATTGAGGTAGTTATTTGTGCCACCATTACGGCGGATTATCATTTTCCATCCACAGCCAACCTGATCTGTGATAAGGCAGGGTTGAAACGTGCTTGGAGTTTTGACCTTTCAGCCGCCTGTTCAGGTTTTTTATTTGGACTCCAAACTGCAGTTCAATTCATTGAATCGGGTGCCTATAAAAAAGTCATTCTTGTTGGTGCGGATATGATGTCGTCCATTACCAATTATACTGATCGAACCACGTGTCCGCTTTTTGGTGATGGTGCAGGGGCCGTACTGATTGAGCCGGTTGAGGAAGGCCTGGGGATCAAAGATGCTATCCTGGAAGTTGATGGCAGTGGTGTGAATCACCTCCAAATGAAAGCCGGAGGTTCATTGAATCCGTCATCACATAAAACTGTGGAGGCCAGAGAACATTTTGTCTACCAGGATGGACAGGCAGTCTTTAAGGTAGCTGTTTCAAAAATGGCAGATGTGTCGGTGGAAATCATGAAGAAGAATGATTTGAAACCTGAAGAACTTCATTGGCTGGTTCCTCACCAGGCCAATATGAGGATCATCGAGGCGGTTGCGCGCCGCATGGGTATCCCCAAAGAAAAAGTAATGATCAACATTGAAAAATACGGCAATACCACTGCGGCCACCATTCCCCTCTGTCTCTGGGAATGGGAATCTAAGCTTAAAAAAGGAGATAACCTGGTCCTGGCTGCTTTTGGAGGAGGATTTACCTGGGGATCCATTTATCTCAGGTGGGCGTATGACGGTAATGGGAATAATGATTAATTTTGAAAAAAAAGCAGGTTATGGTAAAAATTGCTGAATCAGAAAACACCAACAAGATCAACATGATCGGTGTTGGAACGACTATTGAAGGCAGCATTACTTCCAGTGAAAACATCCGGTTTGATGGTAATTTGGTTGGAAACCTCAACACAAAGGGAAAGGTGTTTGTTGGTCAGTCCGGCAAAATTACCGGTGAAATCAGGTGTAAGAATTGTGAGATAGAAGGCATGGTTGACGGGAAGGTTGTGGTGGAAGAGTTACTATCACTCCGTTCTATGTCAAAGTTATTGGGAGAAATTAAAACTGGTAAACTGGCAATTGAGCCGGGGGCCACATTTACCGGTAAATGTGATATGGGTGGAAAAAAAGAATTCAATACCGAGCAAGTCTCAAAACCAGAAGAAGGCCAATAACAATACATCGGGATTGAAGTCCTTTGCCCGGTATTCCGGCATGGGTTTCCAGATGATTGTCATTATTCTTCTGTTTTATTGGGCCGGATCAAAGCTCGACGAGCGAACCTCTTCTGAAAAGCCGGTCTATACTGCCATTCTTACCGTCCTTGGCGTCTTTGCAGGACTTTACATTGTATTGAAGGATTTTATCGGCAGGAAGGATGATTAATCATATCCGTTTTATCTGGCAACTTCTGGTTCTTACTTCTGTCCTGCTGATTCTGGGAATCCTGGTTGTACCCACCTCAGGAATTGAACTCTCCCTTCATGATTACATCGTTACTCTTCTATCAGTTACCGGAATCAATCTGGTTGCTTATTTGGTCATGACCCGGGGATTCCTTAAAAGCAGTCGCGAGGAGGGTGTATTTTTGCTTGCTGGAATCGGGGTAAAATTCATGCTGTATCTGTTGTATATACTGGTTTACTGGGGAGTTACAAAAAATCTTACAAAACCATTTATCATTACATTTTTTGCATTATATTTAGTTTTTACTTTTTTATTGGCAAGGCACCTTTTTAAGTTACTGGAGAATAAATAATTACACTGATCGTGAGCGTAAGATTTTTAACCGTAGTAACCACATTTTTGATTGGATATTTTTTTTTAGCTCCTGGAATTCAATTATTCGGACAGGATGAAGAGTTCAAAGCAAGTAAGTTTGTTCTGGAGCACATCAAGGATTCACACGACTGGCACATCTTGACAACCAAACAAGGAAAGCACGTTAGCGTTCCCCTCCCAATTATTGTATTTAGCAAGCATTCGGGTTTGAATATTTTTCTTTCTGGGAAAATTGCCCATGGGCATAATTACAAGGGCTTTGAAATGGGACATAGCACGATTATGAAGACGAATAAGAAAGGGGAAGAGGTTGAGATGAGTCTTGAAGGAAAGGTTGTGGAAGTTGATGGACACGGGGATCTTGTCGCCGAAGGCTTGCCCCTCGATTTCTCAATTACCAAGAATGTCTTCATGATGTTTCTGTCAATTGTTACGCTTTTGGTGGTCTTCCTGGGACTGGCGAGGTCATACAAAAAAGCAGGCATTAAGGAACCAAGAGGATTGCAGGGTTTTCTTGAGCCCCTAATTGTATTTGTTGAAGACGACATTGCCAAACCCAATATAGGGGAGGGGAAGCATCTGAAGTTCATGCCCTATCTTCTTACCGTATTCTTTTTTATCCTGATTAATAACCTGATGGGATTGATTCCTTTCTTCCCGTTTGGGGCCAATGTTACAGGAAACATTGCGGTAACCATGGTACTTGCACTATGTACTTTGGTGATTACAACTTTCAGCGGTAACAAAGAGTATTGGAAACACATTTTTAACATGCCGGGTGTACCAATATGGTTGGCGCCAATCATGATCCCGGTTGAACTTCTGGGAGTCTTTACAAAGCCTTTTGCGTTGATGATTCGTTTGTTTGCAAATATTACCGCAGGGCACATTATTGTGATCAGCCTGGTATCAATGATATTTATTTTTAAGAGTGTGTTTATGGCCGCTCCAGCAATGGTAATGGTTGTTTTTATGGATATGATCGAATTGCTGGTAGCATTCCTTCAGGCATATATATTCACACTACTATCAGCATTGTTTATCGGATTGGCGGTGCCTGAGCATCACCATGATTAATTTTTCTAATTAATACTTAATTATTATGACAGGTACATTAGCAGCAATTGGAGCAGCAATCGCAGTAATCGGAGCAGCACTTGGAATCGGACACATAGGTGGAAAGGCTATGGAAGCTATCGCACGCCAGCCAGAAGCTTCAGGTAAGATCCAGACCGCTATGATTATTTCAGCAGCTCTGATTGAAGGTGCCGCACTGTTTGCCATCGTGGTTGCTATGATGGGTTAACAATTGTGAGAGAATTGAAAAGACCTGTAACGGTTGGTTGCAGGTCTTTCATTGGAAACAATTAAACATCAAATATTATGGATCTAGTAACACCGGGAATTGGACTGTTATTCTGGTCAACCCTGTTCTTCCTAATCCTACTTTTTGTCCTGGGTAAATTTGCCTGGCCTTCCATACTGATTGCCATTAAGACAAGGAATGAGAGCATTCGGAGAGCCCTGGATGCCGCTGACAGGGCAAAAGAGAAAATGGCGATGCTGAAGGCTGACAATGAAAAGATACTGGCTGAAGCCAAAGCAGAAAGGGATGCATTGTTGAGAGAGGCGAAACAGGTAAAGGATATGCTGATCGCTGATGCCAAAGAACAGGCCACCGAAGAAGCGAAAAAGCTGGTGCAAAGTGCCAGGGAATCTATCCAGACGGAAAAAGCTGCTGCCATCAATGACATGAAAACGCAGATGGCCATCCTTTCTGTGGATATTGCAGAAAAGATCCTGAGGGCAAAGCTGGAGGACAGTAAAGTGCAGAAGGAACTGATCGATAAGCTCATTAATGAAACCGACCTGAACTAAGGTTTTATGAACGAAAGTCAGATTTCAGTACGTTACGCGAAAGCACTGTTTCAAAGTGCTTCTGAAAAGCAGTTACTCGAAAGGGTATATGAGGATATGGAACTGCTTTCAAATACCTGCAAACGGGATGATTTCATGTATATGCTTGTTTTACCATCGCTGCGGACAAGCCAGAAATACAAAATGGTGGATTCGATCTTTGCAGCGCATCTGTCAGAGATTTCACTCTCCATGATCAACCTGGTAATCAAAAATGAAAGGGAAGAATATCTTCCTGGAATAGCCAGGAATTATAGGGATTTGTACCGCAAATCCATCGGGATACGGACAGCAACCCTGGTTACTGCCCAGCCGGTTGATGAATCAACCAGGAATAGGATCAAGGACCTGATCGGGAAAGCTGATGATTCAGAAGTGGAGCTTACATCTGCTGTTGATAAGGATGTGATCGGAGGTTTTATGCTGACCATTGAAAATATGCGGTACGATGCCAGTGTGGCCAGCAAACTCAAAAGAATCAAGAAACAATTACTTCAAACCAGTATTGAAAATAAATAGGATATGTCTCAAATTAAACCTTCCGAAGTATCGGAAATACTCAAGAAACAGATTGAAGGATTCAAGAGTAGTGTTGAACTCGAAGAGGTGGGTACAGTCCTCCAGGTAGGAGATGGAATTGCCCGAATTTATGGATTGAACAACGTACAGGCCAATGAGCTGATCGAATTTTACAGCGGTGTAATGGGTATTGTCCTGAACCTGGAAGAAGACAACGTGGGAGCCGTATTGCTGGGTTCATCAGAATTGATCAAAGAAGGCGATTCTGTAAAGCGCACCAAAAGGATTGCCTCTATAAAAGTGGGAGAAAAACTACTGGGACGTGTCATCAATACACTGGGTGAACCCATTGACGGAAAAGAGCCCATTACCGGGGATATGATTGAGATGCCGCTGGAAAGGAAGGCTCCGGGTGTGATCTATCGGCAGCCTGTAAGCGAACCCCTTCAGACCGGTCTGAAACCCATTGATGCTATGATCCCCATTGGCAGAGGACAGAGGGAGTTGATCATTGGTGATCGCCAGACTGGTAAGACTGCCATCGCTATTGATACCATCATCAATCAGAAAGAGTTTTACGAGAAAGGTGAACCAGTCTACTGTATTTATGTAGCAGTGGGACAAAAGGGTTCTACCGTTGCCAATATCCAGAAAACACTTGAGGAGGCAGGGGCTATGGACTACACTGTCATTGTATCAGCTACCGCTTCGGATCCGGCTGCCCTTCAGTTTTATGCGCCATTCGCCGGCTGTTCCATCGGAGAGTACTTCAGGGATACGGGAAGGCCAGCGCTAATCATTTATGATGACCTCTCCAAGCAGGCTGTTTCATACCGTGAAGTTTCACTTCTTCTGAGGCGTCCTCCGGGAAGGGAAGCTTACCCTGGTGATGTATTTTACCTGCATTCCCGGCTGCTTGAACGTGCTGCCAAGATCATTCAATCGGATGAAGTGGCAAAAAACATGAATGACCTGCCCGAACAGTTAAAGCCCATGGTTAAAGGAGGAGGTTCTTTAACCGCCCTGCCCATTATTGAAACACAGGCCGGTGATGTATCTGCATATATTCCGACCAACGTGATATCCATTACTGATGGACAGATCTTCCTTGAGTTGAATCTTTTTAATGCAGGTGTACGTCCTGCCATAAACGTAGGTATCTCGGTATCCAGGGTTGGAGGGAACGCCCAGATCAAGTCCATGAAGAAGATCGCAGGTACCCTTAAGCTTGACCAGGCACAGTTCAGGGAACTGGAAGCTTTTTCCAAGTTTGGTTCTGACCTGGATGCAGCCACCAAGGCTGTGCTGGACAAGGGTCGCAAAAATGTAGAAATCCTGAAGCAGAACCAGTATGCTCCCATGTCTGTTGAAAAGCAAATTGCTATTATCTACTGCGGGACTCAGGGTTTACTGAGTGATATACCTGTAGAGAAAGTGAAAGAGTTTGAAAGCGAGTTTCTGGATTATTTGGAACTGAAACATAAGGATACACTGGCTGCACTGGCACAGGGAAAACTGTCTGATGAGATCATCGGCATTATTGAGAATACAGCCAAAGAAATTATCGAGAAAATTAAGTAATCCCACATGGCAAATTTGAAGGAGATACGGGAAAGAAAGGCCTCTGTGGCTTCTACCATGCAGATCACCAATGCCATGAAGATGGTTTCTGCAGCCAAGCTTAAGAAGGCACAGAATGCCATTGTACAGTTCAGGCCGTATGTAGATAAACTGAAGGAGATCCTTGCAAGTGTGGGTGAAAGTTTAGTGGGTGACGAAGACAACCAGTTTGCCTTGCAAAGGGATAAAGAGAGGATTCTGCTGGTCCTGATTACCTCTAACCGTGGATTGTGTGGAGCGTTTAATTCAAATGCCATAAAGGCTACCATTCAAAGGGCTCTTTCCCAGTATGGGAACCAGATGATGGCAAAACAGTTAGATTTTCTTGCCATTGGAAAGAAAGGGAGCGAATTCCTTCGTAAGAGAGGTTATAGCATGATCTTTGATGGAAGTGAAGTATTCGACGACCTGACATTTGACCGGGTGGCTTTGATGGCTGAAATGATCATGAAGCTATTCACTGAGATGGAGTATGATCATGTGGATATGGTGTATAACCGCTTCAAAAATGCCGGAACCCAGATCCTTACCGAAGAGCAATTTCTTCCCACCCAGGTTGAAGACCTGACTGAAGACTTGACTGAAGAACCGGTTGTCTATTCCAACGTAGATTATATCTTTGAACCCTCAAAGGAGTATATTGTAAAGGAACTGATACCCAGGTCTCTGAAGCTTCAGTTATACAAGGCGATCCTGGATTCTCATGCGTCCGAGCACGGAGCCCGTATGATCGCCATGCACAAGGCTACTGATAATGCCACGGAACTTCTGAAAGAACTGAACCTGCAATTTAACAAGGCACGTCAGGCATCCATCACCACAGAGATCCTGGAGATTGTGAGTGGTGCTGAGGCACTGAAAGGCTAGGCACTAATATTCATCCCAGCTCTTGATGGAGATATCATTGATATCCATCTTGCATATGGCATATATGAATGCGGATGCCAGCCGGGCATTGGTGATGAGCGGAATATTGAAATCGACTGCACCGCGCCTGATGCTGTAATCGTTGGATAACTCATGTGATGAAAGATCTTTTGGAATGTTTATCACAAGGTCTATCTTTTTGGCTTTCAGGTAATCCGATACATTGGGTTTCCGGTCTTCATCGGGCCAGGCAAGATCGATAGAATCGATCCCGTTCAGCTGCAGGAACTCATGTGTACCGTGAGTAGCAAAAAGCTGATAACCCTTATCAACAAGCATTTTGCAGGAATTCACAAGTTCGACTTTTGAGCGCATATCTCCTGTGGAAAGCAGAATGTTCTTTTCAGGAATGGTATAGCCCACCGACAGCATGGCCTTCAGGATGGCTTCATAATAGTTATCCCCGATACAACCCACCTCACCGGTGGAGGACATGTCGACACCGAGGACAGGATCGGCCATTTTCAAACGGGAGAAAGAAAATTGTGGTGCTTTGCATCCAATGTAGTCCAGGTCGAAAATTGATTTATGTGGTTTTTCGACTGGAACCTTCAGCATGATTTTGGTGGCCTGGTCTATGAGATTTGATTTCAGGACTTTGGAGACAAAAGGCATGCTTCGGGAAGCCCTCAAATTACATTCGATTACCTTGATATCATTGTCTTTCGCCAGGAATTGCATATTGAAAGGTCCGGAAATTTCCAGTGCTTCGGCCAGTTGCCTGGCAATTTTTTTAATCCTTCGCACCGTTTCAAAATAGATCTTCTGTGGTGGGAAGACTATGGTAGCATCACCGGAGTGTACCCCTGCAAACTCCACATGTTCGGAAATGGCATAGGAGAAGAGTTCTCCATCACGGGCCACCGCATCTATTTCAATTTCCTTGGCCTGTTCGATGAATTCTGAGACCACAACCGGGTATTGTTTGGATACCCTGGCGGCCAGGGTCAGGAATCCTTCAAGTTCTTCCCGGTTGGATACCACATTCATTGCAGCGCCGGATAGTACGTAAGATGGCCTCACCAGCAACGGAAATCCAACCTCATCTACAAAACCATAGATTTCATCCATGCTGGAGAGTTCTTTCCATCGCGGTTGATCAATTCCGAGGTTGTCAAGCATCATGGAAAATTTATGCCTGTTTTCTGCATTGTCAATGGATTCGGGTGAAGTTCCGAGTATATGTACCCCACAGTAATGCAACCTCATGGCCAGGTTATTGGGGATCTGGCCACCCATGGAAACGATAACCCCCCTGGGTTGTTCCAGGTCATAAATGTCCATAACCCTTTCGAAGGAGAGCTCATCAAAATAGAGCCTGTCACACACATCATAATCGGTCGATACCGTTTCCGGATTATAATTAATCATGATGGATCTGTATCCCTCTTCATTCACGGTTTTCAACGCATTTACACTGCACCAGTCAAATTCCACACTTGACCCTATGCGGTAGGCTCCCGAACCCAATACGATTACCGAATGCTGGTCAGGACTGAATTCAATATCATGTTCATTTCCACTGTAAGTGAGGTAGAGATAGTTGGTCTGGGCAGGGTATTCGGCAGCCAGTGTGTCAATCTGTTTAACACTGGGGAGAATGTTGCGTTTTTTGCGGTGTTCCCTTACCGCCAGCAGGTCTTTGCTTACATCCCCTTTTATAACCAGGCGTGCTATCTGGAAATCACTGAAGCCCGCCTTTTTGGATTGAAGCAACAGTTCGTCATTCAGATTTTCGAGGGAATTGATTTGCTCAAGCTTGATCTTCAGGTTAAAGATATTCTTGAGTTTAACAAGGAACCATTTGTCGATCCGTGTAAGTTCATGGATCCGGTCGATGGAGTAGCCTTCATTGAATGCCTTTTCAATCACAAGTATCCGCATATCGGTGGGTTCCGAAAGCTCTCTGTCAATATTGCCGATGTTCACCTCGTGGTTCCCTACAAAACCATGCATCCCCTGTCCGATCATACGGATGCCTTTCTGGATTGCCTCTTCGAAAGTACGGCCTATGGCCATCACTTCACCCACCGATTTCATGCTCGAATCAATCAATCTGGAAACACCCTGGAACTTATTGAGGTCCCAGCGGGGGATCTTACAGACAATATAATCGAGTGAAGGTTCGAAAAAAGCGGAGGTGGTTTTGGTGATGGAATTACGCAGCTGGTGAAGTCCAAAACCCAGCGCCAGTTTTGCGGCTACAAAGGCTAGCGGATATCCGGTGGCCTTGCTGGCCAGGGCTGAAGAACGGGAAAGTCTTGCATTCACCTCAATGACCATGTAATCTTCCGAATGCGGGTCCAGCGCATATTGCACATTGCATTCTCCGATGATCCCGATGTGCCTGATGATATCGATGGATAATTTCCGGAGCTTATGGTATTCACTGTTGGTCAAGGTCTGGGAAGGAGCCACCACAATACTCTCGCCTGTATGGATCCCCAGAGGATCGAAATTTTCCATATTACAGACTGTAATGCAGTTGTCAAACCGGTCCCTCACCACTTCATATTCTACCTCTTTCCATCCTTTCAGGGACTTTTCTACGAGGATCTGGGGAGAATATGAAAATGCTTTTTTTGCCAGTTTATCCAGGTCATCCTCATTGTAGCAAAATCCACTTCCCTGTCCTCCAAGGGTATATGCTGCCCTGATGATGATTGGGAAACCGAGTTCACCTGCGGCCTTAAGGGCATTTTCAACCGAGGTTACAGCAATGCTACTGGGTGTTTTCACATTGATCTCGTCCAGTTTGTCCACAAAAAGCTTCCTGTCCTCTGTATTCATGATGGCCTCGACAGGGGTTCCCAGGACCTGTACATTGTGTTTTTTCAGCACCCCTGATTCATGCAGTGCCACACCACAGTTGAGTGCAGTCTGTCCGCCAAAAGCGAGCAGGATTCCATCCGGTTTCTCTTTCTCAATGACTTTTTCAACGAAAACAGGCGTTATCGGCAGGAAGTAAATTTTATTAGCTACCTCTTCAGAAGTCTGGACTGTGGCTATGTTTGGATTGACCAATACCGTAAATACCCCC
Source organism: Bacteroidales bacterium (assembly GCA_023138875.1). Classification (GTDB taxonomy): domain Bacteria; phylum Bacteroidota; class Bacteroidia; order Bacteroidales. Next base: position 19,207 of record JAGLOO010000057.1, read on the forward strand.
TCTTCCCGAAGGGCCTTAAGGGCCTGCGATCCTGAATAGTCAAATTCACCGGCTTCACCGATTTTCAGAGCTCCTGATCCGAGGATTATCACTTTCTTGATCTGGTCGTTCATATTGATGGCCTAAATATCTGTTACAATGTGGATCGGGGTGACGCTGGTGGGAGGTTCCGGAGTCTATTTAATCCGGGATGTAAAAGTAAAAAAAAAAGCTGAGAAATTTGCTCAGAATCGAGAAAAATGTATAAATTTGCATTCATAATGTATAAATATACAAATGAACAACAGGAATGAACGATTGATGGAGACGCGGCGGCTGATCGGCAATCAGAACATTTCAAGCCAGGAGGAGCTGATGAAGCTTCTTGAGAAGCTGGGCTATACGTTGACTCAGGCCACATTGTCAAGGGATCTGAAATACCTGAAAGTTGCAAAGATGCCCGATGACAGGGCCGGTTATGTTTATATCCTTCCCGATAAGGAACAGTCAGTGGAGGATGCGAACCTTTCAGGATCAAGTTTCAGTGGATTAATCTCTATTGATTTTGCACAGAGAATGGCCATTTTAAGGACGCTCCCGGGACATGCGAACAGCATTGCATACACCATTGACAACCTGGATGCATATGAGATTGCAGGAACCATTGCCGGTGATGATACGATCCTCCTCATTCCACGGGATGGCGTTTCCAGGTCCGATGTGATCAATTTGCTGAAATTGAGAATGCCGGGTTTGATCAATGAACCTTTAAACTGATTCCGAAACCTTATTTGAACGATCATGACACAGGATATACAAATCACAATAGCAGCTGCATCGCATATGAATTATGTGCCTGAAATTGAAAAGGCATTGCTTGAAGCGTCCTTTCAGAAAGGGACGGGAATTGCTGTCCGGAACAATGAGTATCTTACTCAGAAGATACTGGAAGGGAAATCTGTTATCGCATACAGCAAAGGTGGGAAATGGGCAGGGTTCTGTTATATTGAATCCTGGGGCCACAATAAATATGTAGCCAACAGTGGTTTGATTGTCTCCTCCGAATTCCGGGGAGTCGGACTTGCAAACGAGATAAAAAAGCGGGCACTTGAACTATCCACTGAACTGTTCCCGGGAGCAAAACTTTTCGGCCTTACCACAAGCCTTGCTGTGATGAAAATAAACAGCGGACTGGGATATAAACCTGTCACATTCTCAGAGCTCACCGATGATGACCAATTCTGGAAAGGATGTGAGACATGTCCCTATTATGACATCCTGGTAAGAACCAAGCGGGATGATTGTCTCTGTACTGCAATGATTATGGACCCGGCGGAAAATCAAAAAGTGAACGGAAAAGTGCATCCAGCCAGGATGAAAGTAAATATTAACCACACCTGATTAGCAATCTATATATGGAAAAAAAGATAGTATTATTGGCCTTCAGCGGGGGCCTGGACACAACGTTTTGTGCCATTTATATGGCAAAGGAGAAGCAGATGGAAGTGCATTCTGCCACTATAAATACAGGTGGTTTCCAATCAGAGGAGTTGGAACAGATTAAAGGGCATGCAAAACGTCTGGGTATTGTTTCCCATGAAGTACTGGATGTTACAGCTGACTACTATAACCGGTGCGTACGTTTTATGATCTTTGGCAACGTGCTGAGGAACAGAAGCTACCCATTATCAGTAAGCTCCGAAAGGATCTTCCAGGCCATTGCCATTGTAAACTATGCAAAGAAAAACGGCTTCAGTTATATTGCCCATGGTTCTACCGCTGCAGGCAATGACCAGGTACGGTTCGACCTGGTGATCCAGGTACTGGCTCCCGATATTAAGATTATTACACCCATCAGGGATCTGAAGATATCCCGGGAGGATGAAATCGAATACCTTAGAAAGGAAGGGATTGAAATGAACTGGAGTAAGGTTAAGTATTCCATTAATCAGGGTATCTGGGGTACAAGTGTGGGGGGAAAGGAGACGCTGACTTCCACAGACGAGCTTCCCGAAGAGGCATATCCTACCCCGATGAAGGAAAATGGCTCAAAGAGGATTACCATTGGATTTGAAGAGGGTGAACCGGTGAGTCTGAATGGCCAGCTATTTGAACCCCTGGTGGTGATCCGGGAGCTTGGGCAACTGGCTTCTCCCTGGGGAATTGGCAGGGATGTCCATGTGGGCGACACCATCATCGGGATCAAAGGACGGGTTGGATTCGAAGCTGCTGCAGCACGGATCATCATCGACGCACATCTTGCACTTGAAAAACATGTCCTCACACGCTGGCAGCTTCACTGGAAAGAACAGATAGGAAACTGGTATGGAATGTTTGTCCATGAGGCACAGTACCTGGAACCGGTCATGCGCGACCTGGAGAAGTTTCTGGAATCATCCCAGAAGAATGTGACCGGTGAAGTGACTATCCGTCTCAGGCCTTATAGTTTCACAGTGACCGGAGTGGATAGTTCGTTTGACCTGATGAATTCATCATTTGCATCATACGGAGAGATGAACAGGGCATGGACTGCCGATGAAGTGAATGGGTTTACCAGGATACTGGGCAACCAGCAACGCATATGGTATGCAGTAAATGGAATGGAAGAATAAATTATATATCAGGAATTTATAAAATTTTAAAGGGATGAAAGTAGGAATCATAGGTGCCGGAAACATTGGTTGTGCTATTGCGAAGGGCCTTGTCGAGTATAAAAAATTAGCGCCTTCGGATGTGTATCTGTCACGAAAGAAGAATGGCTTATTATCCGATCATAAAAAGGTTGGATTCACTGTGTCGGACAATAAAACAGTTGCTTCGGAATGTGATATAATCATTCTGGCAGTCCTTCCGGGCCAGGCAAAAGAGGTCATTCTGGAGATAAAATCCGTGCTTAAAAAAGGAGACAAAATTCTTGTGAGTGTGGTGGCTGCTATCTCCATTAAGGAAATTGCAACATGGAGCGAAAATTCGGTACCGGTGGTAAGGGTCATGCCCAATACGGCGGCTGAGTATGGCGCGAGCATGACCTGCATTGCGGGTTTGAACAATGAAACCATCGAAGTGGTAAAAGAGCTGTTTGAACCACTCGGACAGACCATGGTGATCAAGGAACAGCTGATGCCGGCTGCTACTATAATGGCCGCATGTGGTATCGCATTTTTTCTGCGTTTTATTCGGGCGGTATCTCAGGGTGGGATCCAGATCGGTTTTCATGCAGATGAAGCCGGAAAGATTGCAGCTCAGACAGCACGTGGGGCTGCAGAACTGTTGATGAGAACCGAACATCATCCGGAGACTGAGATTGACAGGGTTACAACGCCCATGGGCTGCACCATTGCCGGACTCAATGAGATGGAGCATTTCGGATTGAGTTCGGCAATGATTAAGGGAATTGTGAAATCCTATTCGGGGATCAGTGATCTGAAATGACATGCGGAATAAAACATATTGATCTATTATTGGAGATGCTTTCCATACCTGCTATCAGCAGGAAGGAGCATCAACGGTCAGATTTCCTTGAAGGAACCCTGAAGGGCCTTGGTTTTCAGGTTACTAGGATCCACAACAACCTGCTGGTCGGAGATCCGGACCTGGAAGATGCCGGACCGCGAGTCCTGTTGAATTCACATATGGATACAGTTTCTCCGGCTGAGGGCTGGGTAAGTGATCCTTTTGAACCCCTGGTCGACGGGGACAGGATCGTTGGACTGGGCAGCAATGATGCAGGAGCCTCGGTGGTGACCATGATGGCTACCTATCAGAACATGTATACAGAAATGAAGGGGCAGATGAACCTGATGCTGTTGATCAGTGCTGAAGAGGAAATATCCGGATCCAATGGCATCTCGTCCGTTCTTGACCGGATGGGCAATCTGGATGCGGTTATAGTTGGTGAACCAACCGGGATGCAACCAGCTGTAGCTGAACGTGGATTGATGGTACTTGATGGGGAGGTAAAAGGGAAGGCAGGTCATGCCGCCCTGAATGAGGGTGAAAATGCCATTTACAGAGCAATGAAGGATATTGAATCCATTGCAGGCCTGGACTTTCGAAACCAATCAGCATGGCTTCCGCAACCCGGGGCCCAGGTTACCATGATCTCTGCAGGGACCGGCCATAATGTGGTTCCGGATGTGTGCAGGTATGTGGTGGATGTGAGGAGCAATGACAGGTACGGAAATGAGGCCATGCTGGAGCGGATCCGTTCGGTCTGTATGGCCGATCTAAAACCACGTTCCACACGGTTGAAACCATCTTCTCTCAATGAGGATCACTTTCTCATGGAAGCCATCATTGCATGTAAATTTCATCCATTTGGTTCTTCAACACTGTCGGATATGGCCCTGATCCCTTTCCCTGCTATAAAAATAGGACCGGGCGACTCGGCGCGATCTCATACAGCAGGAGAATACATACTGATGAGTGAACTGGAAGATGCGGTTGGGATCTATTGCCGGCTCCTGGAAGCTCTGAAAACAAATATGAAGCAAAATTAAAGAGAGGTGCTTATGAACATGTGGGACAAGAACATTTCAACAGAAGAGAGGATCCTGGTATTTACTACAGGAAAAGATCCCATGTATGATTTGCAACTGGCACCATATGATGTGCTGGGATCCATGGCGCATGCCATCATGCTGGCAGAGGTTGGATTGATTGAAAAGGATGAGGCCGGCAGGCTGATCGGTGAACTTGTTCATATATATGAAAAAGCAGAAAAGGGAGAACTGGAACTGGAACCCGGCATGGAAGACATTCATTCACAGGTGGAGATGATGCTCACGTCCACGCTTGGAGATCTTGGTAAAAGAATACACACAGGCCGGTCAAGGAACGACCAGGTCATGGTGGATATCAAGCTTTTTTTGCGCGACCAGATCGGGGAACTGGCGAAAGAGGTATTGTCCCTTGGAAAAGCACTTGGCCAGCAGGCCGAGTCGAACCGGGAGGTCTTGATCCCGGGGTATACACACATGCAGGTGGCCATGCCCTCATCTTTTGGATTGTGGTTTGGCGCTTACGCCGAAGCACTGGCTGATGACCTGAAATTTCTGCTTGGGATCCATTCGGTGGTTAATCAGAACCCATTGGGATCTGCAGCTGGTTTTGGATCATCCTTTCCGGTGGACCGGGAGCTGACCACGCGGCTGCTTTCGTTTGAAGACATTCATGTTAGTTCGGTCAATGCACAGATGAACCGTGGAAAAACGGAATGGTATGTGGCAACCGGGATCAGCGCTGTTGCTTCAACCATTGCCCGCCTGGCCATGGATGCAGTATTGTTCATGGGCCAGAATTTTAATTTTCTTTCCCTGCCGGAAGAACTTACTACGGGATCAAGCATTATGCCCCATAAGAAAAACCCGGATGTTCTGGAACTGCTCAGGGCCAGGTGCAACCGGCTATCACAGATTCCCTCAGAAATTACAGCTGTTACTGGGAATCTTATATCAGGGTACCACAGAGATTTTCAGATCCTGAAGGAGATTCTTCACCCCGCCCTTGAGGAATTAAAGAACTGCCTGTTGATGATGCAATACGTCGTTGAGAGAATCATAGTAAAAAAGGATATCCTTGAGGATCCGGCCTATCAGTATATCTACTCTGTTGAGGAAGTTAATAAGAAGGTGAAAGAAGGAATTCCCTTCAGGGATGCGTACAGGGAAGTGGCAGAGGAGATAGACAAGGACCGTTACAGGCCCGGCCGGGACCACTCCTATACCCACCTTGGAAGTATAGGAAATCCCGGTATAGCGGAAATTATGACAAAACTTGAACTGGCATATGGTGCGTTTCGATTTGTCGATACTTCAGAGGTAGTAGATTCATTGAGTAATTATTACATGAAATCATGACACACAGAAAATATTTAAAAGAGAAAAAAAAGATCGTGGTCAAGGTGGGAACCAGCCTGCTGGCCTATGATAACGGGAAGATAAATCTTCAGCGCATGGAAAAACTGGTCAGGGTACTCGCTGATTTGCATAACAGCGGGAAAGAAGTAATCCTGGTCTCATCGGGAGCAGTGGGAGTTGGAGTAGGGATGCTTGGGCTGGATAAAAAACCAGAGGACCTGGTGAAGAAACAGGCACTGGCTGCCATTGGCCAGGCGGGTCTGATCAGGTTGTATCAGAAGTTTTTCGATGAGTATAACACTACGGTGGCCCAGCTGTTGCTGACCCGCGATGGTATTGAGAATAGTTTGCGCCGGAAGAATGCAAGAAATACTTTACTTGAACTTATCAGGATGGGGATTATCCCTGTGGTGAACGAGAATGATACGGTCATTACCGATGAGATTGAGTTTGGAGACAACGATACCCTTTCGGCTGCGGTGGCCACACTGGTTCACGCGGATCTGCTGCTTATCCTGACCGATACCGACGGAGTGTTTACTTCTGATCCACATATCAATCATTCGGCCCGGAAAGTTCCCAAAGTAATGAAAGCCAGTGATGATCTGAAAGATGTGGATGTGAATGGCTCTTCAAAATTGGGATCGGGCGGAATGGGTTCCAAAATTGCAGCTGCCGAGCTGTGTCGCGAACACAATGTGGACGTGGTCATTGCAAACGGATCGGATCCCGCCACCATTCTGGATGTGCTTGAAGGCAAGGATCTGGGAACGTTTTTCGTAAGCGATGCCACTGATAGGTTGAAAGTGAAAAGTCAAAAATTGAAAGCAGGATGAATGAATTAATTGAGATGGGGAAGAGGGCCAGGAAAGCATCGGGCCAGCTGGCGAATTTGAATACAGACCAGAAGAACGAAGTGCTGTTGTTGGTTGCAGTCCTGCTGGAAAAGCATGCGGATCTAATACTGGATGCCAATGCAAAGGACCTGGAACTGGGAAAGGGAATGGGACTGAAAGGAGCCATAGTTGACAGGCTGACCCTTTCCGGGGATCGAATTACCGGTATTGCCGAAGGGTTAAGGGAGATCGTTCAGTTGGAGGATCCCATCGGGGAGATTGTGGAGATGAAGAAGCGCCCAAATGGGCTGCTTATAGGGAAAAAGCGGGTCCCGTTGGGAGTTGTGGGTGTGATCTATGAGTCGAGGCCCAATGTGACCGCAGATGTGGCCGGTCTCTGCATAAAAACGGGCAATGTGTGTCTGCTCAGGGGTGGGAAGGAAGCTTTTCAATCCAATAATGCCATCGTAAGTATTTTTCATGAAGCCATTGAACATTGCGGACTTGATCCAAATATGGTACAATTGGTGCAGAATACGACCCGGGAAAGCGCTGTGGCCATGATGAAACTGAATGCATACCTGGATATCCTGATCCCAAGGGGCGGAGCCGGATTGATCCGGACGGTGGTCCAGAACAGTACGGTTCCAGTAATTGAAACAGGAGTGGGAAACTGCCATGTGTATGTAGATGAATTTGCTGACCTGGCTAAAGCAGTATCCATTGTATACAATGCCAAGACCCATCGTCCGGGTGTTTGCAATGCAGCTGAGAGTCTCCTGGTGCATGAAAAAGTGGCTGATATAGCTTTACCTGCTATCGGGAAAGCTCTTTCAGAAGGAGGTGTAGAGATCCGGGGAGACGAAATCACCTGCAGGCTGATTCCGGAAGCAAAGATAGCCGTGGAAAAGGATTGGGCAACAGAATACCTGGACCTGATCATCAGCTCGAAGGTGGTGGAATCCGTTGAAGCAGCTGTGGACCACATAAATACTTATGGATCTATGCATTCGGAGAGCATTATCACCGAGAACTACAGCCATGCACAGTACTTTCTCGACAGGGTGGATGCCGCTGCTGTCTATGTGAACGCTTCCACCAGGTTTACAGATGGTTTTGAATTCGGATATGGAGCTGAAATCGGAATCAGCACACAAAAACTGCATGCCCGTGGTCCCATGGGATTGAAAGAACTTACCACAAATAAATATGTGATCTACGGAAGCGGACAAACGCGCTAGAGCGCATGTGAATCAACCTTTCAGCTTTGTGCTTTTTGACTCTCTTTGATGCTTTCCAGGAAAACATCAAAAAGGTGTGCTGTATCGGTAGGGCCACCGGAGGCTTCCGGGTGGAACTGGGTGGAAAAGAATGGTTTTTCCAGGTGTTTCATCCCTTCGTTGGTATTGTCATTGAGATTGATAAACAGGGGTTCCCATTCTGCAGGCAGGGTTTCGTTGTTGATGGCAAAACCATGGTTTTGCGAAGTGATGTACGCTTTGTCCGATCCAACCTCAAGCACCGGCTGGTTGTGGCTCCGGTGTCCATACTTCAGTTTATAGGTGTCGGCGCCTGCGGCCAGGGCCATCAGCTGGTTGCCCAGGCATATCCCGAATATGGGGGTATCCGATTGAAAGGATTTAGAAAGGGTCTGGATGGTTGCATTGCACTGCTTGGGGTCGCCCGGACCATTTGAAATAAATAAACCGTCGTACTGTTCCTGACTGATGTCATAGTCCCAGGGTACCCTGATCACCGTGGTATCCCTTTCAAGGAGAAAGCGGATGATGTTGTATTTCACCCCGCAATCCAGCAGGAGGATCCTGTACTTTCCAGTGCCATATACCTTCTTTTCGCCGATGCTTACCTGTGCCACAAGGTTCTCCTGATTCGGATTGTAGGATGCTGGTTCCTGTTGATCAAATACAACTTTCCCCAGCAAGGATCCTTTCTCCCGTAAAAGTTTTGTAATCATACGGGTATCCACATCGAAGAGGCCCGGAATTCGGTTTTGCTTCAGCCAGTCGCCCAGGCTGCGTTCAGCATTCCAGTGGGAGTATTCTGTCGAGTAATCAGAAATCACCAGGGCTGAAATATGCAGTTTATCGGATTCGAAAAACTTGTAGAGATCATTTTCCGAGTCTTCCCGGGGGACTCCGTAATTGCCCACAAGTGGATAGGTAAGGACCAGGATCTGGCCTTTATAAGATGGATCGGTAAGGCTTTCAGGGTATCCGGTCATGGCCGTGTTGAATACAACTTCACCGGCAATGCTTTCCTCATATCCAAAAGATTTTCCCTTGAATGTAGATCCGTCTTCCAGGATCAGTGTGATGGGGTTAAAATCCATATAATTTGTAAAAGTTTCAGGGATTGATATTGATCAGGTTGTTGATAATTTGCTCAGCCTGCTCGGGCGTGATTCGTTTGGCGACAATTTTTTTATCCTGATCCAGGATAAAAAGCTGCGGATAACTCTGCAGGTTGTATAACTTGCGGAAATCATTGCTATAGGGACTCCAGCAATTGATCCAGTCATACAATCCATGTTTGTTCACAAAATCTACCCATTTTTCTTTTCCTTCGATGGTATTGATCACATGGATGCTGATTACCTCAACACCTTTCTCTTTCAGCCTGGAATGTACCTCATACAGCGCCGGGGTTGATTCCTTACAATGTCCGCAATCTGCTTCCCAGAAATAGAGAATGGTGTACCTGGCATCTGTCTCATGGATAAAGAAGTCCTCACCGATGTGCGGATCTTTTTTGATTGTTGTATCCTGCGAAGCCATTTGAAAATGATCCGGGGGGACCATTCGCATGATCAGGTTGGGGGACTTCTGGCCGATCAGCGAGGGTTTGTTCTTATCCAGGTTATCCTTCAGTTTGCTGAGGAATTCCGGGTTGCTCCAGGTTGCATCGGGGATGTAATAATGTTCGGCGATATGGAAATAAACCACATCCATGCCCATGAACTTGCTCTCGGCAAAATGATTAAAAAGGGTGATGAGCAAGTATCGGTAGAGCTCCTCTTCCGCGCGGGAACCCCCTAACAGGTAATCCACTCCCACGATCAATGAATCGGGGTGCTGTGGAACCACGCGGGCAAGGTAACTTTTGATCTTTCCTTCATATAACGGGGAGTGCAACAATCGAACATCAAATGGATCAAACCGGTCAAAGTAGTGATCCCTGTAATAAAAATACCTGACAGAATCATCATGTCTTCGTTCTCCGGTTAACAGCGCTTCAGGCGGAAGCGGTTCCCGCGTCGCACCTATGAATTTACTTACAAACAGGGAGGCATTTTCCGATTCGATCCTGTTCATATATTCCTCCATCTCCCCGTTGATTCGTTTTTGTTGCTCTTTGATATCAGAGGAATCAGCTTTTGTGGCAGCATTAGCAAGAAGGGACTGCTGCTTCTCCAGTTCACCTCTTTTCTCCTGGAGATAGTTTTTATACTCATAGAAAATCCGGTTGTCTTCCGAGCCTTTGAACCCGATGCTCCCGTTTAAATCACTGGTGTCAGCATTGATAAAGAGTTCCTGGTCATTTCCAAGCAAGAGGTCAAAGTAATGGCTGGGGCTGAAATAGATCAGGTAGAGTCCACCCTGGAAAGCATCCTCTCCTTCAAACACTCCCTTCCCCTTCCTGTCAAGGATCATTGTGTCTTTAGGGATCATACGTGAAGTAAAATACTCTCCAAGGATCAGGGTGTCGCCGGACAGGCCTTCCATGGTGATCTCGATCCGGTATCCCTGTCCGGACAGGCTGGTAGAAAACATAAAAAGTAATCCGGCTATTCCGGCTAATAATCCCCTCAAAACCTTCATTAAAATCTTCCTTTTTGAAACGGTCAAAGTTAACGATTCTATTTTAATACATATTGTTCAATCACCATGCCATTCTTGATCCAAAATCACTAACTTGTTCTGTAGAATGCTGGATATTGATTCTGAAAACAGATGTATTCATTGCTTGAAGCACAAAACCTGATAGAGAAACATTTACAAACGTTTTCCATTCCGGATACTCCACCGGAGTTGTATGAGCCGGTAAAATATATTCTTTCGCTGGGGGGTAAACGGATCAGGCCCGCTCTTGTCCTGCTGGCATGCGATCTGTTCTCGGGAGGTGTGGAGTCTGCACTCTTACCTGCTGTAGCCATTGAGATCTTTCATAATTTTACCCTGTTGCATGACGATCTCATGGACCGTTCTGAGTTAAGAAGGGGCAGTCCCACCGTTCATGTGAAGTACAATGAAAATGTGGCCATCCTTTCAGGCGATGTGATGTCCATTCTGGCAAACCGGTTAATGAATCAGTCGCCGGGGGTCGTTTTGAACACCGTTCATGATATCTTTACCCGGACGGCCATGCAGGTATGTGAGGGACAGCAGTTTGATATGAATTTTGAGGAGAGGCTGACCGTGTCGGAAGAGGAATACCTGACCATGATTGAATTAAAAACAGCTGTCCTTATCGCGGCCAGCTTAAAGATAGGGGCCATCCTTGGCGGGTCTTCCCAAAAAGATGCGGATGATCTCTATGAATTTGGCCGGAACCTGGGTATTGCTTTTCAGCTTCAGGACGATCTGCTGGATACCTACGGTGATCCTTCCATCATCGGGAAGAAGCTGGGGACCGATATTGTGGATAATAAGAAAACTTTTTTAATGATTGAAGCCCTTGAAAAGGCTTCATCCTCCCAGGACAGAGAGCTAACCGGTTGGCTTACAAAAAAAGATTTTGACAGGGAAGAAAAAATCAGTGCCGTAGTTTCAATCTTCGATGCATTGAAAATCAAGGAACTTACAGAAAGCCGGATCAGGGATTTTTATAACGCTTCCCTCTTAAACCTCAAGCAATTGAACAGGCCTGAAGAACGAAAGGCCGAATTGTACAACTTTGCATCCTTCCTGATGAACCGCAACAGATAGGGATTATCCCGGAAGAGACAACATGCTTTCACCCGTGATTCCAAGTTCCAGCATCAATTCATTCTGGTTGAACCTTTGAAGCAATAATTTCATCTCCTCTATCTGGAACAGGACTTCATTGATTTCCCGTGGTATGGATGATTTATGCCGGGACTTCATGGAATTATAATAATTATACTCCCGGACCAGAGTTTTATAATGTTCAGACAGGATCCTGTTGCCTTTTTCCATTTCGCCGCAAAGATAGTACACTTCAATGATCCCCTCATGATGAATAATGCCACCTTCCCGGTCGGGCATGGTGATCCCGGTAATGTACTGGTCGAATGGTAGTACATTGGCCGGAGCAAGCTCCATACAATGATCAAGTACTTCAAGGGCTTTCTCCTTCTCACCCTCTTCAAGCAGCCTGAGAGCCAGGCGGGTATGGAGGCTTCTGAACCGTATAACCGACAGTGTCCTGATGGTATAGTAATCCAGCTGGACATCCTCCTGGTTCATCCTCCCCCATTCAAAGGTATTGATCAGCCTGTGATAAAGTGTATCGGTATCAACATCCCCCATCGCGAGGATGCTTTCATAGGGAGTCTTTACCGGAACAACCCTGTAGGCCAATCCTTCGACACGGTAAAACTGTTCCAGACCAAGTGATCCGTCAAATCCACCCGAAGTGTAGTAAATGGGTCGCTTCCATTTGTTGGATGCAAGAATGTCCAGTTGGGCCAGATTGCCTTTCAGGATTTGTTCATTGGGTGTTAGCTGGAACCGAATCTCCTTCAACAATCTGTCAGCATCCCGGGGTTGAATGGTTCCGTTGGAAATGACCGTGGCAGAATCAACAGGAAGGATCATTTTATGGGTGGGGATATAATTCACCTTATCACCGGTCCTCAGTGGCAGTTTGGTTCGGGGGTCATCACTCTGCACAAAGTTGAGAATATAATCCAGGGTCGCCCATCGTTCATTTTCCCTGACATAAATGGAATTGTTAGTACCTACTCTGTATTGGGATTGAGGCAAAGAAAAGGCCAATGGTTCCGAATCATAATTCTTCCACCTCATCTGGTCGATGTACCATTCCATATTGAACAGCATCATATTCACAATGCGCACATCTTCCCTCACACCTTCCACATCCTGGACATACCATAAGGGGAATGTATCATTGTCACCCACGGTGAACAATATGGCATCTTTATCGCATGAATTGAGATAATTGCGTGCTATATCCCTTGCCGTATATCTGCCCGAGCGGTCGTGGTCGTCCCAGTTTTCAAATGCCATTAACATGGGGACGGCTAAGAAGGTGATTCCCACCGAAAGAATGGCCGGCAGGTTGCCCTTTAGCTTCGATTGCAATAGCTGGGCAATGCCGGCAACACCAATACCAATCCAGATACTGAATGCATAAAAGGAACCGGCGTAGGCATAATCCCTTTCCCTGGGCTGGTAGGGGGTCTGGTTAAGATAGATCACTATGGCAATACCTGTTAGAATGAAAAGGCTCATTACCACCCAGAAATCACGCGGTTTTTTGTCCAGATGGAAGAACAATCCCAGCAATCCCAGGAGTAATGGCAGAAAATAGTAAGTATTCCTGGAAGGATGATCTTTTATTCGATCAGGGAGGTTCCTCTGTGGGCCGATTCTTGCAGCGTCGATCATTGGGATCCCGCTGATCCAGTTGCCATGGAGCACATTGCCGTGCCCCTGAATATCATTCTGGCGACCTGCAAAATTCCACATGAAATACCTGAGGTACAGATGACCCACCTGGTATCTGAATAAGAATTCAAGGTTGTCGAGGTAAGTTGGATTGTTGGGATCCCGAATGGAAGCAAATTCCATATAGGCCTGCTTGTGGTTCGCATCCCGGCTGTAAATGCGCGGAAGCAACACCTTGCTGCCCTTCATGATAAGTTCGGGCTTCCTGTAAGCAATTTCATACTTGTTTTTTTCCTTGTTCAGGACATATACGGGTTTTTTGTACTCTATCTCCTCCACTTCTGCATTATAGAGGTGACCCCTGATCAGCGGCCGGTCTCCATACTGTTCCCTGTTCAGGTACGAGAGCAGTGCAAACACATTTTCGGGACGGTTCTCATTCATGGGCGGACCGGCCAGTGACCGTATAACGATAAGCGCATAGGAGGAATATCCTATGATGATCACCGTAATAGAGACAAGGATTGTATTCCAGAGTACGTTTTTCTTGATGAAATGGGTCCTGTAGATCCCATAGATAAGGGCACCCAGCAACAGGGCTACATAGATAACAACTCCTCTGTTATAATGGAATCCAAAGGAATTGGTAAAAGTCTTTTCTACCACGGTGGCTACCTTCACAATGCCGGGAATGACCCCGTACATGATCACCACCAAAATAAACAGAGAGATCCCCAGCGCATAAATGACACCCTTTCTTGTCACCTGGTACTTCCTGAAATAGTAAACCAGCACAATGGCAGGTATGGCCAGCAAATTAAGCAGATGTACACCTATTGAAAGGCCGATCAGGTAGGCAATGAGGATCAGCCACCTGTTGGCGCCAGGCTCATCAGCAATGTTTTCCCACTTGAGAATGGCCCAGAAGACCACTGCAGTAAACAACGATGAAGTGGCATATACTTCTCCCTCCACGGCAGAAAACCAGAATGTATCTGAAAAGGTATAGGCCATGGCTCCGACAAATGATCCTCCCAGTATCAGGATCATGTTGAATGAGGATTTTTCCCCGGAGGGAAGGATCAACATTTTCCTTAACAAATGAGAGATGGTCCAGAAGAGGAACATGATGGTGAAGGCGCTTGCAAATGCAGAGACTGCATTGATCATCTTGGCCACACTCGCGGGATCTGATGTAAACAGAGAGAAAACACGGCCAATGATTATGAATAGGGGTGCTCCGGGAGGGTGGCACACCTGCAGTTTGTAGGAACTTGCTATAAACTCACCACAATCCCAGAGACTGATTGTTGGTTCGAGGGTGAGCAGGTAAACGATAAGGGCAATAACAAAACTCAGCCAACCCAGGAAGACATTTATTTTTTTAAAATGCATAGGATTCTAATGATCTCTCAGTGTTATAATTGGCACGAATTTAATGCTTTTTTCGTGATGGTCACTATAAAAAAATTAATTTGAAAATATTGACAGATTCAAAAATGGAACATATATTTGGGGTTCACTAAAAATCCAAATGTCATGACAGTAAATGGTATGAACGATCTGGATCAAACCCTCTACACGGACTACCCCGAATTCGAGCACGAATACGCTAACATCAAAGAACCAAACACTTTACCTCCTGAAAAACAAATACTGATTGTGGGACTTGATAAAAGAAAGATGGATGGTGCCCCCATCACCTGTATCTCAGGTTTTGTTGGCAGACGCATTGATTTGAGAAAAATCGAAGAAGAACTTCAGGATGTTTGCCGCACCTGCGGTTCATCAAAGATGCATGATATTGTATTGAAAGGCGATGTTCGAAAACGCGCCTATGTCTATTTACGTTCCAATAGTTACAGGGTTAAATTTGCAGAAAACTAACCTCCTCACATATAATCTATCGGGGAAAGGCAGGGTGGTCATCATCCTGCTTTTGTTCATTTCTGCAGGCCTGAATGCGCAGTTTTATGAATATGGCCAGGACGCGGGAACGTTGAAATGGTACCAGTTCAAAACCCCCAATTACAAAGTGATCTATCCGAAGGGGGTGGATAGCCTGGCACAGGCCTTTGCCGACCGCCTGGAGTATTTTTACCCCTACCTGGGCAAACCACTGGATCATCAGCACAGCCCCATCCCGGTGATCATTCACAATGAATCAAGTTTTTCAAATGGAGTATTTGTCTGGGCGCCAAAAAGGCTGGAAATCTTTACCAATCCGGATCCGAACGGATATCAACAGGATTGGCTAACGCAGCTGGCCCTCCATGAAGGCCGGCATGCGGTACAGATTGACAAACTGAACCAGGGGATCACCAGGGTGCTCTCTTTTGCCGGAGGGGAGCAGGTGGTGGGAGCCATGGCTGCATTTCTTCCCTACTGGTACCTGGAGGGAGATGCTGTGGATGCTGAAACACGACTGTCAAAAACGGGCCGTGGAAGACAACCATCTTTTGAAATGGAGCTAAAAGCCCAGTTGATGGAAAGTAACCGTTTATACACTTTCTCCAAAGCTACCATGGGATCATACAAGGACTATATTCCTAACCATTACAGGCTGGGTTACCTGATGGTACGGTATGGACGCTTAGTTTATGGGGATAAATTTTGGGTTGACTTTCAACAATATGCTGCACGGAAACCCTACCTGTTCAATCCGACCTTCTTCAGTGTGAGGCAGTACGGGTTGAAATCAAAAAAACAATTCTACCAGGAAGCGCTGAATGGCTACAAACAACATTGGTCCGATATGGCTTCCCGGCGTGAGATTACTCCATTCCTTGATTGGACCAACGACCCGGGGCGTCATTACACCAGTTACACTTTCCCCCAGTATATTTCAGGTTCACTGCTATTTGCATACAAAACCGGAATGGATCAGATACCCGAGTTCATCTTACTGGGAAAGAGTGGCGATCAGCAGCGCATCTTTCGTCCCGGATTCCTGAGTTCGGGACGAATCAGCTTTTCAGGGAGCCACGTGGTATGGGATGAATTTGTTTCTGATACACGTTGGAGCAACAGGAATTATTCAGTGATAAGGACCTATGAGATCGCAACGGGAAAAGTTAAGAACCTGGGACGTAAAACCAGGTTCTATTCACCTGCCGTTTCAAATGACGGATCGCGTATAGCAGCCATTGAACAATCGGAAAAGCAGCAATTCAACCTGGTCCTTCTTCAGCTTGACGGGACCGTAATTCAGACCATTCCATCACCCGGAAATCAATTTATCCAGCATCCGGCCTGGATGGAGGCAGACTCCGCACTGCTGGTGATCCTGTCCGGTGAATCGGGGAAATCCCTTTACAGTTATAACCCCGGATCAAAAAAGTGGGTTAAACTTTTTGATGCAGGTTTTGATGACATCTCGTTTCCTGTGGTGTATGGTGACAGAATCTTTTTCAGTGGAACATTCTCGGGAATTGATAATATCTATTGCCTGGTTATGACAGAAAATGAAACCTATCAGATTACTTCAACCCGGTTTGGTGCTTTTTATCCACAGGTCTCAAATGATGGAAGGGATCTGGTCTATTCCAACTATACCTCAAACGGATATGCCATAGCCAGTCTAACTTTGGAAGAGGGATTATGGAAACCTCTGGATGAAGCACGGGATCACTCAGAACAACTGGGTTACAAACAAACTGACGAAGAAAGGGAAATAACAGCTGGGGTTTTAGGGCCTGATACGGTTGAATACACTACACGGAAATACAATAAAGCACTTCACCTTTTTAATTTTCATTCCTGGTTGCCCCTCTATTTCGATTATCTGAACCCGGAGTTCAATCTGGATCCTGAGAACCTGCCTGTGAGCCCGGGTGTTTCACTCATCTCACAAAACCGGTTGAGCACTGCTGTGAGCCAACTGGGTTACGAGTACAGGGATGGAAACCATATGTTTCACTCGGGCATCCAATTGAAGGGCCGTTACCCGGTAATGAACCTGTTGTTTGATTATGGAGGAGAACCCGATGTTCTTTTACTGGATGAAGGCGATTCCCTGACCGCTCTTCCCAATGATTTGCGATTTACAGTGCAGACCTATGTTCCCCTTCGTTTTAACACCGGTAAATATCTTTCTATCATTCAGCCCCGGATCGATTACAGTTACAGAAGAGACATCCAGTATGTTGAAAATGAGGATAGTTACAGGACTGGGGCCCATTATCTTTACTACAGTCTGTATGCATCAGCGTATCTTAGAACTGGAAAGAAAGACATCCTTCCAAGATTGGGCCTGACAACTTCATTAGGCTATTATCATGCACCGTTTGATAACCAGGTCTATGGTTCAGTGGCCAGGGCAGGTGTAACCGGGTACCTGCCGGGGGTCTTAAAACACCAGACCATAAGGTTGGCCATTAACCATCAGAAGCAGTATCCATTGAGTATGTCCCGTCCGGCTTTTATTAACCTCATGAGTTTACCCAGGGGATTGCACGGCATATTCGGGGAAATAATGACCAGGTACAGCATCGACTATGTGTTCCCACTCCTCCTGCCCGACCTGGAGCTCAGTTCCGTATTGTATCTGAAAAGGATCAGGGGGGCCCTTTGGGCCGATCACATGACAGGTACCAATATAGTCATCCGGGACCCGGAACCCTATTATACCAATAAGAACTACACTACCTATGGAGCAGATCTGGTGGTAGATATGAATTTGTTGAGGATCTCCTTTCCACTGTCGGTTGGCGGCCGTGTAACGTATGAACCAGAAACCGGGAGAACCGGTTTTGAATGGATCTATACCATTGATATCAACTGAGGCCCTCAGAATTAATTGCCCGAGCTGAATTCTTTACTGATGGTGAAGAAACCCGGATAATTCAGGCTCTGTCCACCAATGAGTACACTGGGTTTTATCTTCATGCTTAAACGTGTAGGTTGTCCGCCGGCATCCATTAAATTCAATGCGAAATTGAGCATGGTGCGGGGTGTATCACCTTCCAGGTAGTTGAACAGATCGGTTCGGATACCAATGGGGATCATAGAGCGACCTCCACCCGGAGCCACTTCGATCCTTTCACTTACAACACCCGTAGCTACCTGGATATCATCAATGAAAGCGATCCATTCAATGGAGTTTACCGCTGCGGTAACTGCTCCCGGATTTGTTACCTCCACATTGACTGTGATGGCAAAGGGCAGCGTCCCTTTCAGGATATTTGATGCGATAATCTGTCCATCCAGGAATTTGAAATCTGAGTAGGAGCGCTTGCTGCTGATGTCAATTCCGCAGACGGAAGGATTCTGTGCAGAATGAAAACTGAATTCACACTTTGTAAGGGCCGTAAGTTCAGAGAGGATGGCACAGCCGGAAATCAGCAGGATTATTGAGGCAAAGAGAAATAGCTTTTTCATATGTAAATGTATTAATTTTCACATTAAATAAAATCATGGTCGTTTTATGTGTGGTTTTAACCGAACATCGTAATTTTGTATCCGCGTGGATGATATATTTTCATATGGATGGACCGGAATCAAAAGGTTTGTGAAGGTAAACCTGGTGGCGATCCTTTACACCCTCATTTTCCACCTGGTGGTTTTAATCATTCTTGTTTTTATGAGGGTTGAAGGATTAAAGAGAGACCAGGAACTGGGAATAAAACTGGAATTTGAAGAGAAAACCATAGAGGAGATCCTGGCCGGTGAGGAGGTGGACATACCTGCCGAATGGATTGAACTGATCATGCAGCAGAGGGAGCTTTCCAGCAACCGGGCTGTAAATCTGAATGCCGAAAACCAGTTCAGTGAAGAGATCTCTACAGATGATTATGTACAGGACCTGATCGATCAGATTGAGTTGGCCAGGAACCAGGAGGACCGGGAAAAGCTTGAGGAGTTACAGTCCATACTGGCCTCCGCCGATTATCTGCCACCTGAAAAAGAGTCGACCGATGAAAATCCCGGTGATTATACCGGGCCGACCACCATCACCTATGAGTTTCTTGATGAACCCACCCAACGGGGTAAAGTGCTTCTGACCGTTCCGGTATACCGGTGTCAGGGATCGGGTCTGGTCAGGGTGGAAATCATTGTCGCGCGTGACGGCAGTGTGCTCAGTGCAAAGGTAAAAGAGCCCATTGAGGGGGCTGACAGGGTATGTTTCGCAGATGCGGCCCTTGCTGCTGCCCGTTCATCCCGATTCAGGATCGAGATCAGTGCTCCGGAAAAGCAGCGTGCAATGATTAACTACACTTTTATCGCGCAGTAGTGAGAAACAGGCGGTTGGCTGTGTTGGCTATAGCGTCAATGTCCTGTTCAAGCATGCATCTGAAATGTTTTTTAGGACAGCGCTGGTAACCAATCTTTGAACATGGCCTGCATTTCAGTCCGGAAACCTCAAATTGGACAGAGGAAGGATCGGCCCTGAACGGGAACATGCCGAATGCAGGAACAGTATTTCCCCAGATGGTGATGATTTTTTTATTGAAAGCAGCCCCGATGTGCATTAATCCCGTATCGTGCGTGATCAGCACCCCGGCCTGTTGAACAGCGGAAGCCGATTGATGGATAGTATAC
The DNA here is from genome assembly GCA_023138875.1 of Bacteroidales bacterium. GTDB lineage: Bacteria > Bacteroidota > Bacteroidia > Bacteroidales. The sequence goes on from JAGLOO010000057.1 coordinate 39,031, forward strand.
ATTCCGCAGGTGTTCAGGAGTGTTTTTCCCGGGAGATTATCAATAATAGCAACGCCGGTTTCTTTATCTGTGGGCCCCCCTAAAATGATGACTGGGAATGAAAGCTTCCGGCACAGCTCAACAAGTGATTCTACCGGTAGTTTTTTGGTCTGATGTTGCGCTCCGATGGCCAGAGCGATGTAACCGTTTTGAAATGCTTCCGGAAGGGATGACACATCGATCCTCTCCTGTTCAGGTATGAAATAGTCAAGCCCCCCTTTATCTTTTTCAGAAATAAAGGTTCGTATGGTTTCCAGGTTCCTGTCCACCATATGTACATCAGGCAATCGATTCAGTTTGAAATTTACATAGAGCCATTTCTGTCTATTCAACTTATTTACTGAAAAGTCCATCCGTTTCAAACTAAATTTGATACGTGCAGATCGGGTATTGTGATGCAAATCGATGATGTAATCAATCCCTTCGTTTTTAAGATCGCTGATACACGCTTTTATATCCCCGTCAAAGGAATGGATCCGGTCAATATACGGATTGGCTTCCAGCAGGGGTACAAAAGCAGATTTTGTCAGGAAATGCACCTGTGCATCTTCAACCTGCTGTTTCAGATGGCGCACCACAGGTGTGGTGAGTATGATATCACCTATGGAACTAAAACGGACAACAAGGAATTTAACCATCTATACCAGGTCCTTGAAGAAGAGTAGCAGCGCAAGCCAGTATTCTGAATTGTTGTCGTTTTCAGCAGAAAGGGCAACGGTGCCTCTGCCACCTTCTCCGAGCTGAGGTTCAAAAAGGGTTATATACTGTTCCTCCACACCTGATGCCAGCTGGGATACATATGAAAATTCTGAAAGGCTGGAAGTAATAAAGACAGGCTTTTTTAAACCGGTGATTGTATCCTTGACATTGATGTCAGGAAGAAAGTACTCACCCGGACTCAATGCCACCACGGCCCTGACGTTGTTATTCTCTTTGGCTACTTTCAAGCTCAAAGATCCATTGGCTCCACTGCCCAACAGGATCACCGGATGGTTGGATTTATTGAATGCATATTCGATGGCTGCTACCATATCCAGCTCGATGTCATTCACCGCAGCTGGACATTTGCTTTCCCGGCAACGCTTGGCTGTTTCATTGGATACAAAACACTTGTTTCCACCATTACGCAAGTCAACAGCAAGGCAGCTATAATTCATTTTACATAACCGGCGGGCGATGGTCTCAAATTCTCCCCGGCTGGATTCCTGTTCATGAAACAGGAGAATGTAAGGATTGTCGTTGTCAATGATATACTGGTCGGCTGTAACTTCAAGGCCGTCAGCTGAAGCAAATGTAATCGTATTCTTTTTGATCACATTAAAGGAGCTCAGTACCAGGGTTAAAACAAAGACACTTGCTGTTATAAAAACCTGCAGTGAAATACTCCTTAGAAAACTATTTCTTTGCTTATTTTGCAAGGACTATGATTTTGTTGTTTTTTACTTCGATGACTCCTCCATCCACATCAAAAAAAGAGGTCGTTCCATTCTGATCGACAATTCTTATCTTTCCCTGATTCAGGACAGAGATTATAGGGGCATGATTTTTTAGAATCTGAAATGAACCCTTGGAATCGGGAACCTGGACAAGATCCACTTCTCCTGAGTACAATTGATGATCCGGTGCAATAATTTCAAGAAACATACCTCACTAAGCTTTGGTTTCAGTCAGCATCTTTTCACCCTTCTTAATGGCATCTTCGATGGATCCTACCAGGTTGAAGGCAGCCTCGGGATACTGATCAACTTCTCCATCCATGATCATGTTAAATCCTTTGATGCAGTCTTCAATGTCAACAAATACACCGGGGATACCAGTAAATTGCTCTGCCACAAAGAAAGGCTGGGACAAGAAGCGGGATACACGCCTGGCACGGTGAACCACCTGTTTGTCTTCTTCAGAGAGCTCATCCATACCCAGGATGGCAATGATGTCCTGTAATTCGGTATAGCGCTGCAGCAACATTTTTACACGCTGAGCGGTGTTGTAATGTTCGTCTCCCAAAATTTCAGCTTTCAGGATCCTTGAGGTCGAATCCAGCGGATCCACGGCAGGATAAATTCCCAGTGATGCAATTTTTCTGCTGAGTACGGTTGTTGCATCCAGGTGGGCGAATGTAGTTGCAGGAGCAGGGTCAGTCAGGTCATCGGCAGGTACATAGATGGCCTGAATTGAAGTAATGGACCCACGTTTGGTTGAGGTAATTCTTTCCTGCATGAAGCCCATTTCAGTAGCCAGGGTGGGCTGGTAACCTACTGCTGAAGGCATCCGGCCCAGCAGGGCTGAAACTTCGGACCCTGCCTGGGTAAAACGGAATATGTTATCAACAAAGAAGAGGATATCTTTTCCACCGCTCTTCTCATCACCGTCACGGAATGATTCAGCAACGGTCAGACCGGATAAGGCTACTGTGGCACGTGCTCCGGGAGGCTCATTCATCTGCCCGAATACCAGGGTAGCCTGGGACTGCTCGAGCTGCTCATGATCGACCTTATCCAGGTCCCATGATCCTTCTTCCATACTCTTCTCAAACGCTTCTCCATATTTGATCACACCAGATTCGATCATCTCCCTGAGCAGGTCATTTCCTTCCCTTGTTCGCTCTCCAACACCTGCGAACACTGAAATTCCTTCATACTTCTTGGCGATGTTGTTGATCAGCTCCATGATGATCACAGTCTTTCCAACACCGGCGCCACCAAACAGACCGATCTTACCTCCTTTGGCATAGGGCTCAAGAAGGTCAATCACTTTAATACCTGTAAACAATATTTCGGATTCGGTGGAGAGATTTTCATAGATGGGAGGATTGTTATGTATCTGGTATCCAGCGCTATTATCCACCGGCCCAATTCCGTCAATGGCCTCTCCAACCACGTTCAGCAACCGTCCTTTTACGGTATCTCCTTTAGGCATTTTGATGGGATCACCGGTGGCTGTTACTTTCAACCCGCGCTGAAGGCCATCTGTGGAATCCATAGCGATGGTTCTTACAGTATGTTCACCTATATGTTGCTGAATTTCTAAGATCAGGGTGTGGCCATCCAATCTTTTAATTTCAAGGGCCTCATGAATACTGGGAAGTTTGTCTCCGGTTTCTTCAAAACTCACATCAATAACAGGACCGATCACCTGTATGATTTTTCCAATCATCTTTGACATCAAAAAGGTATTTAATACAGTAAAAAAGTATTAATTTCAGTTGCACAAATTTAGCACTTTTTTGACGGGAATAGTGGTCAATAGAGTAAAAAGTTAATAGACCAGAGTTATACGGTAAAAAGCTGAAAGTTGAAAAGTTAAGAAGGATGAAAGCTGATTTGTTATAAGTTTGAAACAATATTTACTACTGATCGTAGAATCAATAATCTATTCAACCAAATATAGAATGTCTGTATCCATGAGATATTTCTGTACGATAGTTTTTCTTGCATGGCTGCTCATAACGAATACCTCTGCTCAGGTTCACAGGATTGGCGGGGGTTTATCGTTTGCCTCCGGAGCTGAATTCAACTCAGGTGAGACTGGTAATCCGGGACTTACATTGAAGACATGGCTTGCGCTCAATAAGCAAAGTACCATCCATATTGTCCCATCCATTACCCTCTATAACCGTTACAAGCTTGAAACCGGATATATGATCCTGACCAACTATATGTTTCACGGCGATGTGAATGCCCAGTATGCATTTTTTCAGGAGGGTACCGTAAGGGCTGTTGCTTTCGGGGGTGCAAACTTCCTCTATCTGCTCTCTAACTATGAGCCATTGTATCCGACAGGTAATGAAACCCTCACAAATGCCCGGGATTATGCCATTGGCGGAAATGTTGGTGGGGGTCTTGAATTGCGCATGGCTCCCAAATGGGACTTCAATGTTTCAGGAAAATATCTGTTTTCGAAATACCCTCAATTCATTATTTCAGTTCAGTCAGTTTACTATTTTAAAAGTAGAAGAAGGGCTTACAGGAGATGATTTTTTTTTATCTTTAGTCATTATAATTGAGTGTTAACAAGTTTCAGAATTAGATAAGACATTGTTATGGCTAGCTTAAGTTTTTTACTGGGGATGGTGCCCGGTACCGAGAAGGTGGAAACAGCAGATGATCAGTTAAGGGCTGATCTTCAGACATATAAGGACTATGAAAAATCAGATGAGTTGAAGCATTATCTGGAGCTTGAAAAAGAGGTGACCTCCAGTGGCTTTGTTCTGAAGAAGAAAAAAATAAAAAAGGAAAAGTATAAGGCTTCTGAAGCCTTCAGGAAAGAGGAGCGATATAATAAGCTCACAAAACGCTCCAAAGGTGAGGAAAAATCAGCAGAACTGACGGAGCTTGAGGAGTATATAAATTCAGAGGAGTTCATTAAGCAGAAGCAATACCTGATAATGAAGCCTGCTGAAAGATATGAGACCACTGAGGAATATCAGAAAGAGATAGAATACCAAACACTCAAAAAATCAGAAGAGGTTATTTGGTATTATAAGACAAAAAAGAAATATCCCTTTAAAGAGATCGAAAGGTGGGATCTTACTTTTGATGAAAAGTTCAATGGCAGCAAGCTTGATACTTCCAAATGGATGACCCGTTATTTCTGGGGAGATAAGACCATGGACAGCTCATTCGTGCTTCCGGATGATATGAGTTTTATTACCGATGGTGATAACATTGAGTTTTACGATAACAAGGCGAGAATTGTAACAAAAGCCGGAAGTGTTGAAGGAATCGTCTGGAGGGCTGGACAGGGTTTTGTAAGTGAGGATTTTGATTATACATCGGGTTTGATCAGTACTGCTAAGAGTTTCAGGCAGAAGTATGGAGTATTCAAAGCCAAGATAAAAATGGCCGGAGGATCGGTAGCCCAGGCTTTCTGGATGGTGTCCGAAACCATGTTACCCCATATTGATATTGCCAGGTTTGAAAACGGAAAACTGCATTCAGACTTCTTCTGGGGAAAAGGAAACACACCGCAAAAATCTGTTTCAAAGACAGGCGGTGCTAAATATGCGGACGAGTATTATATCTTTACCCTTGAATGGTCTCCCAATAAGCTGGTCTGGAAGATCAATGACAAAGTCTTTAAAACACAGATCTCGGGTGTGCCCCAGGAAGAAATGTATATCAACTTTTCATCCAACCTTAAGAAAGGTGCCTCTGAAAGCGGACTTCCCTCAGCCATGGAGATTGATTGGGTAAGGGTGTATAAGTTGAAAGAAAAGGGTTAGAAAGTCAGGAAATTCACAAACAGATAAAGGTAAAGCCCTGTCCGAAGTAAGGATGGGGTTTTTTTATAGTACCTTTTTGTATTTTTCGTGTGATAAATACTATACAAATTAGCAAATGATATGAAGAATTTAGTGTTGAGTCTGAGCCTGGTTGTTTTGTTCGGTCAGGTATTTGCACAGGACCGGATTACCGGTGAAACATTTGCCACAAGGTCGGAAGTAATCGCGCAGCATGGCATGGCCTGTACAAGTCAGCCATTGGCCACACAGGTCGCTCTGGATATATTGAAAGCCGGGGGTAACGCTGTGGATGCAGCCATCGCTGCTAACGCGGTTCTGGGTCTTGTTGAACCCACCGGGAATGGCATGGGTGGAGATCTTTTTGCCATTGTCTGGGATGCAGAGACCAAAGAATTGTATGGACTGAATGCCAGTGGCAGGTCACCCCGGTCCCTGACCCTGGATTATTTCAAAGAGAATGAATTTGAGAAGATACCCTCATATGGACCCCTGCCGGTTTCGGTTCCCGGGTGTGTGGATGGATGGTTTGAGTTGCATGGCAGGTTTGGATCCATGGAAATGAAACAGATACTAAAACCTGCGATTGAATATGCAAGGGGGGGATTTCCGGTGACAGAACTTATTGCCTATTACTGGGCAAGCGGAGCGAGTGAGCTGAGTCGCTACCCCAATGTGGCCGAGGTATACATGCCCGGAGGAAAAGCACCTGCCAAAGGAGAAATATTTAAAAATCCTTACCTGGCCGGCACCCTTGAGAAAATCGCAAAGAAAGGACGTGATGCGTTCTATAAAGGAGATATCGCCAGGACGATTGATAAATTCATGAAGGAACAGGGAGGGTTTCTTTCCTACGAAGATCTGGCCGGACATACCTCTGAATGGGTAGAACCAGTGAGTACCAATTACCGTGGTTACGATGTGTGGGAGCTTCCTCCAAATGGTCAGGGTATTGCTGCCCTTCAGATCCTGAACATCCTTGAAGGGTATGATATCGCCGCCATGGGATTTGGAAGTGCCGCGTACATTCACAATTTTGTGGAAGCCAAGAAACTGGCATTTGAAGACCGGGCCAAATATTATGCCGATCCGGAATTCAACGAGATCCCGGTGGATGCATTGATTTCCAAAGAATATGCAGCAGGCCGAAGAGAACTGATCAATCCCCGAAGAGCTTCCTGTATCCTGGATGCAGGTCAGATAGAGCATGGGAATACCATATACTTGACAGTAGCAGACAGCAAGGGGAATATGGTGTCCCTGATCCAGAGCAATTACCGGGGATTGGGATCGGGAATGTGTCCCCCGGGACTGGGATTCATACTGCAGGACCGTGGTGAGTTATTTACCCTCGATGAGGGACATTACAATGTATATGAACCGGGCAAGAGGCCTTTTCATACCATTATTCCGGCATTTGTTACTATGGATGGAAAACCCTGGATGAGTTTTGGCGTGATGGGTGGATCGATGCAGCCACAGGGTCATGCCCAGATCGTGATCAACATGATAGATTTTGGCATGAATCTGCAGGAAGCAGGTGATGCGCCCAGGATCCGTCATGGAGGGTCCTCCCAGCCGACGGGGACAAAAATGACAGATGGCGGGATGGTTTATCTTGAATCAGGAATTCCTCACGAGAGTATTCGGGAACTGGTCCGGCGCGGCCATAAGGTTCAGTTCACCCTGGGGGGTTATGGTGGTTACCAGGCCATCTTGTGGGATGAGGAAAAGGGTGTCTATTTTGGCGCATCTGAATCCAGGAAAGACGGACAGGCAGCGGGGTATTGAGTTTGGATTTCTGACTAGAATGGCCAAAACCAGGGTATTACTAGTAGGGATATGATAAGGGCCATGATGTTGAGGGGGAGACCGATTTTCCAGTAATCACTGAATTTGTAATTGCCGATGCTCTGGACGATAAGGTTGGTTTGGTAGCCGATGGGGGTGGAGAAGCTGGCTGATGCGGCTATGCATATGGTAATGAAAAATGGTTTTGGATCCACCCCCAGCTGGGTGGCAGCGGCGTAGGCAATGGGAAAGGTGATGGCGGCGGCGGCGTTGTTGGTAATGATCTCAGTGAAGATGTTGGTGATAATGAAAATGGCGGCCAATACCCCGATGGGTCCGAAGTCTTTGGAGAGGTTAATGGTGTTTCGGGCAATGAAATCTGCAGCCCCTGAGTTCTGCAGGGCCCGGCTGATACCGATGGCACAGGCGATGGTGATCAGTACGTCCCAGTTGATGGGTTTGGTGTATTTTTTTGGAGTGAAGATTTTCATCATGGCCATCAATACAACGGTTACCGCCGCAAAGAAGAACATATCATATTCGTTCTTTCCATGAGCCGGGATAAACCTGCCGGCAGTGGCTCCTGCAATCATAAAAAAGACGAGACCCAAGGAAATCCACCTGCGTCGGCGGTCCTTGGAATCGTCCATTTCACCGATCTCTGAAGCCATATAAAAAACCCTGGATTCGCCCCAGTACCTGGTGAAATGATCAGTAGTCAGCAGCATCAGGTTATCACCTGTCTTTAACTCAAGGTTTTCAAGGTTGGTGGTAATACGTTCACCATTGCGGTGGACAGCCATTACCACAGCATTATAGTGACCAAAAAAATCGAATTCACCCAGTGTTCGCTGGATCCCGGGAAAACGGGGAGCGATGACCACCTCCACCTGTTTCAGGGACTTCTTTAAGAAATTGGGATCCGCATTGTCCAGGGCAAGCAGTTTTACGTTCGAGGATTGGGTCAGGTATCCCACATCTTCTGAACTTCCGGCAACAATCAATTTGTCGTCGGCCTCAATAGCAAACGGTGAATTGGAGATACGGATGTGTTTACCCTCCCTGATTACGGTTCTGACTGTGAATTCTTTCAGTCCCGGTAAACGTCTTCTCTCAATTACTTTTCCAATTAAATTGCTGTTGACAGGAAGGTACAGGTCAAAATAGTACTCCCGGATATCATTGGGAAAACTGAACCTGGGGATTTTCTCGCCCGGTAAGAGCCTGTTGGAGAATATGTTCATATATATGAAGCCAAAGAAAACGATGAACAAACCCACCTTGGCAAGCTCAAACATGCCCAGTCCTGCCATTCCCCTGTCCAGCATCATCCCATGAACAAGCAGGTTGGTTGAAGTTCCGATCAGGGTACAGGTTCCACCGAAAATCGTCGCATATGAAAGCGGGATAAGGAATTTCTGTGACGGGAGACTCAACTTATCGGCCCATTTTTTGAGCATGGGACCAAAGATGATCACCACAGGCGTGTTGTTCAGGAAGGCAGATATTGCTGCTACGGGGACCATAATCTGCATGAGGAGCCGGGGAATGGGTTTTCTCTTTTTCGGGAGAATGATTGCCCCTACTTTTTTCAGAACCCCTGATTCTCTTACCCCTTCACTGACAAGAAAAAGCAGTGCGACAGTGATCATTCCCTTGTTGGAAAAACCCGAAAGGGCATCTTCTGAAGAGATGATGTCTGTCACCATGAAAACCACCAGGGCAGCAAACAGGATGAGACCGGGCCGCATGATTTCCTTCACGAGGGCAATGATCATGAGCAGAATGACGCCAAGGGCTATATAACCTGAGATTGTCATAGTTCATCCATAATGTCTGTCCAGTCAGGCAGCGGCCGCATTGGAGGCTTTCGACCGTAAAAAAGATTGTCCAATTTAATGGCAAGAGTCCGAAAAACCAAATTATTTTTGATTCCCCGCCTAATAAACCGGTGGAACCAGTCATTGGGATGGCTATAAGGACAGGCGGTAATACACATGCCACAATCGGTACCGGAGAGGGTCCAGTAATGGTAACATTTTTCAGAATTGATCTGCCACCTTTCTACTCCATCCACCTGTTTACGAGGCCCTTCCGATATTGCAGCAGCCGGACATACATGGGCACATTTCTTACAATTGTGGCAGAAGTGGAGGGTGGTTCGATCGGGATTGGATTTGGAATATGCAAGGGGCATGTTGGTTGTTACCACAGAGATCCTGACACGCGGACCGAGATCGGGTGTCATCAGCAGACCCATCCGGCCAATGACCCCGAGTCCTGCATCTACGGCAACCAGGGGACAGATCACTTCATAGTTGCCATCAATATGGGCAGTAGCCTCATAACCCAGCTCCCTGATATATGACGCAACTTTTAAGGCGAGCACTCCTGAACGAAGGTACTGTTCTGAAGATTCCATGACAGTGGTACCTGCAGGTGCCGATTGCATCATCCGGTGATCCATTTCGACGATAATGGCTATGGCATTCCGGTGGGTTTGTTCAATGCGATCACCCGAACGTGAACCCCTGCCTTTGTGTGAGTAGAGGTGATAATCCTTCAATGGGGTAACTCCCACACTATGGGCTCCGGTCTGTTTAAGCCACCGGGTTATGAAACGGGTAACCTTAAGGAGATTTACTTTGATTTTTTTTACCGCCGTGGGTTCAAGGGGCATTGCTCCAGGTGTTCCATGTGTTTTGCTTCCAAGGAAATCAATAATTTCGAAATTGGCTTTAGAAGCTGCAAAAGTTCCTGGATGGAAATAGCGTGAATCGGCTGATAACAGGCCCGGTGCACTGCGGGACCGGTCATCCCATTCCCTGGATTCCGGATGATGGTCATAATAGGATTTATATGATTCTGTACCAGGGTTAAGCAGACGGCGGGACAATACCGCATCAGCTTCATGAAACCTCTGTGTAGGGGGCTGGTGTTTAAATGCCCTGGCACCTTTAATGGGTAAGAAAAGGATCAGTCCGGTCACCGCAAAAATGCAGATGAAAACAATTACCAGTTCCATCAGGAGAATCAATATGCTGCAATAGTAAGAAAAATCTCTCAGATCATTTTTAAGGTTCAGCATTATTCATTATTTTAAAGATCTGACCATTGGACCTGATCCATGACTCGATTTCTGTACCTGTTTGCTGTGTTGTTGTTGACGCTAAGTAGTACCTGGTCATCGGCCCAGGAAGGATTCAGCGACAAAACCAGGGCGTTATATATCCTGGATATTTCCAAATACATTGAGTTTGATGAATCCTTTCATCAACAGGATGAGTTCATTATATCCATTCTGGATAAGGATGATCAACTATACTGGGAACTTGAGAGAATGTCCCGAACCAGGAAATTTGTTCAGGAGAAGCCTATAAAGATCATGCTCTATTCTAATATTGATCTTCTGGGGCCAGCCAATGTGGTTTTTGTCAACAGCGAGGATAATTACCATATTGGTAATCTGCTGAAGAAACTCAATGGGAAGAATACACTGCTTATCTCGGAAGGCTATCCATTCAGGACATCCATGATCAATTTTGTGGCCATAGATGGCCAGCCCAGGTTTGAAGCCAATGAGGAATTGATGAATCAGGAGGGCTTATTCGTGAATGAGCTTTTCCTGTCACAGGCAGTAAAAACACGGGAAGACTGGGAGGCCCTTTACGAAGTAACCGAGGATGAGTTGAAGATGGAGAAAATCATTACCGAACAGCAATATATCCTTATTGAAAGACAGCTTGGAGAGATCAGCAAGCAGGAGGCAATGATCAATGAGAATAATGAGATCCTTTCAAGACTGAGGGGTAAGATCCTGGAACGTGAGGCGGAGATCGATCAGAAATCATTTGTCCTGCAGCAGCAGGAAGGGGAGATTGATAATCAGAAGAGAATCATTGTTGAGCAGGTGCAGGAAGTAGAAGCACAGCGTGAGATCCTGGTTCTCCAGGAACAGAGCATCAGCCTGAAAGAAGAAACCATTACACTTAGGGAAGAGGAGATCAAGGAGCAGGATGAAAAAATTGTACTGCAGGCGGAGGCCATACAGAAACAAAAAATCATCATCGCAGCTGCAGCCATTGCACTGATACTGGTATTCGGATTGGTTTATTTTATCTGGATCAATTACAGGAACAAGAAAAAAGCCAATGTACTGCTAATGGCTCAGAGGGATCAGATCGCCTATCAGAAAAAGCATATAACCGACAGCATTCAGTATGCCAAAAGGATCCAGACGGCCATCCTGCCTTCTATGGAACTGTTTTCTGATAAACTGGAACACTTTGTGCTTTTCAAACCAAGGGACATTGTCAGCGGAGATTTTTACTGGGCCGAAAAAATAGAGAACAAGCATCTGATCATTGCGGCCGATTGTACAGGTCACGGGGTTCCCGGCGCCTTTATGAGTATGCTGGGTGTGAGCCTGTTGAATGAAATCGTTCTTACAAAAGGGATCATCCGGCCAGATGAAATACTAAATACCCTGCGGGTAAAAATTGTCGAAGCATTGAAGCAGGATACAGATAGTGTTATAAAGGATGGGATGGACATGGCAGTCTGCCTGATCGACTATGAAAATGACAAGCTGTTATTCAGCGGATCCAATAATCCCTTATATCACATTCGCAATGGAGAGCTGACACAGGTGAAAGGTGATAAAATGCCGGTGGCCATCCATGAGGTGATGGATCGGTTTACCCTCCATGAACTGGATCTTGTCAGTGGCGATACCTTTTATACATTCTCTGATGGGTATGCAGATCAGTTTGGCGGGCCCTTGGGAAAAAAGTACCTGGTTAAGAATTTCAGAAATCTGCTAACCTCAATCCAGGACCTGTCATTGATCGACCAGGGCATTCGTCTTGACGAAGTATTTGAAGATTATCGCAATGATGTGGAACAGGTGGACGATGTGGTGGTCATCGGTGTAAAATACTAATAGCAATCCCAGTAGGTGGTAATCCCACCAACGGTAACGGGACTGGAGTTTTGTTTTTCTTCTAGGTTGTCTCCACAGAATGGAAGCGGAGTACCAAAGGTTTTATTCCCATCAGCATCGATGGTTACCAGTTCACAGGTTCCACATTCTTCAATTAATTCGCAGGCTGGAAGCATTCCCAGTACGAAAACAAATAAAGCCGAAATAAGTAAATTTCTTTTTTTCATGAGGATTCTCACAATTACCCTGCTAAAGTATAATATGCTGCAGGTATTATCAATAATTGTATACGAGGCTTATTAACAAAAGTTCCATTTGAAGGTTTTTTTCATTTGACAATCATTTATTGTGATTCTACTGAAAACATTGAGGGCTTATTACTAAATTCGAAGCAAGAATTCCTTTGACCAAAGATGTCCCGACGTAAACGCAGAATATTTCGACTATTGGGTTGGATTGTATTCGGTTTTATTTCGCTGATCCTGCTGATTACGCTGACTTTTTACCTGAGCAGGGGATGGATCATGAACCGGGCGGTGGTCTATCTCAATAAAAATCAACCGGGAGAGGTGCAAATGGGACAAATGAACCTAATCCCATTCATGGGTTTCCCGGACGTGGCCCTCCAGCTTCGCAATGTGAGTTATTATGAGAGAGCAATAGTCCGGGACTCACTCTACCAGGAACCCATCCTGTCGTTCAATGAAATGTATGTTTCACTGGATGTGATTGATTTAATCAGGGGAGATATTCAGGTATCCCAGGCAAGACTTGAAGACGGTTTCATAAGAATCGAGATTTATGAAGATTCTGTTATAAATCTTGAAAAAGCACTTGGAATAAGATTTGGTGAGAAGACAGAAAACGATAGTGTGCAAGGCTTACCTTCTCTGAGGATTGCCCTGGACAAAATACAAATCTCAAATATCCTGGTCATGATGCAGGATCGGACCAGGGATGATCATGTCAATTTAACGATAAACCGCCTGGAAAGCAGATTCAGTTATCTGCCAGAGCTTGTTGAAGCAGGAGTTGAACTAGATATTGATGTAAATGATCTAAAGTACCTGACATATAAGGCAGAAACGAGTAGAAATATTCAGATCGAGAGCGATGTTTCCCTGGATCTTGTGCATAAGCAAATTGAGATCGCCCCCAGTTCTCTGAAGGTCTCAGGACTGGAGCTGGAAACATGGGGTTCATATGGGTTCCTTGATGAGCCGCAGGTGGATATTGCTTTCAGGGCTAGGAACACCGGATTGGATGTGTTGAATTATCTGTTTCGGGGCATACTTGATCTTGATGAAATAGAACAGATAGGGTCGGGAAGTATAAACTTGAATGGGAATATCAATGGCAGAGTGGGGAAACAACTGCCTGTAATCCGCCTCAATGGAACAGCCGATCAGATTGGATTCAGGATTAAATCCATTCAGAAGGATGTTACCGATATCTCTTTCAACCTGTACGCCACCAATGGGAATAAACTTGATCTCAGCGAGGGAATAATAGAAGTTGAGGGATTCAAAGCTACTTTCCCTGAGGGAACCATTAGTGGCAATATATCAGTAAAAAACATGATATCACCTGAAGTAAATATTGAGATAAATGGAGAAGTGAACCTGGCCGGACTGGAGCAAATGGTCCAATCTGATGCCCTTGCTGACCTGGAAGGTATTGTCAGGCTGGATTGCCGGATTGACGGAGTGGTGAACAGGAACACAGGAGAATTCCTTAATGATGCTGGATCATTGAAAGCCATACTGAGCGATGTGGGTTTTGTGCTCAACCAGGATACTGTGAGCAGGATCAACGGAGAAGTATTTATTCAGGAGAGCATTATAAGTACAGATGGACTGGACTTTGCATTCAATGGAAATCGAATTACGCTGGGTGCGAAGATTGAGAATCTGTTGCACTATTTGCTGGATTATGAATGCGATGTGAATGCAGAAATCTCAATTGCCTCAGAAGTGCTTTATCCGGCTACACTGATCAGGGACACTTCAGTGGCCAGGATGCTGGGTGAAGAGTTAAGGGGACTGAATTTCAGTGCGGGCGCAATAATAGCGAAAAACGATCTGGATGCCTTTTTACAGAATGGCTCCATTCCTGAAGTACAGCTTTCTCTGGATAGTTTTGAAATTGAACTGCCGGTATATGCTGATATTTCAAATATGAATGCATTCCTTACCTTTAGTTCGGATACCCTTGCATTACACCATCTGAACGGAATGATCGGTGAGAGTGGATTCAGTTTTTCCGGTCTGGTTGCAAATTTTGGAACTCTTAAAGGCCAGGATTCGGGTGCAGTTGTAAATATTGAATATGATCTGTCGTCTGATTTGATGAGGGCAGAGGACTTCTTCACATTCAATGACGACTTCATGCTTCCTGAGACATACCAGACAGAATATCTGGAAGATTTCCGGCTTTCAGGCACTCTGGAGGTGCCGGTGTCAGGATTAATGATTGATAGTTCATCATTGGATTTTAGTTTGAATATAGTGGATCTTGGCTGGAATTTCAGGTATTATCCCCTCACTTTTGATCAGTTCCTGGTAAAGATCAGAAGGGAGGGCAACAAGTTATTTATTGATGATTTTAGCGGAAAGATCGGTGAAAGCAACCTGAAAATGTCAGCCACCCTGGAAAATTTCACAGATTCACTCATAGAAAACATTTATGGAAGTCTTGTTCTGGAATCGGATCTCCTGGATTTCAATGAGCTGTTGAATTACCAATTGCCGGAAGAGTTAAGAGATACTGCCGGAGTGGATTCGACCGGGGTGCGTGAACCACCAAGGCTCGACCAGATTAATTATCCGGAGTTCAGTTTTGAAGTGGACATTGAAGAATTGCGTTATGGGGAGTATAATATATATGGATTGAACGGGAGGCTGAGGGCTTCCAAAGACAAGATTTTCTACCTGGACCGCCTGGTCACTTCGGGCAAGAGTGCAGGACAGATTGAATTCAACGGCCAGTTTAATGTATCCAATCCATTGTTTTATACTTTTAGCGCTGAACTTGACATGGAAGACATGAATATCAATGACCTGGATTTTGAAATGCAATCGGGTGAAGAAACCTATACCCTGAAGGAGAATTTTGCAGGTTTGGTAAGCGCGAATGGCCTTGCCGAGATTTTTATCACCCCGGATCTGAAAGTTGATATGTCCAGCACCACGGCTGTTTTTAACGTGGGTATAGTGGATGGGGCGTTGATCAATTTTGCCCCCCTGCAGGCCGCTGGAAAGTACCTGGATAACAAAGATCTGAACCATGTGAAGTTTGCCACGTTCCGAAACAGTTTTCCTCTTACTCTTATGGATTCCAGGATCATTATTCCACTGACAATTGTGGAATCCACAATTGGTCAGCTGCTGATCGAAGGTGAACAGGGCCTGGATAACAGTTATCTGTACCTGCTGCGTGTCCCCACATGGCTCGTGAAAGGAGCCGTAAAAAGTGTACTGACAAATGCCGGGGATGAGGAAGAGGAAGACCAGATCCATGAGATGAAAATGGGTAAGTTTTTAATGATGACTGCCTGGAGTGATGGAGAAGAATCGGAGGTAAAACTAAAGGATAGAAGAGAGGATTATCAGTGATGAGAGAAATTCGCTTTGCGTTGGGCTACACGCCACACAGGCTATGGGGAAATATCTTGCAAGCCCGGTTTCTTGAAAAAGAACACGGGAAAGAGTTTTTTATCCCCAGGGAGTATATTCAGAATGATGAATCCACACAGGCCTATAATCGCCTGACTCCCATGCAGCAGGAGGTTGTCCGGATTATCGATGCCTATAGTGACAGGAACCTTTTCCGTGCATTTTCCAAAAAGAAAACTGTGAAGGAGTTTCAGGACAGTGTCGACAAGGAAACCATCAATAACCATATCCGGCCATACATTGAAAGACACTTATACACGGCACTGGAGATTGCCCGTGATAACCGGATCAGCATTTTCGTGAAGGACAAAGGCGACGGAAATGTCTTTCCGGAGGATTTCCTGAGGGTTGAAAAGTATCCGGCCGATCCTGTCTTCAGTTTTAAATATGGAGAGGTATTGTCCTATTCTTTGAGTTTGATCCATGGAAAAAACAAATTGATACTTCATGATGGATTTGTGGAAATTGTGAGTAATTCTCCCACCTCCATTATCCTGGAGAAGTCCTTGTATTTTATCAATGAGATCGATGGAAAGAAACTAAAACCGTTCCTTGATAAAGAGCAGGTCCTCATTCCCCGGAAGTTTGAAAAGGAATATTTTTCCACGTTTGTAAGGAACACCCTCCGTGATTTCAATACGATCACGGAAGGATTCAACGTGAATGAACTGCGACCAGCAACACAGGCTGAACTGGTGCTGGAGGAGGGGATGAACAACCTGCCGGTCTGGATACTTACTTTTTACTATAACAACAAGATGATTTATCCCGACAGCAGGTTGAAACGATTTGTCAATTATACAGGGGACGGAAAGTCACATGGATTTGAAAGATTTCATCGGGATAAAAGCTGGGAGGAAAGCATTGTTACGGTACTGAATGAACTTGGGTTAAGATCGCGTGACCAGAAGATATTTCGGTTGAATCAAAGGTTTAATAAAGAGAACGAAAACGACTTATTTGCAGCAATTAATTTCTTGAATGAGTCTGGCCCGATACTGGCTGATTCTGAGATCCGGGTAAGGCACAGGTTGCAAAACAACTATTACCTGGGGAAAATTGATCTGGAGCTTGAATCAAGGGAGCAGGAAGACTGGTTTGATGTATACGCTGTGGTGAGGTTCGGGGATCATAAGGTGCCGTTTCTGTTCCTGCGAAAACATATTCTCCGGGGAACAAGGGAGTATGCTTTGCCGGGCGGTGAGATTGCTATTTTGCCTGAAGAGTGGTTTGCCCGATACAGGTCCATATTTGAATTCGGAAGAGCTGAAGGTGACCGGATCATGATCCATAAGCAACACTTCTCCATGGTGGAGGGTACCATGCGGGAGTTTCATGCCGAGACCCTCGCCCGTCTGGAGAGACTCAATGAGGTGGAGTTGCTTCCATCTCAGGATTTGCCAGAAGGTCTGAATGCAGACCTTCGCACTTATCAGAAGGAGGGCTATGAATGGTTGTGTTTTCTGCAGCAAAACGGATTCGGGGGTTGCCTGGCGGATGACATGGGACTGGGCAAGACACTCCAGGCCATCGCAGTCCTGTTGAGATCAAAGGAGGAGGGTCCGGTTATCGAGGAGGGGCCTGCCAGTGAAGTCAAACCTGTTGCAGATGGACAGCTTTCCATGTTTGGCGGGAAGGGGGGCAAGCACACCTCTTTGATCGTTTTACCCGCATCATTGCTTCATAACTGGTTGAGTGAATGCATGCGGTTTGCACCCGGATTAGAGGTCTATTCTTACGTGGGAAACCAGCGCAACAGAGAACTGACCAATTTTTCCTGTTATGACATTGTATTGTCCACTTACCATACTGTTCGCCAGGACATAGAGCAGCTTTCCACATTTCAGTTCCACTACATTATTCTGGATGAGAGCCAGATGATCAAAAATCCTTCCTCCAAGCTCTACCAGTCCATGATTGAACTTCGTTCGGAATATAAAATAGTGCTTACGGGTACTCCCATTGAGAACTCCCTTACCGATCTCTGGTCTCAGATTAACTTTGTTAATCCGGGTTTGCTGGGTACGCTGAATTTCTTTAAGAGAAGCTTTGTACACCCAATAGAGAAAAAGAAAGACGAACAAAGGGAAGAAAAACTCAGGGAGTTGATCAATCCATTTATCCTGAGGCGGACCAAGCAAGAGGTGGCACAGGAACTGCCCCCGGTGTATGAACAGGTCCGATACTGTAACATGACCGAGGCGCAACGAAGACTCTATGATGAAGAAAAATCGCTGGCCAGGAATTCGATCCTTGAAAACATGGATGAGGTTGGATTGGATAAATGCGCTTTCATGGTACTCCAGGCTTTAACCCGGCTCAGGCAAATTGCCAATCATCCAGCTATGTTAGAGGACATAAACAACATCGATTCAGGCAAGTTCGCTGAAGTATACCGGGACATTGAAAGCGTTCTCTCCGAAGGGCACAAGGTGCTGATATTCTCCTCGTTTGTGAAGCACCTGAATCTGTTCAGGACGCGATTGGATGAGGATGGGATAAACTATGCCTACCTGACAGGGTCCCAGAATCTGCCTCAGCGTGAGAAGGCAGTTAAAGATTTTCAGAAGAATAAAAACTGCCAGCTGTTCTTAATATCTCTCAAAGCCGGTGGGGTGGGACTGAATCTGACCTCGGCAGACTATGTATTCATTCTTGATCCCTGGTGGAATCCGGCGGCCGAATTACAGGCACTCAGCCGTGCACACCGGATCGGTCAGGAGAAGAACGTATTTGTATACCGGTTCATTTCAAATGATACCATTGAAGAGAAGATCCAGCGGTTACAGGCAAGAAAGCGGGAACTGGCTGAAGCTTTTGTCACTTCAAACAATCCCCTTAAGAGCCTTTCGCAGAAAGAACTCCTGGAATTATTCAGCTGATTCTTTAAAAGCGATAGATGACAGTAGCCATCGCTCCTCCTTTCATGGGAGAGATCCCAATATTCCAGGAGGTAGATGCATTTTGCATATTACGGGCAGTCTCGGCCCTGGAATAGGCATAGGTGGTCATGGCAATGATACTTGCCGAACCCAGGATGCCGCTGGTAATGGTAAGCGGGATGGTAGAGCCCCAATCGGTGGTGAATCCATACAGAGCCAGGCTGGTTGGGATGATGGAAAGTGCGTAGAGTGTCCAGCCCAGACGTGCCCGGGGTTGTGATATTACATCGAGGATATTAACCGATCGTCCCCCGGCATAGATGAGTGGCGGAGCAGCAAAGATCATGACCGAGGCAGGGATTCCCACATATCCGGCATTCCATTCATTTACCAGTGCAGAAACGAACATTAAAACCAGCACCGAAGGAGCAGTGACATAACCGATGGATACTGCCTCATTAGCCCAGCCCGTGGATATAACTATTTGTTGGACCGAATCTTTTTCCTGCAGAAGTTGGCCTTCCAGGGGAATGCTGAGCAGAAAAATCACAAGAATGGCGGTACTCAGGCGGGTATACCTCCCTATAGCCGGATTGCTATTCATAATCACAAGGGATTTGCATACAAGTTATGATTTTCCTTAAAGAAATCATGGACGTTTTCTACCTTTATCCAATGCGCGAATGTCTGAAGAAAGAAGTGAGCTATAAAACAAGCCGTTCTTCGGGACCGGGCGGACAGCACGTGAACAAAACCGAATCGCGTGTGGAACTGTACTGGAATCTCACAGACTCAGTCTGTTTGAACGATTTCCAGAAGCATATGATCAGAAAGCGATTGGTCTCAAGGTTAACAGAAAAAAGTGTTCTTATTCTGACATCTGATAAACACCGCTCACAACATCAGAATAAGGAGGATGTTACAGAAAGATTCCTGAAATTGATCGCTGCATCGCTGGTGCCTGTCAGGAAGCGTTATCCCACAAAGCCCACCCGTTCAAGCGTTGAAAAAAGGATTAGTAATAAAAAGATCCGGGGTGATCTCAAACGGTCAAGAAGGAACAGACCTGAGGAATAACCATTGAAAAAGGGCACCACCATCAAATGGCAGTGCCCTGCATAATTAATTCAATCCAAAAGCCTGTTTCCTAAGCTGACTCAGGTAACAAGTCTTTGTTCCTGTTCTTCACGGGTTTGAAGATCCCGATGACTCCGTTCACCCCTACACTCATCACAATATTAATAAAGAAGGCAAGGAATCCGATGAGTAACAGGCCACCGCAGATAAGGGCCAGGATCATATAAAGGTCATACTCCCCATTGAAATAGAGGGTTCTTCTCAGCATTCCCTTCAATCCGGCCATGCCCATAAAGGCCCCCATACCGATACCCCCCACCAGGTGGGCCCAGAAATGGAGATTGGCCAGTTTCTGACTGTACAGTTTGGCTCCATTGGTAAGGATCGGCAGCAACAGATAAATGGCAGCATGGAGGGTCATGGTCAGTCCCACCAGTATTGCCACATGAACGTGTGGTCCTACGATCCACTGGGTGTTGTGAAGGATCCGGTTCAATCCAACATCGGCCTGCATGATCCCTGCGGGGACGGCCAGAGCAAATCCCAGGAGTCCGCCCAGAAGGAATTTCAATTCGTTGGTCATTTTTAACGGTCGGGCCGCCCATAGAGTAGCCAGGGTGACGAAAAACGCCAGTCCCTGGGTAATTAATTCAAAGGCGGTCACCATTTCGCCCGATAACACTTTCAGAAATCCCGGCTGGGCCTGATCAGACAGGAGGTGATGCGACCATACCGTCCAGGAAACTACAAGCTCCACCAGCAGGGCAGCACGTGCTATGTTCTGCATGAAGAGTCTTTTTCCGGTGATCATGGTGGCCAGGAGGTACCACGTTCCGGCTACAAAGATCAGTACCAGGCCATCTGCGATCAGGTCGAGTCCCCACCAGAACCAGTTTTTATACAGCAGGGCGTCAATAGCTGTCTCCTTCAGGTCGAACCCGAGGATGGCACCTACCATAAATACGAGGATCAGTAGCCCTGTGAAAAGGAGGATCCCTGCATTCAGGGCCATGTCAACCGAACCTCTGGCTATGGCTGCCACCGGGAGGGATACCAGGTGCTCTTTTTGTTTCACTCTCTTTCTGAACAGGTTCCTGATTCCTGTAGTACCGAGGGCAGAACCCAGCAATTTGCCTCCAGGCTGTTTCTCCCAGCCCTCCGGGGTGTAGGAGATGGTCTTAAAGACATTGATAACGAAGAAAGCGGAACCTACCATTACCATGGCTATTCCCAGTATAAAAATAGCTCCTCCAACCGGATTGAATTGGCTGAAGTCAGCAGGCAGCGGCCAGTACAGGGTATAGAGCGGAGCATAGTGGGAAATAAATCCTGCCAGCCAGAAAATAAATGTTCCGGCAGTGATCAGAAAAAAGTTCCAGTGAGCCAGTTTCATGCTGTACAGAGGTTTCTTCATCAGGTAGGGGACAAGAAACAGGAATGCCCCAATTACAATAGAGTATGTTGATCCGAAGATACCCACCAGCGGATGGGCTGTCAGGATGGCAAAGAACTGTTCATTGGATATCATGGCGATCTGTTCCACCTCGACAATCCGCATGATCATTCCTTCGATCAGCACAATTAGGTAATAGACCAGACCCACCACAACAAACCGCAGGGAGAGTTTTTGCATGGCAGTCAGGGATTCTGCTTTGAATAATCCCTGTTCGCCTTTCATCAGTGTATTTACAAATGACATAATGACAATTTTTTAAAGGTTAACAATCGGGATTATTCTGAGGAGGAATCGGATGCTAGGACCTCAACAGCATTTTCTTCAACCATGGCTATCCCTTTTGGTCCGGAGTATTCCGTTGAGCGAATGGAATAGGTTCCCGGTTTCAGGAATTGCCAGAGGATATCGTTGCGATGCCCGGGAACAACCTGCATCTGGAAAAGCATGGTGTTATCCTCACGGAATAGTCCAAATCCGTACGTGAGATCCAGGGATGTTACATCAAATTCAACAATCTCACCCACCTCGACCACCATTTTATCTTCGGGAAGGAAGAACTGGTGATTGGCAACTTCGATGGCAAATGATTTGTCCGGAGTAATCTTGTCACGTTTTAAGTCCATCTCCGACCAGGGAATGGTATTGTAGGTGATGATGTGCAATGAAACACCTAGCAGCGTCAGGAATCCTACAAATGTGTAAAACAACACAGGATTCACCTTGCTTTTACCCTTTTTGGTTACCCTTAATGCGAACCAGGCCATGACCAGCATGATTGCGATGGTATAACAGGTATAAGCAATTGTTTGTCCTTTCAGGACGAGGGCGGAATCAACCATACGATCTCTTTTTTAGGTTAGACATTTGAAACAAAATGCTACCCAAAGATAGCATATTATAAGAAAAAAATTCAATGGTTATTGTCAGATTTTTTTAGCTGGTCTAATGTTGTGTTACTGAGAATATTAACTATACTTTTCCTGGTTGTTTCCCAGGTTTCGTGCATGGCACAGGTATGGTTGAAGGGGCATTTATTGAATCCCATGATGCAGGTACCAAGTATATCCAGACCCTCAACCGCATCAACAATTTCGGCCAGGGTGATCTGATCGGCGGATCTTTGTAACAGGAATCCCCCATTGCGTCCTTGTACGCTTTTGATGAAACCACTCTTTGAAAGACTGGTAAGCAGCTGTCTCAGGTAGGGCCAGGGAATCTTCAGTTTCTTGTGCAATAGTTTTGCTGAGAATTTCCCACCTTCATGGTCCGCCATAAAGCTAAGGGTTGAAAGGGCATAAGAGGTTGTTTTACTGAAATTCATACATAGGGTTTTTCACAAGTTGAAATTAGCAATTATTGTATTAAACGGGAAATACGGAACCTTCTTATCTTTGAATCGGATTATTACTTCAATCAATGAACATCAGCCCAAAAATATCCGTCGTCCTGCCATTTTACAATGCTGAGCAAACCCTGGATCGGGCCATCACCAGCATCCTAAAACAGGACCTGGAAGATTTCGAATGTATCCTGGTGAATAACAATTCTAAGGATGGAAGCATGAAAATAGCCCTTGACCGGGAGCAAAAAGACAACCGTTTCAGGGTAGTAAGTGAAACGGAACAGGGCGTGATGTTTGCATCCAACAAAGGATCAGAGCTTGCCCGCGGAGAATACATTGCCCGGATGGATGCGGATGACAGGGCATACCCTGAGCGCCTCAGGCTGCAGGCCAAATTCCTGGATAATCACCCGGAGTATGGAGCAGTGGCCGGATTGGTGGAACATGTGGGAGATCCTGATCTTACTGGAGGATTTCGGAGGTTCGTGGAATGGAGCAATTCGGTTCGTAGTTACAATGAAATCTATAACCGCCGGTTTATTGAAGCTCCCATCGTCAATCCTTCGGCCATGTGGAGGAGAAAAACCATGGAGGATCATGGATTGTATCTCAGTGGTGATTTTCCGGAAGACTATGAGATGTGGCTGCGCTGGCTGGACCGGGGTGTGAAAATTGCCAAAGTACCTGAGGTTATCCTGGAATGGTACGATTCCGAGACCCGACTTACAAGGACAGACAAAATTTACAGCGACAGGGCTTTCTATGAAATCAAAAGCAGGTATCTGGCGAAATGGTTGTCCGAACACAATCCCTTTCACCCTGAAGTGGCCATATGGGGAGCCAGCAGGATTTCACGCCGCCGGGCAAGGATCCTTGAACAGCATGGGATTAAGATCAATACCTATATTGATACAAAAAGAAGTCGACAGATTGAAAAGGAGGTGATCTATTTTGAGGATCTTCCTTCATCGGGTGCTTGTTTTGTGCTGACTTACATCAGGCAGATGGACAACCGGGAGAAGATCCAGGCATTTCTCGAAAGCAGGGGTTATACTGAAGGAGTCAACTATCTGCTGGTTTCCTGATCTTAACGTGGGCCAAAGGTTTCACCGGTAAACAGTACTTCAATTTCACAGGCGTTGAGTGCTCTTTTATAAATCAGGACCTCATCAACAAACCCTTTGTAATAACGGTGGTCACCGTTGTCTCCGTTATAATACATACCTATGGTCAACGGGGTTGTACAGTGGATATCTGTTTTTCTGTACCCGGTTTCGATCTGGTTTTCCAGGACGCCGTCTAAGTAAACAGACCAGGTACTACCATCAATCATAGCGATTACATGGTGCCAATGATCATCATCAACCCTGGATTTTGAAGTCATTCTTATATATTGACCTGAACCGATCCGTCCGGCCCAAATAACAAGTCCGTCCTGGGTTCCAAGTGCAAATCCTCCATCAGCGCTGAAATCATATTTCGAAATAATATGGCTGTAACTATCAGTATCCTCTGTCCTGATCCAGCACGAAACAGCCACAGCAGAATGAATGGGTTCAATGTTGTTCCCGCAGTGAATATGGTTATCCACACCATTAAAATAATATGCCTGATCGGGATTTCCCATGCGGTCTGCCGTATGGGTGGCCCCAACAACCGTTCCATGGTTTTCAAAATCCGAGATATCAACTGCATCATCAATGAATGGATAGTGCGCAATGCGATCCCATAGCAGGTCAACGTATTGTGCATCAAGATAAACAGGCAGTACCGGAAGTATACCGATAATTACATATGCCAATAGCTTAACCAGCTTTTTCATCAATTTATTTTCAGGTAAACAAATCCTTTCACTACTTCAGTCATATCAGAAGGAAACAATAGATACCAGTATGTATCCGGAGGAAGCTTCCTCCCGTTCATATCTGCCCCATCCCAGTCATTCTCGTAATTGTCGCTTTTAAAAACCTCTCTGCCCGTCCTGTCATATACCATCAGGCAACTCCCCCTGGTCAGACCTCTGATCACGAATTCATCATTTGACCCGTCCCCGTTTGGCGTAAACACATTGGGAATGACCAGATCACCAAACTCCAGTGGAGGTTCATCAATTTCTACAATATCAATCTGGTCAAGCAACAGATTGGCCGAACCGGTGAATTCTTGGGCCAATCCTGCCTCAAGGACCAGGTGCCGGATGGTCAGTTGAGGAAACAATATGAAACTATAATTACCCCATGCCTGGTTGGTTATGGCACTTGACTCCGACATCAGTTCACCTTTATCCAATCCGGTTTCAGTGCCAAAGATTTTCAACTTTGCAGGGGAAGTATAGGCCACAAAACCTTCTTCCCAGCTGAAATGTCCCACGTCATCCCTGGAGGCGAGGTCGATGGTTAACTGGTAGTACTTTCCCGCTTCCAGGGGTTGTAGAAGGGTGGTAATAACGGTTTCAAATGAGTTCGGATGCTGTTGATCCGGTCCCCGGGTCACAAGTGTCAGGTAAGTGTCACCGTGGGAGGCATGGTAACTATCACACTCGAGCGGTTCGGTATCTGGTGTGGAAATTGCATCAAATGCCGGCCAGTGAGGAGGCGATACAGCAATACCAGGAAGGCCTTCAAAAGAGGGATTTGAAAAATACTGTCCGGCCATTGTCCCGCTCCCCAGCCAGAGTATAATGAGTATATGTAAAATTCCAGCTTTCATTTAAAACCCCTGAGTTCGTCGAATTCCCAGGTTTATTCCCAGGTGAAGGGCATGTGTCCCCAGGTTATACCTGATCATGTTCGAAAGGTTGGCTTCGTATGTATAAGCAAGGTGTATTGCACTTATTTTTATGCCCACATGCATGGCAAGGGCCTGGTAAGACCGGACCGAGAAAGCCACCCAGTGATATTGTTGAATGTATGTCTTCACATGCAGATCATATTCAAGCCGGTCAAAATCAAGATACCTAAGATTGAAGCTGAGTTCCAGTTTAGGTCTTCCAAGTGAACTGAACAGGTATCCTCCATGAACAATAAAATCAGGTTGTATTTTAGTACCGGACCGGAGCTTGTTCTCAAATGGTATGAGGTGATGGACTGCCAGACCGGCGAACAGTCCTGCAGAATAGTAATAAGCTCCCACATTTGCATTGTAAAGCATGTATGACTCCCGGGTATTGGTCAGGATCGGATCCCCTGGAAAGGTCGGATTGAAAATGGTTTCATCAAGCATGTGCTGTTCTGCACTTCCCGAAAGACCAAGAGAAAGTCGGGCATGGCCCAGGATCAGGTGGTAAGCATAGGCCAGGTTTATCCCTCTTTGCACTGCTGGTCCATTTCGGTCACTGAATAACGTCAGGCCCACTCCGACGCGTTCCCTGGTTTTGATGTTGGAGGTGTTCACTAATTTCCTGGGATTGTAAAAGCCGAAGTTCCCTATTCTTAAGCTTGTACTGGCCAGCATGGTTTGAGGGGATTGCTGGATTCCGACCCACTGCTTTTGGTAAGTGAGGTTGGCCACCGAAAAAAACTCACTTCCTACTACAGCAGGATTGAGAAGTGTTTGGTGCAAATAATGATACCGGTACATCACATTGTCCTGAGCTGCAACCTCCCGGGTTAAAAGGACAATTGGAATAAGAATATGGAGTAAAACAATATACCGTTTCATTAGAATTAAAAATCGTAATTTTATTTGACAATATCCACTCATCATGAAAAAACTTATTTTAGTCTCATTTGGCTTTATGCTGATGTTGAGCCTGTTGGCTCAGGCCCCTGATTATTTTAATTATCAGGCAATGTTGAGAAATATGGATGGCACCCCTATGAAAAAGGAAGAGGTGTCTATACAGGTGGACTTGCTACAGGGGACCATTGATGGAACATCCATATATCTTGAAAGCCATAATACGGAAACCGATGATCGGGGACTGGTAACCCTGAAAATTGGGGATGGAACTTTTTTCAACGAGATTGATTGGGAGAGGGGGCCCTATTATCTGAGCATCTCGGTGAATGGAAGTCACCTGGGAACAAGCCAGTTATTAAGTGTGCCATATGCGTTGTATGCAAAAAATGCCGGTCATGTGGATGATGATGACCCGGATCCGACCAATGAGATCCAGACCTTAAGCATAGATAACAGAATCCTGGGGATCAGTGGAGGGAATACCGTTGAGTTGCCTGACGTTACAACTCCATGGCAGGATAACAATAACGGGATCCATTATATATACGGACATGTGGGCATAGGTGCGGACGCCAGGTTGCCCGAAGTTACACTTGATATCCAGAAGAACATTTCAGGTGGAAAGGACAGGGCCCTGATCAGGTTGCGGAATACAGATGAAGGTGGATTGGCTTATGTAAGCCTGGCGCTGGAAGCATATCAGGATAAGATTGCAAAAACCTTCTACAGATCTGAATTGTTTCAAACTTCAGAGTACTATGATGAAATTCTTGATTTCAAAGGAATGTGCGCTGTAAGGGCACCCGGTAGTGGTTTTTCCATATTTACAGAATCTGATTATGGATCCATCCGGTTTTACACCACAACGGTACAGGATACGATCATGGAAAGGGCAAGATTTGATCCGGCAGGCAATCTGGGAATTGGAACCACGGTTCCCAAAGCAAAGGTACATGTGGCGGATGGTGATATTTATATTGAGGATATAAACAGAGGGGTGATCATGCAATCTCCCGACGGTAACCACTGGAGGGTTACCGTGAATGATGGGGGAACCCTGGGTATTACACCAGTTTCAATGAAATAAATTGTTAATTTGGGGTTCTTATAAAACTCAATGTATGGAACGAAGATCTTTTATCAAAAGTGGTGCTGCTGCATCGGCGGCACTGGTAACCGGAGGGATGATGCACGCGTCTGGAAATCCCGGATTACAGGCACCTGCGGAGAAGCATAAATTCAATTTGAAATATGCCCCCCACTTCGGGATGTTTAAAAATAATGCAGGGGAAGACCTGATGGACCAGCTCCAGTTTATGGCCGATGCGGGATTCACAGCCTTGGAAGACAACGGAATGAAGCGCAAGGAGGTTTCCATGCAGGAGAAGATTGCCAGCAAAATGGCCAACCTGGGAATGGAGATGGGGGTTTTTGTAGCCCATACCATCTACTGGAGTGAGCCCAGTCTGACAAGCGGAGATAAGGAAAAACTGGATGGATTCCTGAA
The DNA here is from genome assembly GCA_023138875.1 of Bacteroidales bacterium. GTDB lineage: Bacteria > Bacteroidota > Bacteroidia > Bacteroidales. Next base: position 66,661 of record JAGLOO010000057.1, read on the forward strand.
GGAGATCAGGGAATCTGTGGAGGTTGCAAAACGGGTGAATGCCACCTGGATGACTGTGGTTCCCGGACATATGGATCTTCGGAAAGATATGGGGTACCAGACCAGCAATGTAGTGAATGCACTGAGACGTGCCAGCGATATCCTGGAGCCGCACGGAATCATCATGGTGCTGGAACCACTCAACTTTTATAACCACCCGGGTCTGTTCCTGAAGGAAATACCACAGGCATACCAGGTCTGCCAGGCTGTGGGAAGCCCGTCATGCAAGATTCTGGACGATCTTTACCACCAGCAGATCCAGGAAGGGAACCTGATCCCCAACATGGATCATGCCTGGGAAGAGATTGCATATTTTCAGGTTGGCGATAATCCGGGACGGAAAGAACCCACAACCGGTGAAATCAATTACCTGAATGTATTTAAGCATATCCACGAAAAGGAATTTTCCGGGATTGTGGGTATGGAACATGGCAATTCCAGGAAAGGCAAAGAAGGAGAACTGGCAGTGATCAAAGCCTATGCCAGCGTGGATCAGTTTTAAAAAGAGACCGCCCTTTTGACAGCCTCTTTATTTAGGTGTGGTGTAATGTTATTCCGGAGCTGATCCGGGAACCGGGATCACGGCTTTCATATCAACCGGACCCAGTTTGAGTTCTCCTTCCGGACCCAGTTTCAATCCGGAACTCATCATTTCATCCCAGGTAACTTTTTTACCGGTATAAGCTGCCTCTCTGCCCATGATTGCTGTCAGGCACGATTTGGCTGTTTCCTCTGCCTGGACAATCTGTTCCCCATTGCGAATTGCTGCCACCAGATCAATATGCTCCTGGTCCTGTGCACTTACACGAATTATCTCTCCGTTCTCATCAACAGGGAACTTATGTTCATATTGAATACTTTCATCCGTATTCCAGATAATATTGCTACAGTTGGTGAAGCCTTCGGTTCCCCTTACTGTCTGTCCGATTCTGAAATCGCAGTCATTGATCTGCCTGCACATACTATGCATATGTGCATCTCCTTCGTATACGAAATCAACACTAAAATTGTCGTAGCAATCGCCGGTAATCCTTCTCTGTCTTGATCCTACTCCAACGGCATCAGTCGGGAATTTGCCAAAAAACCAGTTGCTCACATCAATATTGTGAATATGTTGCTCTAATATATGATCACCGGAGAGCCAGGTCCAGTTTACCCAGTCACGGATCATATACTCCATCTCGGTCCATGCAGGCTGTTTTTCCCTGTGCCATAGCTTGGCCTGATTCCAGTAAACATTGGATGCGACAAGCGTACCAATGTGACCTGCTTTCACCCTTGAATAGACATTAATATAATCAATCGAGTGACGACGCTGTGTCCCTGTTACTACACACAGGCCAGCTGCTTCTGCCTGTTTTGAGGCAGCCATGACGGCACGTGTTCCCACCGGATCAACGGAAACAGGTTTTTCCATAAATACATGTTTTCTTGCCTCAATACTAGCCTGAAACTGCTCTGGTCTGAAATATGGAGGAGTGGCGAGAATCACTACATCCACATCCGTCTCCAGTAACCTTTTATAGGCATCAAACCCTACAAAGCAATTGGCATCATTTAGTTCAACGCCTTTTTCTTCTTTGATTTTCTTTCTAAATCCATCCACCCGGTCCTGAAACAGGTCCGCCACAGCATTGATGCTTAAATTTGGGCCTGCATTGAGAAAGTTGAATGCCGCGCCTGTTCCACGCCCACCACATCCTATCACACCTGCTTTAAGAGGTTGTCCGTCTGGGGCTGTATCGAGCATTGGTGGTATTTCTACTTCAGCAGGTTTCTTGTCCGGTGAGCAGGCTTTTATTAGCTGGCTTGCACCTATGGCCCCGATGGCTCCGATAGCTGCTGTATTTCCTAAAAATTTGCGTCGACTTGTTTTGTTTCCCATGATTGATACGGGTTAGTATTTATTAAACTGGCTGTAAGTTAGTTATTATTCAGCTGATTCCGGTTCATTATATTCGCAAACTACACGGAATCCAACATAGTTACAGTCGGAATACCACCAGATACTCTTAGGAATTTGCGGATCAGTCCTCAGCCAGGTTGTGGTTCTGGTAACGTCCCTGGAAGCACAGCGCAAATTATCCCCTCCATCGCGGAACGAACCGCCCCTGATCACATGCTCCTCTCCTGCAGGCGGACCTGTGGGATCTTTCACAACCCCGTTTGGATATTGTGCATAGACATCTTCTACATACCAATCAGCACAAAATTCTGCCACATTCCCAAGCATATGTTCCAGACCGAATGGATTTTCTCGTTTTGTACCAGGATTGATGGTTTTCCCTCGACTGTTTTCAATATAGGAAATGTATGAATTAATAATTGAAGTGTCGGTGCCAAATACTTTATTCCGGAGTCCCTGGCGGGTGTATCTTTTAGGATCCCCCTCAAAGAAATAGGGGGTAGAGGTACCTCCCCGGGCTGCATATTCCCATTCAGCCTCAGTTGGAAGTCTGTAATGCTTACCTGATACCTTTGAAAGCCATTGGCAATAGACAACCGCTGCGTGGTGAGTCATTGTAATGGCAGGCAATTTGTTTGTACCCCAACCCTGGTCAGGAGCACCCCATGGAGGTGTTGGTCCTGAAATAGCATCCACATCACCTGAAGGAGAATTCAGGTATGCATCTGCGGTCTTGCCCTGGGCGCCGGTTTGTTTAAAGAAGGCCAGGTATTCATTCCATGTAACCTCAATCTTGCCCATGAAGAAGGGACTGACCGAAACTTCCTTTAGCGGACCTTCGCTGTCTCTCCTGAAAGGTTCATCTTCCGGACTTCCTATCACATAGGATCCTCCGTGTATGGCAACCATCTCAAAACTTACAGCTGAGCCGGGTATGTATTCCGTAAAATTAGTAAGGCCATCAATAATTCCAGGTTCTGAATAAATCTCCGTTTCAATCACTTCACCAATACCGAAGTCGGAATTCTTAGCATGTAGCCTGTCGGGATCATGATGACCCACAGTAATGTGGCAATTGATGCAATGCAATTCTCCTTCCTGCTGCTCATAATAAAGATGCGCTTCACGGCCCTCCTGGGTCAGCCCAAGCGGAAAATTGTTCTGGTGACAGTGGATGCAGGACAACTCAAAAACGTGGCCCTTTGAATATTCGATCTGAGACATGGCTTCCCAGTTGAGATTTTCGGGATCTTTGAACAGCTTGCCCCAAACATCACGAATACCGGTCCGGGTTTTTTCTGCCAGGTAACCTTCACCATGCGGGGGCAGGTGACAGTCCACACAGTGCACGTGGATCCCTCTGCTATTGTCATAATGGGTGGAGAGTTTCCAAGTCTGGGTTGAATGTGGATGAATATGGCATGAAGCACAAAAATCATCTGTGGAGGTTACCCTCACAGCCTTATTGCCAAGGAAAATGAGTACTGCTGCCACCAGCATACCTATAATGAACAGGAACTTCCCGACATACTGTCTTTTTCGTCTCATAACAAAGAGGCTAAAGAAAGTGATTTTTACAGGCAATTTCAAGCCGGACGACCGGTGTATACTTATTTAAATGCATTCTAATGAGCCATATGGATCAGTAGTTGTGAAACCCTGAATACTATAGAAGCGTATAAGAATTTAAAAATGCAGCTTCTGAAAATCACGTGTAACTATTATGCAAGCAATTAATAAGGTAAACATTATGAATGAAATGTGCACCACGGCAAAGTACAGGCAACTCTCTAAGGATGAACGCCACTTTCTTTTCTCTCTTATTGAAAACGGAGGGCCTGAGCCCAAGGAATACAAGGAGTTAACGGCAATAGTCAATAATTTGGAAGATAATGAACTGGATTGTTTTCGAGAGGTCATCCGTAGATCATTGAATGAGAACACCCTGATCGGGCATGGATTTATAAAACCTTTCGGATATCCGGGAGATTTTTCGCTTATTCACAATATATACCGGGAATATGTGAATCCTGACAGTCGATACAGTAACTGGGACAGGTTCTTCCAGGACCAGGCGGGAGCACACGCTGTTCGCAACAGGAAAGATTATTTTCTGGAGCGTTGTAAGGAAATTGATCGAAAAGATGGTGGAGAAAAGCGGGTTTTGATACTGGGTTCCGGCCCGGCAACTGATGTTAATGAGTATTTCCAAAGAAATACGGACAGCCGGATCCACTTTGATCTGGTGGATTTCGATCAGAATGCCATTGATTTTGCAAAATCCCAGAATGAACAATTCAAAGCATCGATTAATTATTTCAAGAGCAATGTCTTGAGATTTAAACCATACCAGTGGTACGATCTGATATGGAGTGCCGGGTTGTTTGATTATTTCAAGGACAAACACTTCATTTACATGGTCAACAAGTACTACAAATACATGACTGAAGGCGGAGAGTTTATTATTGGGAACTTCTCCAATAGCAATCCTACACGACGACTTATGGAAGTATTATCTGACTGGTATCTGAATCACCGTTCAAAGTACGACCTGGTAAGGATGGCAATTGAAGCTGAAGCACGCGAGGAGCTTGTGGAGGTAGAGAGGGAAGAGCTGGGGGTCAATCTGTTCCTGAGAATTAAAGCCGCATAAGAAAATGGATTGGAGAAAGTTGCTTAAGGGCAATTTGTTAGGATTGTCAACCACTGGTCAGAATAACTGGAAGCTGAACAGCCTTACATTGGCCTTCAGCGGAGAGATCCGGGAATACGAAAAGGATTTCAGGAACGATTATTTCACGCGCTCACTCAATCCATTCAGATTCTCTCTTATACTTGCAATCGTTTTCTTTGGGTTATTCGCACTCCTTGATGCTTTATTGCTCCCGGAGCTGAAAAGCTTATTCTGGTTCGTTCGTTTCGGGATCGTCACGCCGGTACTGGGATTTGTTATCTTTTTCTCTTTTTCACCGGCATTTAAGAGATACATGCAACCTGTAATTTCATTGATCATGTATTTTACGGGGCTTGCCATTATCGTCATGATCATTTTTGCAGCCAATGTTGCAGATCATTACACCTATTATGCCGGACTCATCCTGATCTTTATTTTTGGGTACACCTTTATAAAGGCACGATTTGTTTATGCCTCCTTTGCGGGATGGTCCTTAGTAGTGTCTTATGAAATCGCTGCGATCTGGCTCTCCGATACCCCCATCGAGATCCTGATTAATAACAATTTCTTTTTCGTTAGCGCCAATGTGATCGGTATGTTTATCAATTACTTTATGGAACATTCCGCACGCAGGGACTTTTATATGAGAAAACTGCTTGAAAAAGAACAACAAAAGGTGAAAATAGCCAACAGTGCTCTTGAAAAGCGGGTACAGGAAAGGACACGGCAACTCACCCTGGCCAACAGGGATCTTAAGAAGGAAATTGAAGTCAGCAAACAACACGTAAAGGAGAAGACGAAGTTGGAAGGTCAGCTGCTGCAATTGCAAAAAATGGAGACTATTGGAACGCTTGCAGGGGGTATTGCTCATGATTTCAACAACATCCTGACTCCCATTCTTGGTTATACAGAGATGGCCCTGGAAGAACTTTCGGAGGAGAGTGTATTAAGGTATGACATAGAGCAGATCAACATTGCAGCCACACGTGGAAAAGACCTGGTCCAGCAAATCCTTACTTTTAGTCGCCAGGTAGACTTTGATAGGAAACCGCTAAAACTGGACGAAATAGTCAGGGAAGTAATGAAGCTAATCCGCGCTTCCTTTCCTTCCAATATCGAGATTCGTCAGGACCTGGATCCGGAGATCGGAACCGTTCTTGCAGATGCTACACAGATGCACCAGATCATCATGAATCTTTGTACCAATGCATATCATGCGATGATGGCTGATGGAGGTGTGCTTTACGTAAAACTGGATAAGATAACAATAGAAGGAAATCAGGTCATTGGTTCAGTCAATATCCAGAAAGGAACATATATCCGGCTTATCATTACCGACACAGGACATGGCATGGACCAGAGGACCATGGAAAGGATTTTTGAACCCTTCTTTACAAAAAAAGAGGTGGGATCTGGCTCTGGATTGGGTCTGTCTGTGGTTCATGGGATTGTAAGTAATAACCATGGTACCATTGAAGTAGAAAGTGAACAGGGACAAGGATCCACATTCACGATCTATTTGCCACAACATTCGGAGGTCTATATACCTGAGAAGAACGCTTCCGGGAAAATCAAGAAAGGAAATGGTAGTATTCTGTTTGTAGATGACGAGAAAGAGATTACATTTATGGGCAAGAGGATGCTTGAAAGTCTTGGATACACTGTGGATATAGAAACTGATAGTATAGATGCATTGCAGAATTTTAAAAAGAATCCGTTAAAATATGATCTCCTTGTAACGGATCAGGCCATGCCCAGGATGCTGGGAACGGAATTAGTCGTTGAGGTAAAACAAATAAGGCCCGATCTGAAGACAATCATCATAACAGGTTATCAAGATTCTATTCCAAATGGCATAAAAGAACAGTATGATATTACAGATATTATTTCGAAACCTCTGGTATTAAGCGGTTTCAGCGAATTAATTCGTAAAGTGTTGAGTCAAAGGAAAATCAAAAATATTTCGTAGTGCAAAAAATATTGATCATTGATGATGAACCCCAGATTCTAATAATGCTCAAAAAGATGCTTGAGCGTGCGGGCTTTGAAGTAGACCTTGCATCGAATGGTAACGAGGGTATCGATCTATTCAGGAAATCACCTTCGGACCTGGTTATTACCGATATTATAATGCCTGAAAAAGAGGGCCTGGAAACCATTCGTGAAATGAAGCGGATGCAACCGCAATTGAAGATCATTGCCATGTCGGGTGGAGGAGAAATCTCTGCAGAGCATTACCTGGAAATGGCGAAAATTTTTGGAGCTTCAAGGATCATTGAGAAACCATTTACCCAGAAAACTATGGTGTCCACAGTAAAAGAACTTATGGGAGACACCGCTGAGAAAAACTTTCCCTTCCCTGGTAACGATAAAAATCCTGGTTTAGAAAAGGAGAAAAGCTGACAGTAGCGTTGTCACAATTATAAGAATCCTGTAGACCTTTTCAGGTAAGAAACGTACCACCCAGATTCCCACGAATGCTCCGACAGCAATGGCAGGTCCTGCTGCATTTCCTATCATGGTTGCAAAGCCGCCCAGCAATCCAAGACCTGCCGCGAACCACCTGGATCCCGATCACAGCCCAGGGTAGCAATCGAATGATGTGTTTCCATTCAGCATGGCGGTTATACCATGCAACTGCAAAGACATCGGCAAAAATCAGGATTGGCAGGAGTAGTCCCACCGAAGGCCTGCCACCAAATGCTGAAGCAAGGATGGGAACAACCATCAGACCTACACCCGATAGTCCTGTTTTTGACATGCCGATGAGCAGGCCACTAAGGCCCAACAGGATTCACTGGAGTGATGTCAGGTCATATGATTGGAAAATATCTGACAAACTGTGTTAAAGATGAGCTGAATAATCGATCAGGTTTTGCCATTTTTTGGCATGCGGAGAGGAGTCATTCCCCGCTTCAACCTCAGCAAACGCGATGATTTTATCTGCAGAACAATCAGTATGCTCACTCATCCATTTCTTCCAGTTACACACAAAGTATTTCTGACCGTTAACTTCGCTTTCAACGAGCATATTGGACAGGATGGTCACATCGGCAGTTTTGTCTTTTTTGTGTTCAGGCGGCATAAAGATACCGACTGATTCGATGGTGGGGAGATCCGAAAACGATCTGCTTAAACTTTCTCCGAAATGGAATGGCATATCCACTGCAGGGATCAATCCTTCAGAAAAACCGGCCGGAAAGATTTCGCTTATTGAAAAGACCTTCAACAAATCGGACAAAATCAAAGGATCCTTGCCGGATACAAGAGCTGGTTTCCTGGATTTAACATTACCCCGGTATGTATCACCTATGCGGATAATACCTCGAATGGGGATGTGCATATGAAGGGCCGTAGACAGAATGATGTTGTTGAATTCGATGAACAGCTTAAAAACAACACTGTTCAAATCAGCCAGGTTCTCTTCTTTATAAAGCTTTGAAACCAGAATCATGCGCCCGGAAAAATTAAGAAATTCCGGCTCAATAACCCGAAATCCCCATGAATAGTTCTTTTTTCGTGTATTATAGATCTCCTGTGCAATCCGTTCAAGAAACACCTGGATTTTTAATACCTCTCCGTTTGCAACCATCTCCTCGAAACCAAGGATCTCTATGCGTGAACTAACCTGGGAATGCGACTTAATGGGATCGTTTACCGGCTGGAAAATATTTTTATCAGATTCAGACATTTGATAAAGTTTTTCAGAACTACTCAATCGTATACTCAATTTGTTTTACAATGTTACTCCAGTGATTACATGGAGATCATATTTTGATGAATATCTTTTTCCTGTACATAATCAGCGCAGGAATAAAAATGATTAACATATAGATTACTGCGTAGAGCATGGAAACAAATCTGGGATCCAGTCCAAGAGGTGTCAGGCTGTTCATGAAAAATTCGTTGAGTGATACACCTCCCAGCCTCATTTTGTAAAATACCAGGGTCAGCATCCCAGCCAGCACATATGAGGTGATGGCATTCGCACCATAGACCCTGCCAAGAAGGGTCCAACGGGTGTATCCCCATACGTCGACAATCAAAATACAGGTTGCCAGGGCAAGGGTGCCAAGCCCCGATGTATAAAGCACATAAGAACTTGTCCAGAGGCTTTTATTGATGGGGAAAAACCAGTTCCAGATGCCTCCTGCGAGGAACATGGTAAAACCGGCGAAATATAACCATACAAGCCTTTTGTTTTCATCCTTAACGGACAGGTAGAGTTTCCCGATGAGCATTCCGGTGATCCCTGATGCGATGGCTGTAAAGGTACTCAGGATCCCCTCGGGGTCCCAGGTCTTCTGCCACAACACGCCCGGAAGGAGCAGGTTATCCAGGTAGTTGGCCCAGTTCTTTTCAGGAACAGAAAGATCAGGCCTGCCTATCCCGGGTACCGGAATATAGGCCACAATGATCCAGTAAAGCAGAAGGACAGCAACGCCAATTTTAACCTGTTGTTTCCAGCTTGTATTCAGGAACAGGATGGCGCAGACCAGGAATACAATAGAAATTCTTTGCAGCACTCCTGCCCATCGAATGGCACCGAAGTCGAATTCGGGCCAGAGCCAAAGGAACAGTCCAAGTATATAGATATTAATAGATCTGATAAAAATTTTCCGGTAGATACTCTTCATGGGAATATTGGCATCGAGGCGTTTGGAATAAGCCAGTGCAATGGATAATCCCACAATGAATAAGAAGAATGGAAAAACTAAGTCGGTAAGGGTACAACCGTGCCATTGGGCATGATTGAGGGGTCCATATACATGCGTCCATGAACCGGGATCATTCACGATGACCATGGCGGCGATGGTAAAACCCCGCAGCGCGTCAAGGGAAACTAATCGTTTGGTTTTCATTTAGTATTTTTGTTGGTGCACTAAACTACTAAAAGAAAAGCATAAGCGCCATGAAAAAAACTATCTTCTTGCTAACTGTATCGTTATTACTTTGTTCCTGCAACAATATGACTGACCAAAAATACCCCACTGGCACAGGGATTACCCTGGAATGGGAGTTTACCGGAAATAACATTTCACCCCGATCCCACAGTTCGGTATTTACACTGGAAAACCTTAGCGATTACTCTTTTGGTGACCGTGGCTGGGCATTATTTTTTAATCAGCAGGGAAGGGATTTTATACCTGAATCTGCAACCGGTAATGTAAAAATCGTCCATGTGAACGGAGATCTTGCAAGGATCACACCTACTGCAGGTTTTCATCTTGAACCAGGACAATCGATCCGGATAGATTACGATAAACGGGATTGGCTGATCAAGGAAAACGAATCACCAATGGGACCCTATTTTGTCTTCAGTGATTCAATGGGCAATGAGCTGGCTGTGGTACCTGTTCAACACTATTCCATTAAACCATTTCCACCACTGGATAAGATCTTTCCACCGGAATCTTCCATTCCACTTCCTTCAGCAGAATGGGTTTATGATCAGAATCTGCATCAGTCACTTTTGGAATCGGGCATATCAGGGAGTATCATTCCCACGCCGGTAAGCACGGAATCTCACGGGGATAAGGTTGCTATTGGTGATGGGCTTATGATTCACTACCAGGATGGGTTGGACCGCGAAGCGCAATACCTGGCGGGTATGCTTGAATCAGTAATGGGAAAAGATCCTGCAGTGATGGAGAGTACAACCGGCGGACCGAACATCATCCATCTCAGGGTACTTAATGAAGATAGAAAGCTGGGATATGAAGCCTATCAGCTGACAGCACATCCTGAAAACGGAGTGATCATTACCGGTGGTGATCCGGCCGGTGTATTCTATGGCATCCAGAGTCTGCTGGCCATGGTCCCGCTGAAAGCCTGGAGTAAACCTGAAGCAAACATTGAAATAGATGCTGTAACTATTTCAGATGCACCTGCTTTTGGATACAGGGGAATGCACCTGGACATCGCTCGTAACTTTAATGAACCGGCGGCTATTAAAAAGCTGATAAGGGCCATGGCCTTCTATAAGATGAATAAACTGCATTTGCACCTGACAGAAGATGAAGGATGGCGGCTGGAGATACCGTCTTTGCCTGAGTTGACAGATGTGGGTGCTTTCAGGGGTCATACAACAGATAATAAAGACTACCTGATCCCGGCTTATGGTTCCGGTCCGGTTCCCGATACTGCAACTGGTATGGGAAGTGGATATTTGTCCAGGGATGAGTTTATCGAAATCCTGCAATTTGCAGATGCCCATCATATTGAGGTAATTCCGGAGATCAATTTTCCCGGTCATGCCCGGGCTGCTATTTATGCCATGGAAGCCAGGTACGATCGATTGGTTGAAGAGGGGAAACCGGAAGAGGCTGAGAAATACAGGTTGATTGATCCGAATGATGCATCCCGCTATAACTCCGCCCAGAATTTCAATGACAATGTGGTATGTGTTTGCAAAGAGGCCCCATATCTCCTTTTTGAAACGGTGGTTGATGATGTGATCGAGATGTACCGGGAAGCAGGCTTGACCCTGGAGATTTTACATGCTGGTGGTGATGAAGTACCCCATGGGTCATGGGAAGGATCTCCTGTATGTACCGACTTTTTGAGAAGTCATCCGGAAATCGGCAGCGCATCCAACCTTCAGACTTATTTTGAAGGTAGGCTTTTTGAGATATTGAAGAAAAAGAACCTTATTATGGCCGGCTGGGAAGAGATTGCCATGAAAAAGGATGATAATGGCCGATGGATCCCCAATCCTGAGTTCACTGACCAGGGGATGCTTCCATATGTATGGAACAGCCTGGACGCTAACCTGGACCTGGGATACCGCCTGGCCAATGAAGGATATCCGGTAATTCTGTGTAACGTTAACAATTTCTATTTCGACTTCGCCTACAGCCATCATCCTGCGGAGCCCGGACTTTACTGGGGTGGGTTTGTAAATACCCGCCGCGCATTTGAGTTTGTTCCATATGATGTGTATAAGTGCACCTTAACGGATGCCTACGGGAATCCTTACAATCCCGAGGTGGATTTTTTTGGGATGGAAAGGTTGAAACCGGAAGCACATAAAAACATCATTGGATTGCAGGGTGAATTGTGGAGTGAAACCATTAAAGGCGGGGAGATGCTGGAGTATTATTATCTGCCAAAAATGATCGGACTGGCGGAAAGGGCATGGTCGGGTCAGGCCCGATGGGGATCCATCAAGGATATTGAAGTCCGAATAGATGCAATGAATAGAGCCTGGAATGTGTTCAGCAATGTGGTCGGACAGCGGGAGATGCCCCGGTTAGATTACCTGTTTGGTGGCTTTAACTACAGGCTTCCGCCCCCGGGTGCCCTGATCATGAATGGGCAGCTCTATGCAAACATAGATTTCCCCGGCCTTACCATCAGGTATACCACAGATGAATCGGAACCCAATGTGGATTCGCCTGTCTACAGAGGTCCGGTACAAGTCTCCGGTAAAGTCTCCCTCAGGTCATTCGATACCAGGGGCAGAGGCAGCAGGATTTCCGTAGTTGAATAAATAGCCACGGCTTGAAGTATTAGTCAAATACCAGGTTTCTGTGCTTGGGATATTTCAATGAATACCTCAGGTCAACTTCCTTGCTTTCATTCGGATCCAGGCTGAGCTCCCATTTAATTTCTCCGGTCTCCTTATTCCTCTTGCCTCCTGAGAGATCTTTTACATCAAGCTCAATTTCTTCGAGGACAGGAACAGGAACCTGATCAAGCAGAACCATATTAATTGCCTGGGGTTTGGTGTTCCTGATGGAGATCCTCCATGCCCTGATCTCTTCCTTTTTGGTTCCGATGAATCTCTTTGAAGAGAGATCCTTGATCTTTTCACGATTGACAACAACACCCTTATCCCTGCCCAGTGAGATGGTTAATGTGTCGGAGATGAACCTCACATCGAGTATGGTTTTCCCAATGTAGGTTTCTTCGAAAAAGATATTTGCTTCACCTTCAAGCAAATTATACTGTTCCCAGTTGGTTACATTTCCAATCAGGAAAGCATCTTTATCGATCCTGGGAATACAATAGTATTCATAGTATGCAGGAACTTCATAAGCTGTCATATCCACCACATAGTTTTTGCTGTTGGATTTGACGGAATAAGGCATGGCAATACCAAACTCAAAAGATGTCTGGTTCCTCTGCTGGACAGTTGGTAACGCCAGGCTGCTTGTCCCCCTGATCTTCATAGGTTGCATGGATTTAGCTTTACTTATTCCTGCCGCTTTGCTTTGAAGCGCCGGGGCCATCATTTCATCATCTGCCATGGCATATCCTGTTACTGCAATTTCATTCAAACTGATCAGATCTTCCTCCAGAAATACATTGTGAACCTCATTGCTGAAGGGGATTTCACGGGTGGAATACCCAATATAAGAATATTGCAGACTTGAGGCCGATGGTGGGATGGCTATTGAATAGTATCCGTTCATATCAGTGATCGTTCCGATCGTTGATCCGGTGACCAGGACACTTGCCCCGATCAATGGATTTCCGGATCTGTCGAAGACCTTTCCTGAGACGTTGCTAATTATCGATTTATAGGAAGGAGGAACGGTATTGTAGTTCAGGTAATATGGCTTTAGTTCCGGTGCAACGCCGGATAGACTTGGATTATTAGAAGAAAACGATAATTTCACATTTTCCCAGTCTACTTTTGTGTCCTGATGTACATTTGCCTTGTAGACGATTTCAAGGGGATCTTCCACACTTTTGGCCCTGATATCATAGCTGGGGTGCCACCCTGCGTTATCCACCAGGTATGACAATTCAACAAATATCTTTTCATCAGATCTGGAATCCAGGGTTACGATCACCTCACCACTTGGAAATTCTTTCTTGGTTGAAATTGAATTGATCTGGTTGTTGACTTTCACCAACTCCTCCCTGAGGTTTGCAAGTGTGTTCATCCTTTCGATTCTCTTCAGTTTCAGAATTGTTAACCGGGTACTGTAAAATTCTGATGTTTCCTTCAGGTTGGATACACTCAGCTCCTGGTTTTTGCCCCCGATTTTTCTGTTCTCCTGCAGAAACAGGGTCTCCTCATCAATCACTGAAATATGTGCCTGCTCAAGTTTTATTCTTTCCTGGATAGATTCGAATGTAGATTCGAGTGCAGCAAGCTCTTCGGGTTTTTCAAGGCTGTCAAGGAAGTTCTGCTGGTGATTCACAGACAGGACTGTCACACTACCGTTTACTTTGACCTGAACACTTTTAGAGTTTATAAAGGGAGAGAGATTCACGAACTTCAGACTGGATTTTCCAGGTAAGACCGAAATATTCTTTTCACGGGTTATCTGGGCGTTTTCGAAGAAAACGGTCACTTTTTCAACCTTGGTGGTGATCTCCTTTTCATGTGTTATCTGCGCAGATACATTCAAAGCCTGTGTAAAAACAAGCAAGATCATTAATTTTTTCATTGTTGTATTTATTGTAGGATGCATACCCATCAGATTTTCCATAATTCCGAGTGACAATTTACTTAGTGTAATTTACTAAGAATTTCCTTTTTTTGTAACAGATATCACAAAAGGAAATCCAGCATTATGAAAGTCATACAATTGAAATCAACAATTACTTGTCCCGAATGCGGTCACTCAAAAGAGGAAACAATGCCGGAAGATGCCTGTCAGTTTTTCTATGAATGCGAAAACTGCAAGACCTTATTGAAACCGCAACAAGGCGACTGTTGCGTATATTGCAGTTATGGTTCAGTAAAATGTCCTTCCATACAGGCAGGAGACAAGTGATACCAAGGCCGTACCCAACGTTACTCCTTTTTTAATCAGAGCAGGTTCTCGTTTACTCAACTTAATATTTATATATTTTATCAATAAACTGATTATTGATAGCATCGATGCGAAGGATATATATGCCTGTTAATAATTGTTCAAGCTTGCAATTGATACGCTGCTCATTTTTATAGTCTTGCTGCAGAAGTAGCTGTCCATTTGTATTAAATACAGACAAGCGTACGTAGGGCTGCATTTTCTCAAACTGTATATTCAGTTGCTGGTTCAGGGGCTCATAAAAGAGTGAATACGATTCATTTTGATTTTTCTGTTCTATATCTATAGTACTGGGATAGATGTAAAATCCTGCATGGGCAATGGTAATTTTACCTGATTTGTCCTTTGCCTGGACGCGAATAGTAACAGAATCATAATTATCAAACCATAGATTTCTTTTATAGAAACCATCGCCCGCTACATCATCACCACCCCAGCCATCATCATTCAATGGAAGTAGCGTACTATATAAACCATCTTCATTGATTACACAACTCTCAAGACCTGCTATATCCTGTAAACCATCCCGATCGTCAATTTCTGCTGTAACTGTAATATAACTTTTGGTTTCATTGCTTTCAATGGGAGTACTCAGAGAGATATTTTCGATTATGGGAGCATTGGGTACCCGCCCAAATTCGTTTAGATATCCTACATAGTAACAGGATTCTGATTTGCCTGACTCGTAATAAAGGGAATGAAACCCTACTATATTGCCCGAATCATTTATACAAAGATGTTCATTGTACAAATTATTGATCTGCACAGCTGCCGATCCATCGGTATTTACCAGGTAGGCATCGTTGTACAGCAATTTTGAGCCATCGTAGGATAAATCTAATGAAGTAATGCCATCAAACCTGTTTTTTAAGTAGACTCTTTCACCTCCTGTATGTTCGCTCCTGGAAATAACAGGGCCATCACTATCTCTGTATACTATTACATTGCCATCTCCACTAATTGCTGATACCAGGGGGCCATAATTATTTTCAGCCATTTGATAATAGGTCAAACCATTCAGCATATGCAACTCCTTAACCAGGTACAAGTCCCCTACATATGCGGTAACAAAAAACAAAATTTGTTCAGCACCAGCTGAGATAGACATCGGTCCGTCAAAACGTGAAACTGTATCTCCACCCGATAATACGTGTGTAGGTATTACTATATGCTCGGCAGCGGTGGGATTTTGTTTTGATGCTCGAAAAACTCCTGACTGGAAATCACGGATGAATACATTATTTCCACTGTATTGGCATAAAATTTGGGAAATAATGCCCAATTCATCATTGGGTTCATCCTCTGTGTGAAACACAAACTGGGTACTTTGATCTTCATACTTGTATATTTGATTCTGCTGTGCCAGAAATACAATGCTTCCGTCGTAGTTTATATCAAAAGACTTAAGAAGCAAGTTACAATCTTCATATTCCAGATTTATCTCTTCAATTCCTGAACCATCTCTATTCATTAATATAGCACGTTTACACCCGATTTCAGAAATCCGGTCAATTCCAAAAAGAAAAACCTTCTTCCCATCCTTACTCATTTTTGAGTGCGTTATCTGAAAGTTGTACAACAGATTTTCATGCGAAGTAAATATCCGGTCATATTCAACATAGAATGTATATTTTCCCACTTTGCCATCACCATCTCTTATATCTCCCGGGTTGGGGTTGCTGTTGTCGCTTCTACCATTGTTATTTAAAATGCTGAGCATACCTATGGTAAAAATTACTTTTAAAGCATTGATTGATAAATTCATATCCAAGTAGTTTTTGTTTAACGTATTACATTTGACCCTATGAGTATTTTCTGTTAAACTGATTTTGAATATAACCGAACAAAACAATCTGATTTTTATACCAAATGAATAACTTTATAATTGGATTTAGAAAAAGAGGAGCGTTTAAAACTGTCAGAATTGTAAAAAGAGAATTTACCTTTTTTACATTTTAGCTTAAGTAATTGAACAACAATTATGTGCATTCAGATGATCAGCAATCAGCTCTCTGTAAATGAAATTGCATTGATATGTCCCCTGGTTGTTACTTTTACCTGGTCTTTTCCATTGATTTTTTCACCCGCTTCTCAAGATAATTCAAAACATTGGCTGGGTTTTTTTCTTCTGAATATGTTTGTTTTCTTTCTGGCCACCAGTTCTTTTTACTTTGCTTCTTACAGGGTGTTTATTTTTCTGGATCCTTTTTTTATGTTCTCTCTATTGGCTATTTTCCCCTTTCTCTATTTTTTTATCTATAGCATTATTAATCCTGAATCAGGATGCAGATACAAACACATCCTGCATTCTTTTCCATCCTTATTATTTTTAGCCGGGGCTACAATAGTATATGCTCTGATATTAGATGATGAAACGAAATACTACTATGTAAACCAATACTTAATGGGAGAGGGAGAACTAACTCCGAAAATCAGCCTCATTGAAACAATCAACATGCTTAGTAAAGTCGTTTTTATCATGCAGGCTATAGTTTATTTTATCCTTATAAGAAAGATGATGGTAGAGTATAAAGAAAAAATATCGTCCTATCACTCAAATTTGGAGCGGTTAAATATCAAATGGGCAAAACTGTTTTATTTAGTATATGGTACTGCAGTCTGTATTGGCATTCCAGCTCTTATTGGCGGACATAAAACCATTTCTCAAAATGGTGCTTTTACAGCAATTACAATGTTTTCGCTTGCCTTTGTCTTTTACATAATAGCCTGGATAGGTTATATACAGCAAACTAATCAAGAACATTTCAATCATGATATAGAATTGAAGGATTCTGATGTTGAAGAACCTCAAGAACTTAAAAACAGATTAATCCGTTTTTTTGAAAATAATAAGCCTTTCCTGAACCCGGATTTGAAAATTCATGATATCTATATGGAATTAAATACCAACCGCACCTATTTATCACGCCTGATAAACAATGAATTTAATACTAACTTTTGTATGTTTGTCAATAAGTACCGCATAGTTGAGGCTAAGAAGAAATTTTCTATTGCCGAAAGTAATAAATACAAAACTGAAGAGATTGGCCGGTTGGTGGGATTCAATTCATATCAGTCTTTTGTAAAGGCTTTCAGGTTGTTTGAGAATTCCACACCTTCAAAATATAGAAAAGAAAGAGAAGAATAAAAGACAATATAAATGAAATATCAAAAAGCGTTATTTACCATATTTTTTGCAATAAGTGTATTGTTTTTCTTTTCCTGCTTAAAGGAAGAGGAGGGAAAAACAAGAGAGGATGAAATCAATGAACTGGCAGATTACCTGGTAACAAAAAATATTAATACAATTCCTACCTGGACAGGTCTTTACTTTCTTGAAGATTCTGTTGGGGCGGGTGTGAACCCTGA
Organism: Bacteroidales bacterium; assembly: GCA_023138875.1. Taxonomy (GTDB): domain Bacteria; phylum Bacteroidota; class Bacteroidia; order Bacteroidales. Next base: position 84,422 of record JAGLOO010000057.1, read on the forward strand.
ATATTATGATACTGTAGTCATTGATTTTCATGCATCCTTGCTGGATGGTACCACAATAGCTTCCTCTGAGATCAATGGAGAAGCATTTACTTTTTATTTGTGGGACTGGGCTTTCATTCACGGGTTAAATGAAGCCGTAAGTTATATGAATGAAGGGAGTAAGGCCAGGGCCATCATTCCCTCACCGTTAGCTTTTGGTGCCTATTCCTCAGGAGTGATAAAACCTTATTCCACACTTCTGTATGATCTTGAACTTATAGAAGTAAGGCCGGGAATTCCTGTGGAGCCATTTTCTACAGAAGATTTATTACTCAACACAACAAACTCAGGATTGCAGTATTATAAAGTAGTACAAAATGAAGAAGTAATGGTGAAAACCGGAAATACTGTTTCTGTCCAATACACGGCATATCTTCCCAACGGCAACATTTTCGATTCTTCAGTAAAAAGAGAAAGTCCGGCAGAATTTACAGTTAGTGCGGGTAGCCTCATCCCCGGTTTTTTTGAAGGCCTGATGCTGATGAAAGTGGGTGAGAAATTCAGGTTTATCATTCCATCTGATCTGGGCTATGGAGAACAGGGAAGCTTTCCGGTTATTCCACCTAACTCTACCCTTACTTTCGATATTGAAGTTCTGGAAATCAAGAATTGATTTTCGCTGCATAGCGATTCTATTATATACTGATTACTCCACCCTAAACTAGACTATATGATAGTTACCATTGTCCATGTACAGGTGAAGCCTGAACATATTGATGACTTTATGCGCGCCACCACCAAAAATCATCATCTTTCAGTGAAAGAGCCGGGGAATCTACGGTTTGATGTTCTTCAAATGAGGGATAATCCAGCTGAATTTGCCATTTATGAGGCTTATGAAAACGAAACTGCCGCGGCGGCACACAAAGAAACATCACATTACTTAGAATGGAGGGATACGGTTGTTTCCTGGATGGCAAAACCACGTGAAGGTGTCAGATACAATGGCCTCGTTCCTGAATTGCCAAAGTGAATTTATGACATTCCCCGAATGCGGTCACTCAAGCCAGGCATGAGAAAAGTGTTGTTAGAGCTAAAAGGCTATATAGTTGAAGATATAGCCTACCATGATGATCCCTGTTGCAACCACGCCAATAAATATCCCGATCAATTGCCACTTCAGGACTTTTTTGAGAATAATGATTTCGGGTAGTGACAATCCAATGACCGACATCATAAAAGCCAGAGCGGTTCCTAATGTCACTCCCTTCTCGATCAATACACTAATAATGGGTATGATGCCTGCAGCATTTGAATAAAGCGGAATACCAACAAGGATCGCAAGCGGGACAGAATACCAGTGCTGATTTCCCAGGGCTCCTGCCAGATATTCATCAGGAACAAATCCATGGGCTCCAGCGCCAACTGCAATGCCAAGAAGGATATAAATCCAGATTTTTCCAACAATTTCTTTCACCACACTTGCTCCTGAAGAAATCCTTTGGTTGAAGGTCATGGTGACCTCCTCTGAAAGGCTTTGTTTTGCATGGGTCTTATAAACCCAATCTGCCACGTATCGTTTCAGGTTCAGTTTCTCAAGAATGAATCCGGCCAATACGGCAATAGCCAAACCTGTTATAACATAGATCAAGGCGACTTTCCAACCAAATAGTCCGATAAGCAACACCAATGCTACTTCATTAATCATCGGAGCTGCGATCAGAAATGAAAATGTCACACCCAGGGGAATCCCTGCTTCGACAAACCCCAGAAAAAGTGGTATTGCTGAACAGGAGCAGAATGGTGTAACAATTCCTAGTAATGAAGCCATCACATTACCTGCAAACAGGGATTTTCCTTCAAGAGCCTTGCGGGTTTTTTCCGGTGAAAAGTACGTTCTTATGATCCCGACAATAAAGATGATAAGCACAAGAAGCATGAGTACTTTGGGTACTTCATAAATAAAGAAACGGATTGTCTCAGTTAAATGCGTTTCAGGTGTCATTTGAAAAACACGGAAAACAATGAAATCTGAAATTGTCTTCAGTGACTTGTAAATAATGATCCAGACAGGGATGAGGAGTATAACTAATACAATTTTATTTTTTATTCTACTCATAACTCGCTTGATTGTTCGTTATATTACGAACATTTACAGTAAATTTTTTTTATATCCAGACTGCAATAATGTAATAGATGCCTATACCCATAAATAACACCGCCACAATCTTTCTGAACCAGAACTCAAAGGACTTTATCCTGTTATACAGAGTGCCCACTCCAGATATAGCATAGGCGATAAGCCATGCAAAAATGATCACAGGTATCCCGGTGGCAATTGCAAAAATAACTGGCAGATGAAGCCCCGAATTTGATATGGTAAGAGGAACGAGCATTCCGAAATATAACACGCCACTGTAAGGGCAAAATGCAAGGGCAAAGATTATTCCAAGAAGAAAGACATCCCAATAATTGAATCTTGTTCGATTTTGAAAACTCTGGGTGATCCTGTTGAAGGCAGGGAAATTCAGTTTAACCACACCAAGCATAAATATGCCTATTGTTAGCAGCAGCGGACCGATGATTTTTTCTCCGTATAGCTGAAAAATTCCTGAGATTTTGAACTGGTCCGCTCCAATATACAGAATCAATGCAATTGCAGTGTAAGAAAAGGTTCTGCCCAGGGTGTAGATCAGACCATTGTAGAAGACCCTGTTCTTCTGTCCGATGTCTTTTCCGATAAACCCAATTGCAGTGATATTCGTTGCCATCGGACACGGACTGATAGCTGTTAACAGACCTAATACAAAGGCAGATACTACAGGTGCAGAGGTGTTGGCATACAGATTATTGAGAAACTCCTCCATGCACTACAAGAGTTTGTCAATTTGTGTTTTGAGGATGTCATGAAACTTATCAGGATTGGTACGGGCATTCATAAACCCTTCGTTTGTCAGATTTACCCGGGTTTCTCCTTTTACGATCAAAAGCGCCTGACCTGAAACCTGAAGAGATTTTGCAACCTTCTTACCATCTTCTTCCTCAAGATTCAGGGAAGTGAAATCAATGGCACCTTTCTTCATTTTATCTGCATAGAAAGTCTCTAAAACCATTTTTGTTTCATTTTCAACTGCATTGCAGGTAGCACAACGGTTTGTATTGTGAAAATAGAAGATTTGAATATCTGCATTACCCAAATATGTTGTTTTTGAATCAGCAGATGTTTGGCTGTTGCAAGAAAAAACTGAGAGAGCAACAAAAGTGAAAAATATAGTGGATTTTATAAGTTTCATGAGGTTATATATTATTGGTGAGTATTTCTTTTACTTCTGAAATTTCCGGCACCTGTCCCGTTATAACGACTTTCCCGTTTATCACCAATGCAGGGGTACGCATAACTGCGAATTCCATGATCTTTTGAATATCTTCCACTTTTTCTATTGTAGCATCAAGATTTAATTCATTGACCGCCTTCGTTGTGACCTTTTCCAGAGATTTGCATCTGGCACATCCCGTCCCTAATACTTTTATTTCCATAATGTTAATTTTTTATGTATTCAGAAACTTCTTAAATAGATCCTGTGCCAGTTTCCAGTTCTCCTGATCCAGACAATATTTAATTCTTGGGGCTTCAATCTCACCCTGAATCAAACCAGCATCTTTTAGCTCTTTCAAATGTTGTGACAGGGTGGATTTTGCAATAGGAAGAACTTCAGTCAGGTCTCCACTGTAGCAGCATGTTTGCCTTGAAAGCAATTCAAGAACATACATCCGAATGGGATGACCCATAGCCTTAGCTAAGCGCGCAACCGCCTTTTGATCATCCGTTAAAATATCTCCCTTTTTCATATTGTTCGTAAAATGACGAACAAATATAATCTTTCAATTTCTGTAATGCAACTTTTTTTGATGATTCGAAAGCATAACTTTCGCATTCATGGCCACTGGCAGGGTTACCGGGATTTCGTTGACCGGTTTTCAAATAATAATCCCGGCAAATTATTCAACGATGATTTTGGCCGTTTTCTCCCCCTTAATGGTGTTAACCTTCAGTATGTATAGTCCGGGCTTCAGATGGCCCAAATTCAGCCGAAATTCATTTGAGTTGACACTCTGCTCCACGGCAACCTTTCCAGTTAAATCCTGCAGAAGAATTCGATCGATTTGCTTATGGGATGATCGTATCCATAAATGATCAGATGCAGGATTTGGGTAAATCTCAAATTTATTATCATTTGCATAATCTGGGATTCCAATTACAAAAATCTCAAATACATTTGATCTGGCAATGCTGTAATCTGTTGTAGACTTCTTGGTGGGCATACACTCACCATTTCTTGAAACAACGATCTGGTAGTACACCTTCCCCTCTGGAGGATTCAAATCGGAGTAAGAGGTCACATTGCTGGAAACCTCCTGGAATGCCTGCAATGAATCAGTATGTGTGCCCCTGTATATTTTGTAAGAAAGAAATGCAAAACCCTCATATTGGCTCCAGGTCAGGTTGTTTTCCCCACCTGTACCCAGGTTGGCCGATAGATGGACTGTGCTGTGAACCTGACTTAAATCTGATTCATTCCCACATGTGTCAGTAAAACTGATCTTATAAGAATGCGACAGTGATTCAGGCGAAGAAGAGGAATCAACATAAACACTGAATTCGTCCACGGCAAAGGTTTTAAGTTTAAGAAAGACCCCAGCCTGATTCGATTCACGGAATATATTATATGCTACAATGGTTTCATCCTGCAGCTTATTCCAGACGACCCGGTATTTTCCTGATGCTTCATCAAGCCCGACAATACAGATCTCAGGAGTTTGCAGGGGACCAACCACCTGAATGGCCAATGTATCTGAATTCGGTCCCGTGCAATCTCCCGATCCTGTTTCTGCATATAATAGAGCCTTACCGGCATAATCAGGATTCCATTGTATGGTTGCATTCCGTTCATCCATATCCACTACGCCTGCTTCTTCTGGTAATAAAACCCAGTTATAAGTATCAATAAGAGGGTCTTCTGGCAAGTAATAGTTCATTAATCCGGAACTCATGCATAGCTGGACCGGCCCCACAGGCAATCCTGCCTCCTCTGTATAGGGGTAAATGTCAAGATGAGCTTCTGTGGTGTCTTCCCCCCATTGATTCTTAAGTACACAATAGTACCAGCCCGTATCAGCCATCAACACAGACTCAAGTTGTAACGAATTACCTGTTTCACCATCCAGCAGCTCATCCTGATGATACCACTGGTACAACACATCCAAAGGTTCATAGGCGGTCACTTCAAATGTGGCCCCTTCACCGTAACATAAGGTTAGGCTTTCAGGGGGACTGACCACATAAGGTTTGGATAGGATATACATGAACTCTTTCCTACCCAGTTTACCATACTCCTCGTCAAAAACATCCATATAGTAAGTACCCGGACAGGTTCCCATGGAAATATTGAACGTCGCTGAAATTACCGTGTCACTGATCTTAAGGACCTGTTCTGCCCGTATTGTATCCACAATACAATCCGGGCACAATGACCAGTCAATATACTCGGAACGTGTAAGCCGGGCACCGAGTTGATCTCCACTTTCCCATCCAGGATCGAGGATCAATACTTCATTTGATTGTCCGGCAAAAATGGTATCACTTGAAAACAAATGGATGGGCGGATCCTCACCCATAACCGGGATTGCAAAAATGGTTAGTACCAGAGCAAAAAATAGATGTCTTAATGATTTCATTTTCTTATAGTTGTTGGGTTGAATAATAATAAAGATAGGCAATTATAAGCTAGTTGGTCGAACATTTTTTCAAAATCAAGCAGGAAAACAAAGTTGACAACAATTGAAGAATATGCTGTATATTTATGCTAATGCCGCCATTGGCAGTAGAATATCGTTAGTTTGCCGATAGACCAAACTCAACTGTAATGACAAGGAATTATTGTGATATTTATTTTAAAAAAAGCTCCATCTGCTGCGCCTAACTTTAGTAGA
>JAGLOO010000058.1 GCA_023138875.1 Bacteroidales bacterium
GCAGACCACACTCCCGGTGCCCTTCATTTTCCCACCACCAGCGGCCGGCCCTCACATCCTCACCGGGTTCGATGGCCCTGGTGCAGGGCTCACAGCCTATACTCGGAAAACCCCTGTCATGCAACAGGTTATAAGGTATTTCATGCTCCTTTACATAAGCCCACACCTCTTTTTCAGACCAGTTTATCAGCGGGTTAATCTTCACCAGTCCATTGGGCTCATCCCACTCCACCAGGCTGTTAAAGAACCTGGAAACCGATTGGTCCTTCCGCAATCCGCAAATCCACGCCTCCATGCCTTCGAAAGCCCTGGGAAGCTGGGCCACCTTTCTGATACCACAGCACATCTTACGTTTTTCCACACTGTCATAAAAGAGATTGATGCCATTGTTTGCCACCATCTCTTCCACTTTCAGGGGTTCCGGAAAGTAGGTCTTCATCCGGATCCCAAAATATTTGTTGGTCCGTGCTATAAGGTCATAGGTTTCGGGAAACAGCCTTCCGGTATCCAGTGTAAAAACCTTTGTTTCTCTTTTCTGGCGGATCACCATTTCGGTAAGCACCTGGTCTTCAAGTCCCAGGCTTGTAGAAAGTAAGATCCGTTCCCCGAAATGCTGCAGGAAGTAACCGATCACACCAATGGCACTCTTGTCCTTCAACTCCACATTCCACTGTCGTATCTGCACTTTTAACTGTTCTGTCAACTCCATTTTATGTATAGGATTCAAGTCTACCCATATCGATCCATTCATCCTGGTCGTGCCGGTAAAGATTAATGGGTTTGGTTCTGGCCAGTTCCAGGTAAAAAGGCGTGATTGAGAAACGTTTCTCAGCTGGAAAGAATTTGAAAATAGCATGCTCCATCACCTGAACACAACTGAATGCGATGGGGATCAGGTTTTCCTCAGCGCTATCCACCACGATTGTTTCACCAGTACGGTTATCCCTCCACCCCTTCAACAGGCCGTCCTGATTCATTAGTAAGCTTCGGGAAGTAACGCGGTCCTTCACGGCCAGTGTCGCAATAGCATTGCTTCTGACATGGGCGTCATACAATTGGGCCAGGTCAATATTGCTCATGATATCCACGTTATGAACAAGGAAAGGTTCATCCCCGAAAAACCAGGAAGCATGACTGATCCCACCCCCGGTATCGAGTGGTTCATCGCGCTCATGGGAAAACTCGATACGTATCCCGAAGTGATCCTTTTTCTTTACGAAATCCACAATCATATCCGCAAAATGGTGCACATTGATGATGATCTCGGTAAATCCCTGCTTTTTTAGTTTCAGGATGATATGTTCCAGCATGGGGACACCATTCCACTCCACCAGGGCCTTGGGCTTATCATCGGTCATCGGTTTCATCCTTGTACCCAACCCGGCGGCCAGGATCATCGCTTTACGTCCCTTGGTTTGCAACACCATTTTTCTTCTGTTATGTTGACAATAACGCGGAAACAAGGATGAATGTTCTGACAGGTCAGGTAAGATTCAGGTATTTGTAATAAATATCCCGGGTACGCTCCAGATGATCCTTCATTACTATATGGGCCTGATCCTCATCTTGCTCTCTGATGGCTTTTAATATCAGCTTGTGGAATTTCAGGATATGTGCCTTTTCACCCTCTATGTTTGCATAGATGTAGTTGCGCATCCTGGGAAGCAGGGAGTAAATAGGCTCCATGGTGATCTGCATGATCGGATTGGTAGTTGACTTGGTAATGATCAGGTGAAACCTGTTATCGATATCGGCCTCTTTCTGGGTATTGTCAGGATCACAATTCTCAAATTCAACCAGATTCTCTTCCAATTCAGCAATGTTCTCCTCTGTCCTGTTCGTTGCAGTAAGTCTGGCAATTTCCGGCTCAAACCTGTATCTCACCTCAATAATCTGGGAAAGCAGATTCTTATCAAACTTAAGGTCATAATACAGATTAAGGGTTTTGATGGCATCCTCAATATTGATCTCAGATACATGCATCCCGCTCCCCTTCTGTATGGTGATCAATCCCCTGGCGTTCAGCCTTCTCAACGCCTCTCTCAACGCTGTCCTGCTCACCCCGAAAGACTCACACATCTCCCTTTCAGTAGGAAGTTTTGATCCCATTGCCAGCTTTTTCTCCCTGATGGCATTCTCAATGGTCCTTTCAATCCTCTGGCTCAGTGTAAGCTTGTTGCCTATGTTCTGAAATATATCATCCATTTGTTCTTCCTCAATAAATAAAACCACCCTGTACTACATCTGTTCAAGCGCGTCAAATATACACTATTTACAAGTGTGTTCTGCTATTCAGTTATCAACTGCCCTCGTATCATTTTAACCTGAAGGAGGGTGCCCCAACCATGAGCGGAACGCTGAGCTGACTCTCATTGTTCAGCCGGTCCAGAGCTGACATGCGGTAGATACCTTCCGGAATCCCTTTATCAAAATGAATTTCCCTTTCTCCTGTAACCTCCACCAGGTTCTCAACCTGTTTCAGATACCGTTTTTCGCCCGGTAAGAACCTGTAAAGCACGTAAAACCTTGTTCTGTTTAATTCATCTGCTTCATCATGTACATCCCAGACTATAGAGTCACCTTCGATCCTCAGGTTGAACGGTTCCCGGGGTGCCACAGCATCGATCCATGGCATGACCGGTACCAGGGCCGGAGCAGGACAGTATTTCCGTCGGATTTTCCTGGACAGGGATTGCAGGTCTTTTCTAAAGAAATGCTTGCTGCTGAAATATCCAAAACCGTCCAATCCTTCCAGTGAACGGACCATATCGATCTGTCGAAAGAAAAACTTCTCTTTCCTCCAAAGCCTGTGCTCAGACTTTTTACTGAGGCGGTAAGGGGCCAGCCCCACATATACCGATCTTCCGTAACCAAAATCATTCCACCAGTAGGCCAGGGTGGAAAAATCAGCAGCAGGATGATCATCCCGCCAGTATAACTGGGGTATGAGGTAATCAATCCATCCTTTACGTTGCCAGGAGATCACATCAGCATAGAGACCGTCAAAGTTAGTTATTCCAGCTGAAGTCTCAGAACCTAACGGATCTTCGGTCCTGTTCCTCCACACTCCAAAGGGACTGATTCCGAATTTCACCCAGGGTTTCTGCGATTTGATGGCTGTCTGGAGCACCTGGATGATTGTATCCACATTGTGTCTTCTCCACTCCTCAATTCTGTCAGGAAAATAATGACCTCCAAACTTCACGAATTCTGCGCTATCAGGCAGATCCTCACCCTGGATCGTGTAAGGATAGAAATAATCATCAAAATGGACAGCATCCACATCATATCGCCTGACCACATCCAGCACTACATTTTTCAAGAATTCCCAAACCTGCGGATTTGCCGGTGAAAAATATACCCGTGAGCCATAATCAAAAGTCCATTCCGGGTACCTATGCATGATGTGATCGTTCGACAGTTCCTCTTGCAGATTTAGTTTGATCCTGTACGGATTAAACCAGGCATGAAATTCCATGCCACGACTGTGCGTCTCCTCGATCCAGAACTTCAGGGGATCGAAGTAAGGCTCCGGTGCCTTGCCCTGTTGGCCTGAAATGTACCGAGACCATGGTTCGAGTTCAGAAGGATAGATGGCATCGGCCGCGGGTCTGACTTGTAGAATGATGGCATTGATCCCGTTCAATTTGTGGTGATCAAGTATCCTCAGGACCTCCTCCTGCAGCTGGCCGGAACTCAAACCAGGCCTTGAAGGCCAATCAATATTTGCAACGGTAGATACCCAGACACCCCTGAATTCACGTTTTGGGGACTGGCAGTATAGCGCTTGTATGACAAGTACAAACATCCCTGCAATGAATAACACACGCATTCTTATAATCTTCTTTTTCAATCTTTTAATACCCATTTACGAAAATTTATACGTTTTTATTATGCAATGTGAAACAAATTACGTTAAATTTGTCATACATCTTTCATGTTATTGCATAATGTTATTCAACACTCCTCTGAAAATACCCGTCCGGGTGAATGGTCTATTACAGAAAGCATTGATCATGATCTGTTCCCGGGACCTGGAGTATATTATATCATATTAAGCAATCCCCGGATCTACATGGCCAAACCCATTATAGTTCATTAATCAACGTGAAATAAGATAAGGAGAAAAATGATTTTAATAGCCGACAGCGGATCCACGAAGACCGATTGGAGATTGATTGATGGAGCGCAGATGCATTCTATGTCCACACAAGGGATTAATCCTTATCATTCCACCAAGGAAGAAATTGCGGCCGAACTGGATAAACTGGATGTAGCAGGAGATGACCGGAGCATCCTTGAGATCCATTTTTATGGCTCAGGGGTGGCCAATGAGGCGATGAAGGATGTACTCCGAAAATGCCTTCGACGCAGATTTGGAGAGCATCCGATCATCCAGGTTGAAGATGATTTGCTGGGAGTAGCACGGGCTCTTTTCCAGAAGGAGAATGGTATTGCCTGTATTCTGGGGACCGGTTCAAATTCATGTTTCTACCACGATGGGAAGATAGCGGATAAGGTCCCGGCCCTGGGCTATTCACTGGGTGATGAAGGGAGCGGAACTGACATTGGGAAACGGCTGGTGAATGCACTTCATAAGCGAAACCTGAGTGATACACTGAGAGAGAAAATCATTTCTGAAGAGGGACTCTCCATGGACCAGATCCTGGAAAACGTTTATAAAAAGCCACATGCCAACCGGTACCTGGCTTCTCTGACAAAAATCGCAGGCAAGCATATCGCACACAAAGAGATCAGGGAGATCGTTTCCAGGGCTTTTGAGGACTTCTTTGAAAAGAATATTTCAAAATATTCGGACTTTGAAACCTATGAAATCGGATTTGCAGGCTCTGTGGCATATCACTTTCGCGATGTCCTGAAAGGGGTACTTCAACAACATAACCTGACATGCAGTCAGATCATCGCTTCACCTATTGATGGCCTGGTGAAATATCACAAGCAGAATCTTATAAAAAAGCAGAGCAGCGCCGAATCCATTACTGAATCATCCTCCAGGTACGAAAACCTTGAAGGGATGTCGGTCATGGAATTGCTGGAAAATATTAACAGGGAAGACAGTGCTGTTCACACAGCGGTCCAATCCATTATACCCCAGATCGAAAAACTTGTAGAAGGCATCATTCCCCGGATCATGAAGGGGGGACGCCTTTTCTATGTAGGAGCCGGAACCAGCGGCAGGCTTGGGATATTGGATGCCTCCGAGATCCCTCCCACCTTTGGAGTTCCCTACGACATTGTGATCGGGATCATCGCGGGTGGTGACAAAGCCATACGGAAAGCGGTTGAATCGGCTGAAGATGATATTCACGGAGCCTGGCATGATCTGGCCAAATTTAAGCCGGGAAAGAATGATATCATTGTCGGAATTGCCGCTTCCGGCAGGACACCCTACGTGATTGGTGCAGTGAAGGATGGACGAAAAGAGGGATTACTCACAGCTTGCATTACCAACAATCCGAATTCCAAGCTTGCCAGATCGGTGGAAGTGCCCCTGGAGGCCCTGGTGGGGCCTGAATTTGTCACCGGAAGCACACGAATGAAAGCCGGAACGGCACAGAAGCTGATCCTGAATATGATTACCACCTCCACCATGATCAAACTGGGAAGGGTAAAGGGCAATAAGATGGTTGACATGCAACTTACCAATCAGAAACTGGTCGAGCGGGGATCGCGGATGATCAGTGATGAATTGGGCCTGGACCTCGAGGAATCACAACGTTTGTTGCTCCTTCACGGTTCGGTGAGGAACGTCCTGGAAAATTTCGCGCTATAAGTTCTGGAACTTTCGTAAAACTATTTTGTACTACTATTTTGTACAACTATTTCCTTCCAATGGAACGGGCATACAGCAATGCAGTGGTCCGGTAAAAGATATGACCCAGTTTGGTGAAAGGAAGGTACATGATCACAAACCAAACGGCCACCAGATGGAAAAAGTAGAGGTGGTAGGCACAGGACCAGTTCCCGAACCGGGCTAGCTGCACCAGCGTACCTGACAGGGTCAAAAGGCCAATGGCTGTAAGCAATAACCAGTCGGTATAGCTACTCTTCCCGAATACACTCCTGTTAAACAAACGCTGATAAACCATAATGCCCAGTCCGCTGTAGATCATCAGGGAGGCCACATTTCCTGCGATCTTAAATGGATTCCGAAAGGGCAAGGGATAATTTCCTGTATGGGAAGCCCAGATGGCGTAAAGGGTCACAAGAATCAATAATCCAAATCCAAAAAAAAGCATCATGTGTGCAATCTTCCTGGTACGCTGTGATCCGCATGCGGAGAAATTGGAATGTGAAAGGATCTCACCCAGGACAGGAAAAATCTTACTCCCGGCACCGGTTTCCTGACCGGAAGACGGGACCAACCGTTTCATGTCCTTCCAGAAGGATACCAGCCCAAGAAAAGCCACTCCATAGAAAAGGAGAGTGATCAGGGTAAAGGTGGAATTGAGCCACACATGGGGAAAGAATCCGGAGTAATCCACAGGGCCCTCTGGGATCTTAAAGGTACCGGCAACGGATAAAATGGATGCAATGACCATCACCGGTATCAGGATGGCAACCGGAAGCCACGCCGGTTCACTGACCAGTTTTCCAAGGAAACGGGGACGTGCATAATGCATGTAGGTCTTCTGCCTTACAGCGGCAATCACATCCGCAGGTTTCACATCCCTGGGACAATAACTGCTGCAATCCCCGCACTGGAAACACAACCACACGTCCACATTTCCGATCAGTTTCTCCTTTAAACCCCAGCCCGACCATATCATCTCCTTTCTAGGGAATGGTCTCTCAGCCGGAGCCAGGGAACATACCGCGGAACAGTTCCCGCATTGCATACACTGGTTCAGCTGTGAACCGCTCATCCGGATCAGCTCCCTTTTAAACCCTATATCTGGCTTCACATCCATCATTCAACTTTATAGACTCTTAAACGGATTTGGTCCAATCAATTCCAATTCCTCCACGTATTCATTGATGATTTTCTGAATCTCCCGATAATCTGTGATCTCCACAAACCGGGTTCGGATCCGCTCGGGTTCCAGCATCATGGTCTCCAGGGTTTCCTGGAGGTTTTCTCCCCTTTGTTCGGTAAGCTCGCTTCCATGAATAAAATGACACTGGTAATCATCTCCGGGTTTGCATCCGATCTGAAGAATCCCATCGTAACCATGAGAAAGTGCATCGGATATCCATACCTTATTAACGGACCCGAGGCACCGGACAGGGATGATGCGTATATATGGGCTGAATTTCAGCCTGTTAACACCTGCAGCATCCAGTGCAGGATAGGCATCATTTTCACAGACAAAAACGAGTATTCGTGGTTTTTCCTCAAATTCATCGGGTACATGGATGGACTTGATCATGGCAGAAACACTGTTGATGGAGAAGTCGGCAAATCCGATCACGCGTTCAGGACATGAACCCACACAGATACCGCACCTGCGGCAACGAGACGGATTGGACAATGGGGTTCCTTTCTCATCCTCATCATAAGCACCAAAAGGACACTCTTCGGTGCACCGTTTGCAATCTGTACAACGATCCATATATAACTCTGGGAAGGTAAGGTCACCTGCCCTTGGATGAACGGCTTCTCCCCTCTTCACACATTCAATGCACTGGATCGCCTTCATCATCGCTCCTGCTCCATCTTCCCTGCTTGATTCCAGGTCCATAGGCGCCCTGACAGTTCCCGCTGCATATATACCAGTTCTCCTGGTCTCATAGGGAAAACAAATAAAATGGGAATCCGAAAAACTGTATTCTATCTCAGGCAGTCCCTTACCCAGCCGGTATTGAAGCTGCAGGTCCTCCGTACTGGAAGGAACCATGCCTGTGGCCAACACCACCATATCAGTTTCGAGACTTATCATTTCATCGAGCAGGGAATCCTTTACTGTCACCCGGACCCGGGCGTCATCCGGTGAAACCGAATCTACTACGCCACTTGTCAGGAATATGGCATCATCAGATTGAACCATTTTATAGAACTCCTCCTGGAATCCCATCGTTCGGATGTCCCTGTATATAATATATACCTGTGCCTCCGGATTTCTCTCCCTTACATAAAGGGCCTGTTTCAGGGCAGCGCTGCAACAATAGGATGAACAGTATGGCAGATGCGCTTCATCCCTTGATCCCGCACATAGGATAAACAATACCCGGTCTGGTATTTTCTCTCTCTTTGAGTGCTTTTCAAACTCCTCAAGGGTTTTTATTTTAGGTGACAATCCATACCCCATGTGACCCAGCCTTGTGGCATCATAAGGCTTCCATCCAGTGGATACAACCACAGAACCAACTGTGAGAGAAGTTTCCTTACCATTTTCCAGCTGTACTAAGAAATTGCCCGGCTCACCGGAGATAGAACCTATGGTACTGTCCAGATAAACCTCTACTTCAGGATGAGCAAGGACCTGTTCAGCAAGCACTGAAGTATCGGGTTCGCGAAGCTCCCCATGACCATCCAGAGCGGGCATCAGTTTGTAAAGCCGCCCTGCATATCCACCCAGAGAATCACTTTTTTCTACCAGGTGCACCCTGTAACCGGCTGAAGCACCGTCCAGTGTAGCAGTGAGCCCCGCCAATCCTCCTCCAACCACAAGGATGTCTGAATGAACCTGTTCGGGTATGTAAGGATGAATATCAGAAATAGCACCAAGATTCGCGAGACCCATCCTGAGATGGTCCTCTGCACACATCTGAGTGTCTTCATCATCCGGTTCCATCACCCATACTACATGCTCCCTCAGGTTGATCCGTTCCACATAAACTCCATCCATTCGGAACTGTTCGGATTTAACCCTTGGTGAGCATGCCGCAATGGCCAGACGGTCCGCACCCGCATCACGGACTAACCTGAGCAGGTGATCAATTCCCTCTTCCGAACAGAGGGCAGGGTGTTTCATGCAGGCAATTCCATCCACCTCTTCACCTGCCACTTGCATGAGGTGCTCCATATCGATGCCATCACCGATGCCACATCCGGTGCAAACAGCAAGTGCCATATGCTTTTTTAATCCTTCCATTTCATCTGTGCATTGCTTTCAATGCTGCTGCCGTGGCATCCTTTACCGAAGAAGCTACATCCATGGGCCTTTTGCAGGAAGCAACCGGGTAGATGCCCTGAATCTGACCGGCCGAGTAAAAACCGTTTTCATTTGTGGTTATGGCGGGAAGGAACCGGTTGGGCACCAGCCCCATGGCAAGAACAACCATATCGAACGAATCCATCCGCCTGGTGCCTGCCATGATATCTTCCACCTCCAGGATCAACCCGTTCCCATTCTTATCCCTTTCGATGCGGCCTACCTTTCCTTTTGTCAACTTGATGGCATCATCCTGTTCGGCCTTATTCAATAGTTTCTCATTTCTTCCAGTGAGCCTGAGATCTATGTAAAATATCTCCGCCATAATTCCTGGATAAGACTCCGCCAGGGTTAGTGCGTGTTTGACAGATGCTGAACAACAAACCGCTGAACAGTATGGAAGATGATTCACATCCCTTGATCCGGCACACTGCACAAATGCAATGCGTTTTGGAGTTTCCCCATCTGAAGGCCTGGTCAATTTCTTATGTTCCCTTTCACATGTTGCCAGCAGGTGTTCAAACTCCAGGTTGGTAACTACATCAGGTTCCCCGGCATACCTGTAGTTTTCAATCCTGGATGCATCATAAAGACGCCAGCCTGTTGCCACAATGATCCGGTGAGCGCGCAATTCAATTTCAACCGGCCTGGCATCCAGCTGTATCGCATTATAATCGCACACTTCAACGCATTTTCCACATGCCTCCTTCTGGCAAATTTCAGCATCGATGGTATATTTCATAGGGAAGGCCAGTCCCCCGGGAATGTATGCAGCCTTTTTTGCCGGTCCGTAGCTATCCGGGCCCTCCCGGTCAACCGGGCAAACCTCGGTACATTTCCCGCAAGAGGTACATCGATTATTGATCAGACGTGCGCCCACCGATATGGTTACCCGGAACTCACCCTTCGTTCCGGAAATCTCCTGTACCTCAGCACTTGTATAATAGCTGATCAAGGGATTGGACCGGATCCTTCTGAAGTTAATTTCGAGTCCGCAGGCCGGGGGACAAAGTTTTGGAAAGTAATTATTGAACCCGGCCACATTCCCTCCCAGGTAGGGTTCTTTCTCAACAAGGAGCACTTCCCGTCCGGTTTCTGCCAGTTCAACAGCCGCAGTAATCCCGCTGATACCCCCACCAACTATAAGTATAGGAAAGTCCAAAAACAAGAGTTTAAAGTTAATCTATAATATCTCTCTTAATCATTGTCCATTCACCTGTTTCGGGTTCCCATTTGCAGTTGGCAAATGCTTTCCAATCTTTCTTCATGGATGGATGGTCCGTACGAAAATAGTAGCCGGGCCACCTGGTTTCCTCCCTGAATAGAACAGTCCGCATATGAGCTTCTGCCTGCCACAGCCGGTGCACATTTTCCCAGCACCGCATCAGTTCATTTAAGTCGCCTGCCGCCAGTTTTTCTGCATCCTCCTTCATAAACTGAAGGTATTCCAGACCTTTGGTCAGAAGTGCTTCCGAGGTCTTGAATCCAACTGAAGCTCCTCCTGCGTATTCGTCCATAATCTTTTGAAGGCGGAACATAAACATCTTTGGCTTAATGAAGTGAGGATTCACATCTTCGTCAATTGAGTAAGCATGATGTTCTTCGAATAATTTCATTGGCTTTAATACCCGTTCCTTTAAACCGGAGATTTCCTCTTCACTGATGTCCATCGGTTCGGGGTGGTCCACGCAAAAGGCGATGGCCGCTTTTGCAGCGATCCTGCCTTCTGTAAAAGAACCGGAAGAGAACTTGTGCGACGATGCACCGGAAGCATCACCTGCTGCAAACAGCCCCTTCACGGTGGTCATGTTGTCATACCCCCAAAAATGGCCCTCCGGCGCCAGGTCCTCCGGTCCGCTGATCCATGCACCGGAAGCTCCAGAATGAGAACTTATGAAATAAGGCTCACATGCTGAAATCTCTGATGGAGCCTCTTCGGGCATGATGTTATGGGATGCCCAGTTCAGGGCCTGGCTGATTGTCATGTCCAGGAAATCTTCCCAGGCTTCCGACTCCAGCTCCTTTAGTTTCCTTTTTGCATCTTTTGCATCGGGAATTTGCGCAACAAGTTCCCGAATGGCCTCATCGGTCCGCATGTAGATTGGACCATTCCCCTCTTCCAGATCGAGTAGCATCAGGTAGTTTCGCAGGTTGGTCGGTGTTGGTTCAGTGGTCCCGTAAGGGGCCCATTTTTCAAGCTCTCCCGCACGGGTCTGCATATAATCCTCACCTTTTGCATTGGTGGCTTTGGATTTAAACAGGAGGAACCAGGCCCCCACCGGTCCGTAAGAATCCTTGAACCGCACAGGTACAAAACGAACCTCCTGACAGGTCATTTCAGCACCCGATTTCAGCGTGAAATATGCACCGGCACCACTGTTAAAAGGGGGATACCAGGATCTTCCCAATCCCTCACCCACAGATTTGGGCCTGAAAATGTGGACTGCTCCACCCATGGAATCCAGCACGGTTTTAGCCTTGAAAACATAGAATTTGTTATCCCGGACACTGAAACCCACCGCACCCACACAGCGATCCTCGTATACCAGGGGCTCGGTGATGAATATGCGTTCATAATAACTTCCGTTATCGCCCAATTCCTTCAAAGCGTTCTTTGCAGCCTCGGACACGATGTTCTTATAAGACTCACCATGGATCATGATCTGCCACCTTCCTTCATTCACATAGTTCCCCTGGTCATCTTTCCATATGGGCAAACCCCATTTCTCAAACAAATGCACAGATGAATCCACGTGCCTGGCAATATTGGCCACCAGGTCGTCACGTGCTATACCCATAAGGTCATTCTTTACATAGTTCACGTAGTCTTCAACACTGTTTTTACCATTTTTTAATCCCATGTATAAATTTATGGCCGATAATCCCATGGCCACAGCACCGCTGCGTTCCATGGAGGCCTTATCTACAAGGGTTACCCTCTGGTTATGTTTTTTAGCCCAGTAAGAGGCCTCATAAGCCGCCCCGCAGGCAGCCATTCCTCCTCCCAGGATTAATAGGTCGGTTTCAACGATGACCGTTTCAAAACTATCTATGTTCATTTCTCCAGATTTTTTTTTGATAGATTATTTCCTGTAAAGGTCTGTTCCCAGCGAGTCAGGCTCGGTTCTCAATCCGGGTCCTTTCAGATCCCCGGAACCGGTCGAAAAACCTGCATCGGGTTCTGCGCTTCCTTCAGGAGTGGTGCGGATTGGAAATTTGAATCGCTTCACCATTTTATTACGGAATCTGACTGCCCACATAATGGTATCAGTACTCCGCAGGGGCTGAACAACCGCACCCAGCGGCATGAAATCAGCATATCCCCTCACTTCGATGGCCTGGGTGGGACAGATCTTAACACAGCTGTAACACTCCCAGCACATATCCACCGCACGGTTATAGGCTTTGTTCTTTTCCTTATCAAGTACCATCAAGTCGTTCGGACATATATACTGACAGGCAGTGCGATCCTGTGCCTTACAGCCATCGCACTTCTCTGTGATTACAAAACTTGGCATACGTGTAGCTTAGTTTGGACTATGGTTCACCACAAACATAGCTAAATAGAATTATTAATCCTCGGAAAAATGTTTCAGCATCTCCCGGTAGGAAGAGAATACCTTTGCACGGGAAACGAATCCCAGGTATTTGCCATTCTGAAGCACAGGGATGTTATAACGTCCGCTTTCGGTGAATACCCTTGCCACTTCTTCCATCTGATCCGTACTCTGAATGGACCATTTCGGATGTAT
Source organism: Bacteroidales bacterium (assembly GCA_023138875.1). GTDB lineage: Bacteria > Bacteroidota > Bacteroidia > Bacteroidales. Next base: position 12,869 of record JAGLOO010000058.1, read on the forward strand.
CATCAATTCGCTGATCGTAGTGGTGTCATACATTTCCTGGTTGAACATGATGTGCCTGATATCATCCAGTTTGACGATGCCCAGCAGGTTGTGTTTTTCATCAACCACGGGATAGATATTTCTGCTGGATTTGGTAATCACCTTGATCAGATCCCTGAGGGTGTCGTCGGCCCGGACCGTCTTGAAATTGGTCTCGATCAACTCGGAAACTTTCATCATTAAAAGGATATTCCGGTCTTTATGATGGGTCATCAACTCCCCGCGTTTGGCCAGCTGAACAGTATACACAGAATTCTTTACAAAGTACCTCACAGTGGCATAGGAGATAGTGGATACCAGCATCAGAGGAAAGAATAGCTCATATCCCCCGGTGATCTCGGCGATCATAAAAATAGCTGTCAATGGTGCATGGATCACCCCGGCAATCATACCGGCCATGCCCACCAGGGCCATACTGCTCAATGAAACATCAATACCGATCTGGTTCAGTATGAGACCAAATACAAGACCCATATTGGCACCCATAAACAGAGAGGGTGCAAAGATCCCTCCAACACCACCTGCAGCAAAAGTCAGGGTGGTTGCGATCACCTTTATCCCAATTATCAACAGCATATAAATAACGACCAAGACAAATGTCTGGCTCCAGCTCTCAAAGAAAGTATTTTCAAAAAGATGTATGTATTCGCCCCTTAATCCCTGATTTACAATCTCATAGCCTTCTCCATACAGGGGTGGAAATAAGAAAATGATCATTCCCAGCAGGCCACCTGCAAGCAGGAGCCGTTTCCAGGGATTCTCAAACTTTTCAAAGATATTTGAAATATAGATGTAACCTTTTGTAAAATATACTGACAACAATCCAGCCAGCACTCCCAGGATGAGATAATAGTGGATCTGGCTCATCTCAAAGGCTTCCGTAAACTGAAAAGGATAGAGCACATTCTGTCCCAGAAACAGGTAGGAGGTTAAAGCTGCAGTTGCAGAAGCAATGAGCAAGGGCATAATGGCCCACATGGTGAGGTCCAGCATCATCACTTCCAGTGCAAATACAATTCCGGCGATGGGTGCCTTGAAGATGGCCGATATAGCGCCGGCACATGCACATGAGATTAGCAGAATGGTCTCTTTATAACTGAGTTTAAAGAGCCGGCCCATATTGGAACCTATAGCTCCACCGGTAACGACTGTGGGTCCCTCCAGTCCTACCGAACCTCCGAATCCAACAGTAAGTGCACTGGTAATTATACTGGAATACAGGTTATGGGATCGGATAATCCCGTTGTTCTTGGAGATTGAAAACAGGATACCAGGAATACCATGTCTGACAGGATACCTGTTAATATACTTAATATAGACGATGACCAGCGCGATCCCGATGATGGGCAGAATAAAGATAAAATACCTGGTGTGTTCTCCCTGGAAACCATTTTTCAGTATTTCTCGTATAAAATGCACCAGGTTTTTGATGATTACAGCAGCGAGACCTGCAGCTAAGCCCACAACAGCGGCCATGAGAAACAGGAACTTGTGGCCAGATAAATACCTGATTTTAAACTTATTAAATCTGTCTAGGAATCGATTTTCCGCCATAGCATGACAAAAGTAGCATTTTACATAGCAGATCAAAAACAATTGCTGAAATTAGAATGTATTATCTTTACAATTAAACTCCGCAGAAATAATAGCCGGAGGCAATTATTAATGATAGGCTAATATTAGCGATAGGCAAGCGTTTATTAATATATGATTGGAACACAAAAATATGGATTGGGCTTATGGTCGGTTTTATTGCTGACTCTCCTTCTTGTGTGTCCAGGTATGGTCTTCGCGGAGTCTGATCTTCCGGATAAGCCTGAAATAATATGTGTAACAGTCGATCACTCCGACGATGGAGTACTGATCCAGTGGAAGCCCAGTGAGGACTCAGATATTGAATTCTATCATATTTACAAGATGACCAACCGCACAGGTCAGAAGCTTTTTACACTACCGGCCAATACGCTTGAGTTCAAACATATGAGCAGCGGTCTGAAGAACCTGGAGTATTCTGTAACTGCTGAAGACAGCTCCGGCAATGAAAGTCTCCTAACACCGGGGGAACACAGGGCTGTATCCGCATCTGTTGAGTTTGATCCCTGTTCGCCGGCCAACATCATTACCTGGAGTGCATATGTGGGGTGGGAAGGAAAAATATCCGGATATAGAATCTATGGAGGATTTGCGGGAGAAACAATGCAGATGTTAAAGTTCGTTCATGCTGCGACCCTTTCCTATACGCATAATGGCGTCAGCATCGACTCAACATACAATTATTACATAGAAACTGTTCATGCGACCGGTATCACTTCTCACTCAGCCATTGAGTCCATTTCCACCCTTTATCCTGAAGCTCCCGGATTTCTTACTGTGGATCATGTTTCGGTCATCGACCGGTCTTCCGTTGAACTTCAGTTCACTGCCGATGTGAACGGTCCGGTGAATCATTTCAGGATCATGAAAAGAAGCAATCAGCAGGCTCCATTCGCGGAGGTCACGACCATGAACGCAAGTCAGTCTACCCACGTTATCCAGGACCAGTTTAACACTGCGTCTATGAGCTACGAGTACATAGTGCAGTCTGTATTCCAACCTGAGGAGTGTAATGTGGCCCTGGTAATCTCTGAGTCAAATCCGGGTACCAGTATTTTACTGGAGGGTACCCTTGAAGATCGGATTACATCCCTGAACTGGACTCCCTATAAAACTTATTCAGCCGGTCTCTCTGGCTATATCATTCAACGAAGAAGTGGTACCGGGGAGTTTTTTGACATTCAGTCTGTAGGACCGGGAACCACCACGTGGCGGGAATCTATCCAATCAGTAATCAACGGACTTCAACCCGGCGTACTGCAATACAAGGTGCTGGCCATTGGTAACCAGGATGGCTCAAACGATCCCGGTATAAGTATATCAAACATTGTTAGTGTGACCGTTACCACCGAACTTCAGGTTCCAAGTGCATTCACGCCAGGAAGTAACGATATGAATTTTGAGTTCAAACCCATCATCGACTTTGCTCCCAGGAAATATGCCATGGTTATATATGACCGGGGTGGACGAAAATTATTTGAGACTACCAATCCGGATGAAGGTTGGGACGGACGATTTCATAATGGGAATTTTGTAGATGAAGGTGTATATGTTTATTATATCCAATTCACCGATTATACAGGGCTGTTTAAATCATTTACCGGGAATATTACCGCATTGTATCCCTGATCTCCAAAAAATATGAGCTGTATCTACACTCTTTCTATTTAATCATTAATTTTGTATTGAGGGATTATATGTTACGGTGAACAGATATGGCGGATAACGTAATTACAGAAGATCATAAAATCAACGACCTGCTTGAACAGCTGATCAGGAACAGTTCTTATTGTAAATCAGCCAAAGACGAAAAACTGATCAGGAAAGCCTTTAAGATGGCCGATAAGGCCCATAAAGGCATGCGCAGGAAATCGGGTGATCCCTTCATCATCCATCCCCTGGAGGTAGCGGTTATTGTCAGCGAAGAGATCGGTCTCGGCATTACCAGCACAGTTTGTGCCATTCTTCATGACGTGGTGGAAGATACTGATCTTACCATTGAGAATATTGAGAATGCTTTCGGGAAAAAGATCGCGTCAATCATTGATGGCCTGACCAAGATATCGGGTGTATTTGACAAAGAATCCAACTCCCTCCAGGCAGAGAACTTCCGCAAGATGCTCCTTACCCTTTCAGAGGATATAAGGGTAATTTTTATAAAACTGGCAGACAGGCTTCATAACATGCGTACGCTGGATTCTCTGTCACCCAATAAGCAGATCAAGATCGCCGGAGAGACCATATATCTTTACGCACCGCTTGCTCACAGACTGGGATTGTATACCGTCAAATCTGAGCTTGAAGACCTCAGCCTGAAATACAGGTATCCCGAAGTCTACAACGAAATCGCTGAAAAAATCAAACTCACGGAAGAGCGACGTCTTCACCTGATCAATCACTTCTCATTGCCCATCATTTATGCCCTGGATAAGAACGGAGTCGAATTCAATATTTCAGGCAGGTCTAAATCCATCTATTCCATCTGGCAGAAAATGCACCAGAAGAACGTGAGCTTCGAGGAGATTTATGATCTGTTTGCCATCAGAATAGTCTTCGAACCTCAATCAGAGATCCCGGAGAAAACACAGTGCTGGAATATCTACTCAATTATCACTGACATCTATGCACCCAAGCCAGAGAGGATCCGGGACTGGGTATCCACTCCCAAGGCCAATGGTTACGAGGCTTTGCATACAACTGTCATGGGACATAATGGAAAATGGATGGAGGTTCAGATCAGATCCAACCGCATGAATGAGATTGCTGAACGTGGTTTCGCAGCACACTGGAAGTATAAAGACAAGTCTGCCCCGGAATCGGAACTGGATAAATGGATCAAACGAATCAGGGAAACGCTTGAAACCCCCTCGGATAATGCCATGGAATTCCTGGATGATTTCAAACTGAATTTGTTCTCCTCGGAAATCATGGTATTCACACCCAAAGGACATATCGTAACCCTTCCACAGGATGCCACCGCCCTTGATTTTGCCTATGACATTCACACTGAGATCGGGAACAAATCCATTGGGGCCAAAGTGAATCACCGCCTCGTTCCGCTAAGCCACAGTCTCACCAGCGGAGACCAGGTTGAGATGCTAACCTCAGACGTACAGAAGCCCACCCTTGAATGGAATCAGTTTGTGACCACCGTGAAGGCAAAATCGGCCATTAAGAACGCGCTGAAGGCCGAAACCAAAAACCGGACAGAGGTTGGTAAGAACCTCTTGATAGAGAAACTGAAAGAGCTGAACCTGACCCCCAGCTCAAGAATTCTTAAGAAACTTGTCCCCGCCTATAACTCGACCCATAAGGATGAACTCTATTCTAAGATCGGGAGCGGGATCGTCAGCCTGGATGATCTGAAAGATATCCTCAGTAAAAACACCAAAAACAAATGGGTCAGGGTCTGGGACCTGTCTCTGGGCAGATCTCAGAAGAAATCAGGCAATAAAGGGGAATATGATTCCAGGGGTACTTTGATCCTGAGGGAGACCATGGAGAACGAAGAGAGTAATTACTCCCTTGCAAAATGCTGCAACCCGATTCCCGGGGATGAAGTGGTGGCTGTCAGACAGGAGAATGATACGGTGCTCGTTCACCGGACGGACTGCAATACAGCGGTGAAGATCATGTCGAGCCAGGGAGACAAATTGGTTGCTGCCAAATGGACGCAACACAAAGTCCTTTCTTACCTGGCCAGGATTCAGTTAAATGGATGGGATCGATTCGGAGTGTACAACTCTATTACCAACACCATTACTGAGGAGTTGAACATTAGCATGCGTACAATCAACCTGCATGGCCACGACGGGATCTTCAACGGCACCATCGACCTCTACGTACACAATACAAATGACCTTAACAACCTGATTCTGAATTTAATGAAGCTCAAAGGGATTGAGTCTGTACACAGGGTCGAAGTGAAGGAGTAAATTTCCATCTTTATTTGTTCTAAATTAAAATTATTGCTATCTTAGCAACGTAATTTTTACTTAGACTAATTATGGTGCAAGATGAGACTAAAGACACTGTAAAACAGATCTTCACAGAATACCTTGAAAGAAAAGGTCACCGTAAGACACCAGAACGCTATGCCATTCTTGATGAGATTTATTCAAGGGACGGTCATTTCGATATCGAATCCCTTTATATCTTCATGAAGAACAAGAATTACAGGGTAAGCCGGGCCACCCTGTACAATACCATCGAATTGCTGCTTGACTGCAACCTGGTGGTTAAACATCAATTCGGAAAGAACATCGCCCAGTTTGAGAAAGCATACCACTGCATGCAACACGATCACCTGATTGACCTGGGTACCGGCAATGTCATTGAATTCTGTGATCCGAGGATTGAAGAGATTATCAAGACTGCATGCGAGTTGAACAACTTTTCTCCCAGTCATCATTCTCTCTATATTTATGGTCGGAGTAAGAACAATTCCGATGGGGATAAATAATTAATATATTTGCTGCCTGACCCCTTCCTTTGGAACAATTTTTTCTTATTTTTATCCGGACTTTGATACCTGAATACCGGCTTATTTTATGCCATAAAATCTCATAATCTATAATCAAATGCAAGTTGACGTTCTGTTAGGTCTCCAGTGGGGAGATGAAGGAAAGGGAAAAATAGTTGATGTACTAACCCCCAGGTACGATGTGATCACCAGGTTTCAGGGAGGGCCCAATGCCGGTCATACACTGGAGTTCAACAACCACAAACATATCCTTCACAATATCCCATCCGGCATATTCCGGAAAGATAAACTGAATATCATTACCAATGGAGTTGTGCTGGACCCCGTTGTTTTCATGCGTGAGATTGATTCACTTGAGGCCATGGGTATCGATCTTACAAAGAATCTCTGGATCTCAAAGAAAGCGCACCTGATCCTTCCAACCCACAGGATCCTTGATGCAGCGTCTGAAGCCGCCAAGGGAGAATCCAAAATTGGATCCACATTGAAGGGCATTGGCCCTACCTATATGGATAAGACCGGACGTAACGGACTGCGTGTTGGAGATATCGACCTGGATTTTACAGCAAGGTACGAGGCCCTTAAATCAAAACATCAACAATTATTAAAACTTTACGACTTTGAATACAACCTTGAGGAAGAGGAGAAGTTTTTCGCAGGCATAGAAGTCATCCGTAAATTCAACAGGGTCGATACTGAGTATGAGGTGAACCGCTTGCTGGAGGAGAACAAAAGCATTCTTGCCGAGGGCGCACAGGGTACCCTTCTGGATATTGACTTCGGCTCCTACCCTTTTGTAACCTCTTCCAATACTGTTTGTGCCGGCGCCTGCACCGGAATGGGAATTGCCCCATCCTCTGTAGGTGAGGTGTACGGCATCTTCAAAGCCTATTGTACCCGTGTGGGAGGCGGCCCATTTCCTTCCGAACTGCTTGATGACGAAGGCGAACGGCTGAGGGATATTGGGAAAGAGTTTGGCTCTACCACCGGCAGGCCGCGCAGGTGTGGCTGGCTGGATCTGGTGGCGCTGAAATACAGCCTTATGCTGAATGGAGTAACACAACTGATCATGACCAAAACAGATGTGCTTGACACATTTGAGACCATCAAAGTGGCTACCGCTTACTCCATCGATGGAGAACTAACAGACCAGCTTCCTTATGACCTTGAAGCCGATGTGAAACCTGTATATACAGAGATGCCGGGCTGGAAAACAGACCTCACCGGGATCCGTTCCAGGGACCAGTTTCCGAGCGAACTCAACGGGTACATCCGATTTCTGGAAAAGGAACTCCACGTGCCCGTCAAATTCGTCTCGATTGGGCCTGACAGGGAACAGATCATAGAAATGTAGGGCGGCTTTGCTATTCGTATTGGTCCGTCAGGTTTTTGTTGCTATCATGGATTTTTCTATCTTGAAAATCCTAACGATACTAACTATCTAACATTCTTCCATGAAAACCTTAATCCAGTTTTTTGAGGAAAACGTCGAGCGTTATTCCGATAATCCATATATGTGGGAAAAACACGATGGTGTATTCCAACCCACCTCTTACAGGGAGATGAGAGAGCTTGTATACCAGTTTGCTGCGGGTATGATGACCCTTGGAGTTAAAAAGGGTGACCGGCTTGCTTTGCTTGCTGAAGGAAGGGTTTGGTGGGTGGTGGCAGAAATGGGTATGTTTTACCTGGGAGCCATTGATGTTCCGCTCTCCATTCAATTAAACGAGCCAGCTGACCTCACCTTCAGGTTGAAACACTCAGAAACGCAAATGATCGTCGTATCATCCAGTCAGCTAAAGAAGATTGAAGCCATCAAGAAAGAACTCCCCGACCTTGAGAAGATCATCCTGATGGATCCAAAGGAATCCTATGATGACATGGAGGTATATATGGGAGATCTGATGGAAGCCGGGAAAGAACTCCTTAAAAAGGATTTTGACTCGTTCAAAAAGACATATGAAGCCATCCAGCCTGATGATACAGCCAATATCTGCTACACCTCAGGCACCACCGCTGATCCCAAAGGCATCATGCTGAGCCAGAAAAACTATACATCCAATACTGAACAAGCCCTTTCTGTGATATCTATACCGGAAGATTACAAAATGTTTCTTTTCCTTCCCTGGGATCATAGTTTTGCCCACACAGCCGGTTTATTCTCATTCATGGCTGTAGGGGCAAGCATAGCTTCTCTTGAGATGGGAAAGACCTCTTTTGAAACCCGGAAAAATATATCAAAGAACATTCAGGAGATCAAACCAGAGATGATGTTTAGTGTTCCCACCATTGCCAAGAACTTCAGGAATAACATTGAAAATGGTGTCAGGGCAAAAGGAAAATTTACTTACGCATTATTCAAAGCTGGATTAAAAATAGGATACCGGTACAATGGCATCGGATGGGACCGGGGAAAGGGACTCAAGGCCCTCCTGAAACCCCTGTATGCGCTGTTCGATGCAGTTGTATTTAAGAAAGTAAGAAATGCCATGGGAGGAAATATGAAATTCTTTATCGGTGGAGGAGCCCTGTTGGATATAGAACTTCAGCGTTTCTTCTATGCCATTGGCATTCCCATGTACCAGGGTTATGGCCTGACGGAAGCCAGCCCTATGATCAGTATTAACAGCCCTGAGAAGCATAAATTGGGAGCGTCGGGTCAGATTCCGGAAAACCTTGAGGTCAGGATATGCAATGATGAAGGAAATGAGGTTCCCCTTGGTGAGAAGGGAGAAATTGTGATTCGGGGTGAAAATGTCATGAAAGGTTACTGGAAAAATGAAGAGGCAACAAGAGAAACCATCAGGGATGGGTGGTTGTTCACAGGTGATATGGGGCATATGGATGAAGATGGATTCCTTTATGTACTGGGACGATATAAGAGCCTTCTCATTGGAGATGATGGTGAGAAATACAGTCCGGAAGGAATCGAAGAGGCCTTTTCCGATCAATCTGAATACATAGAACAATGCTTGCTGCACAACAATCAAAATCCATATACGGTTGCCCTTGTTCATCCCGATCCAGAGTCATTAATGCGGTTCCTCAGGGGGAAAAGTCTTGAACCTGACTCAGAAGAAGGAATCAATGCCTGTCTTACACTCATTGATAGCGAGATCAGGGAATACAGGGCAAACGGTAAATACGGAGATTTGTTCCCGCAACGATGGATCCCGGCAAATATCGGGATACTTGATGAGGGATTCACCATTGAGAATAAACTGATGAATCCAACCTATAAGATCATCAGACCAAAAGTTGAAGAGCATTATACGGAGCTGTTTGAATTCCTGTATACCCCCGAATCGAAAAATGTGATCAATCCACACAATGTGGAGGCCATAAAGCATTTATTATCAAAATAGACTGGGTCAAAGAGATAATTACTAATAGTCTGAATTAAAGAACGCTATGGGGAAAATTCCAACCAGGTGTGTGCATGCAGGCACCATACATGATGATCTGAAGAAGGGGATCAACTCCCCCATTTATACCTCCACGTCCTTTGAATTCATTGATCAGGATGACACTGTCTATCCACGCTATCTGAATACACCCAATGAAAAGGCCGTTGCCGAAAAGATAGCGTCGCTTGAAGAGTCGGAAAGTGCCCTGGTATTCAGCTCGGGTATGGCAGCCATCAGTACAGTACTATTCACATTCCTGGGAAAGGGTGACCATGTGGTCTTCCAGCAGGGACTCTACGGAGGAACCTCCCATTTCCTTAACAGGGAGCTCAACCGTTTTGGGATAGAGTTCAGTATTGCTGCAAGCCAATCGGCTGAAGATATAGGAGCGTCCATCAGGGAGAATACAAAACTGATCTACATTGAAACCCCTTCCAATCCGTTGCTGAATATAACAGATATAAAGGCAGTTGCTGAAGTAGCGATAGATTCGGGGATCCTCACAGTCATTGACAATACATTTGCTTCCCCGGTAAACCAGCAACCTTGCAAGCATGGGATCGATATTGTTGTCCATAGTGCCACCAAGTACTTGGGCGGACACAGCGATATACTGGCTGGTGCAGTAGCCGGCAGCAAAGAGCTGATCCGGCAGATCCATGAAACCGGCCTGAATTTCGGGGGCAGCATGAATGCCATTACACTATACCTTTTGGAAAGAAGTATGAAAACCCTTCACGTTCGCGTGGCAAGGATCAATGAGAATGCCATGCAACTGGCGCTGTTCCTGGAAGCACATCCCAACGTAAAACAGGTTAATTATCCCGGTTTACCTGGTCATCCCGGACATGACATCGCAAAAATACAGATGAGTGGATTTGGAGGGATGCTCTCCTTCGAGGTAAATGGACAGGATGGCATCAGCTTTCAGAAAAGATTGAAACTGATCAAGCCCTCCATGAGCCTGGGTGGACTGGAAACCATCTGCAGTTCCCCGGCACACACTTCTCACAGGCACCTGGGAGCGGAGGGACGCAAATCTGAAGGGATATCTGAAGAATTAGTCCGTCTTTCTGTGGGTATAGAGGATGTGGAGGATCTGAAATCTGATCTTGAACAAGCATTGTAATGCGGGCACAACAATTTAAGCCACAATTGTAACATCTTTCAATTGCAATTTTTCCAGCTGCCAGGCCGGTATCCTGTTCCCCATAACATTGAGATAGTTCAATCCTGACAATTCAAAAAGGGGCGACAGGTCATCCACATCATTGTATGAGATATCCAATACCTGCAAACCGGTCAGGTTGCTCAGCGGATCAATTAATCCAATATGATTATTGGACAGATAGAGTCGTTCAATCTGCTGCAGGTGCCTCAGATCAGAAAGGTCGGTCAGGTTATTGTTGGTCAGGTCAACTACCCTGGCATGACTGCATGCATCAATACCATCAAGGAACTCAATCTCATAATCTGCCATCTCAATTTCCTCCAGGTCCTCCAGCAGGTACATGGGGAAGTCCACATTCAGATTACCATATATCCTGCGCTTCAGGGCAGTCAGGAAACTGCGGTTGGTGTAATCCAGCTCATCCTCCCGATCCTCGTCATACTCCTCGTGGTCCATGAAATAGGAAAATCCATCGGTCTGGTCGTCCCAGCCAAATTCTTCCGCCAGGTCTTCCTCTGTCATGATCGAACTGACCGTTATATGCTCCGGCTCCAGGTTCTGAACACTGAGAATGTGCGACATGGTATACAGCTCCTCGAAATCACCCCTTTTATAAGCATGCTCAAGTTGATTCAAAGACTGACTTAACCTGTCAGGATGGTAAATCATGATCAACCGGGCAAAGACCCTGTTGATCTTTTCTTCACCACAAGGGGTATATTCATTTACTACCTTCTGTACAGCCCTCAGTGCATCGTACTTATGGTCCCTGAACATGTCAATGATCCGGCTGGATATGCGGTGCAAATTCTCGGAGGTATATGCTTCCTTCAGGTTGGTGTAAAGATCTATGATATCCACACGCAAATTTAAAGTATTTTAGAAAAAAACTAATCCACTTTGAAGCTCTTTTTATCCCGATCTGTGATTAACTGAAGAACCCACTGATCCAGATCCCGGTATGGTGAAATATCGGTGAGAATTCGAGCAGCACAAGTATAAATCCTGCCAAACAATCACTAACTTTAATTGTTAATGTGTATGAATTTCTGAATTATGAAGTATACAACCGAAGTAACCATTAATCTACCCCGTGTCCGGGTTATTGAGCTGTTCGACAATGTTGAAAACATGTACAAATGGCAGGAGGGATTAAAAAGTTTTAAAATAGTAAGCGGAAATCCTGGCCAGGAAGGGTCTCGTTCCGAAATGGTATATGAGGGCCGAAAGGGCGACCTTATCATGACCGAAACCATTACCAAAAGAAATCTTCCTGATGAATTTCATGGAGTATACAAGACTCGAGGTGTATACAATGAAATATATAATTATTTCATTGAAATGGAAGAAGATAAAACCACCTGGCGGACCCTCAGCGTATTCAGATTTCGCGGACTCATGGCTCTGATGGCCCCATTTATGAAAACTGCCTTTACAAAAAACACCCTCCTGAATATGGAGCGTTTTAAAGCCTTCGCAGAGAATTAGGCTTTGATTATAAATAAATTGTCGTTTTTTATACCTCCAGATTTGCAAAAATGTGTTCTGTAGCATATATTTGACCCATCAATACGGTACAAGCGTGCCATTGTTATTGAGAAGGGGTGAGAGATTAGGCTCGAAGATCCCCTGGCAACCCGCCTCCAGGCGAAGGTGCCAAAACCTAACCCGAAAGGGAGATAATAACGAAAAAGATTTTATTATGCACATGCTGCCTATGTCCATGCCCCGGCCGAAGCTTCGGTAAGTGTACTATATCTTAATCAGGTAGTATAGAAGCTTCGATCCAAATGCGGTTCAGTATCCACTGAACAAAATCCTTTCATCATTCTAACCCAAATCAAAAGTCAAAAGTGACTTTTGATGTTTGACTATTAAACTTAATAATCATGAGCAATATATATAAGAATTTCGAGACACTCCAGATCCATGCAGGACACACACCCGATTCTGCAACCAATGCAAGGGCGGTACCCATATATCAAACCACATCTTTCACATTCAATGATTCAGAGCACGGAGCCAACCTCTTTGCCCTGAAAGAGTTTGGGAACATTTACTCCAGGATCATGAATCCTACCAATGACGTGTTTGAACAACGTATTGCAGCCCTTGAAGGAGGTGTGGCTGCGCTTGCTGTTGCTTCAGGACATGCAGCACAGTTCGTGGTGTTCAACACCATCCTTCAGGCCGGCGACAACATTGTCAGCAGCCCCTACCTTTACGGCGGCACATTCAACCAGTTTAGAGTAACCTTCAAAAACCTGGGATGGGAGGCACGATTTGCAGCGTCAATTAAAATTGATGATTTTAAAAATCAGATCGATGAAAACACCAAAGCCATCTTCCTTGAAACCATCGGTAATCCCGGATTCAATATCCCGGATTTTGACAAAATTGGGGCACTTGCAAAGAAATATGACATACCTCTCGTGGTGGACAATACCTTTGGTGCTGCCGGTTACCTGTTCAGACCCTTTGATTATGGGGCGAACATCATCGTTGAGTCAGCCACCAAATGGATAGGGGGTCATGGTACTTCTATCGGAGGCGTGATCGTAGATGGAGGAAATTACAATTGGGGCAATGGAAAATTCCCTCAGTTTACCGAACCAAGTGAAGGATATCATGGATTAAAATTCTGGGAGGTATTCGGTAATGAGAGTTCGTTTGGCAACATTGCCTTTATTATCAAGGCACGAGTGGAAAGTCTCAGGGATTTGGGACCAAGCCAGAATCCGTTTAATTCATTCCTGTTTATACAGGGACTGGAAACACTTTCTTTGAGGTTGGATCGGCATTGTGAGAATACCCTGGCCCTGGCAAAATGGCTTGAAAAGCACCCACAGATTGACCAGGTCAATTACCCCGGACTGGTAAGCAGTCCTCATTATGAGAATGCAAAGAAATACCTGCCTAAGGGAGCCGGCGGAGTGCTGTCATTTACTGTAAAAGGAGATAAGCAGCAAGCCATCCAGCTGGTAGATAACCTGGAACTGGTGAGCCACCTGGCCAATGTGGGTGATGTGAGGACCCTCATCATTCAGCCTTCGGCCACAACCCACCAGCAACTTTCCGAGGAAGAGCAGCAGGCAGCAGGGGTCACCCCCACCCTGCTCAGGGTTTCAGTGGGACTGGAACACATTGATGACATCATCGCTGATTTCGAACTGGCATTTGAAAAAGTAAAGAGATGAAATCACAAATCTATCAAGTTACGGACAAATTCGACCTTGAGCTGGGGGGATCCCTCCCCCTGCTCAATATTGCATATCATACCTATGGTACATTGAATGAGAATGCAGACAATGTGATCTGGGTATGCCATGCTTTTACCGCAAACTCTGAGGCGGCTGTCTGGTGGCCGGGTATGATAGGAGAAGGAAAGTTGATGGATCCTGATAAATTCTTCATCGTAAGTGCCAATATTATTGGTTCCTGCTATGGATCCACGGGACCGATGTCGACCAACCCGGAAACCGGGTTACCCTGGTACCGCACTTTTCCCGATATCACCATAAGGGATGTGATCAATGCTCACGAGTTACTCAGACAATACCTGGGCATCAACAGGATACATACAATCATGGGTGGTTCAATAGGAGGTTTCCAGGCTTTGGAATACAGCATCATGAAACCGGACCTGATCGAAAACCTTATTTTCATTGCTTCATCGGTGAAAATATCTCCCTGGGCTGTGGCCTTTAACCAATCACAACGTCTGGCCATCGAAGCCGATCCAACCTTTATAGATGAGCGACCGTACGGAGGCATAAATGGGTTGAAAGCAGCCAGGTCCATAGCCCTGCTGAGTTACCGGAACGAACAGACCTATAACAAAACACAGATGGAAAGTGATGAGGCAAAAACCAAAGCCCTGAAAGCCTCCTCCTATCAAAACTACCAGGGAGATAAACTGGTAAAGCGGTTTGATGCATATAGCTACCATGCCATCAGCAAGCTGATGGATACACACAATGTGGTGAGGGACCGTGGATCACTTGGTGAAGCCATTGGCCATATCAGTGCCAATGTACTCTCCTTAGGGATTTCGACCGATTACCTGTTTCCGGTTCATGAGCAGAAGTTACTGGCTCATATATCCCACGGCGAGTACAGGGAGATCGAATCTTTTTACGGACACGACGGATTCCTGATCGAAGTTGATAAAATAACCTGGATCATCCAGGATTTCTGGCGAGAAAACCACGATACAGTCACGGCAAAAACCGAGATTGAAAGCCCCCTTGAACTAATCCCGACCGGAACTTTCTTAAAATTGAGTAAATTTCGGTCTTAATTGCATTATGGAATCAAAGAAAACGATCAGCCACATACTCAAAGAACGCATCCTCCTTCTGGATGGTGCCATGGGAACCATGATCCAGTGTTATAATCTGACCGAAGATGACTACCGGGGTGAACGGTTTAAATCACACCCCCACGACCTGAAAGGGAACAATGACCTGCTCTCCTTAACAAGGCCCGATGTGATCAGGGAAATCCATGAAGCCTACCTGGAGGCCGGTTCGGACATTATTGAAACCAATACTTTCAATGCCACCTCCATCTCCCAGGCCGATTATCAAACCGAAACTTCAGTTTACGATATAAACTTTGAATCTGCCAGGATTGCTGCTGAGGCAGCTGCCAGGTATTCAGAGAAGACCCCTGAAAAACCCAGGTTTGTAGCAGGATCCATAGGTCCAACCAATAAAACTACTTCTCTTTCTCCTGATGTGGATGATCCCGGATTCCGTGCGATTTCATTTGATGAAATGAAAAGTGCATATCAGGAACAGGTGCGCGGACTGGTGGAGGGCGGTGTAGATCTGCTTCTGGTCGAAACGGTATTTGACACTTTGAATGCAAAGGCTGCCCTGATGGGAATTGAAGAGTTCCTTGCCGGTCAGGGAAGACACATTCCGGTCATGGTCTCAGGAACCATTGCAGATGCCAGTGGCCGAACCCTGTCGGGACAAACACTCGAAGCTTTCATGCATTCACTGGACCATGTGGAACTTCTCTCCATTGGATTAAATTGTTCTCTCGGAGCCAGGGAGATCCGCCCATACCTGGAGGAGATGTCAAACAAATCATCACACTTCGTTTCGGTTCATCCCAATGCCGGATTGCCCAATCAGTTTGGCGAATATGATGAAACACCCGATCAGATGGCCATGCAGATCAAGGATTTCCTGGATTCGGGTTTCGTGAATATTGTTGGAGGATGCTGCGGTACCACACCGGAGCATATAAAAGCTTTTTCCCAACTGTTGACTTCTGCGGAAGCCAGGGAACCCGTGACACACCAATACGGACTGAGACTGAGCGGACTGGAACCGCTGACTGCCTATGAAGGATCCAACTTCATCAACATCGGTGAACGGTGCAATGTGGCAGGCAGTAAAAAGTTTGCCAGGCTGATCCGTGAGAAGAAATATGATGAGGCGCTTCAAATTGCCAGGAAGCAGGTGGAAGACGGAGCCCAGATCCTGGATATCAACATGGATGACGCCATGCTGGATGCTGAGCATGAAATGGTTACTTTCCTGAACCTGCTGCTGGCCGAACCTGAGATTTCAAGGGTACCATTGATGGTAGACTCATCCAAATTCTCAGTCATCGAATCCGGATTAAAATGCATCCAGGGCAAAGCTGTTGTCAACTCCATCAGCCTTAAGGAGGGAGAAAAACATTTCCTGGAGCAGGCCAGAACGATCCGTGGTTATGGTGCAGCGGTCATTGTGATGGCCTTTGATGAATACGGACAGGCAGATTCCTATGAGCGCCGGATTGAGATTTGTCAGCGCGCTTACAACCTTCTTCGTGATAAACTTGATTATCCACCTGATGATATCATTTTCGACCCCAATGTATTAACCATCGGAACAGGCATTGATGAGCACAATAACTATGCCGTAGACTTTATCAATACCACCCGGTGGATTAAAAAGCACCTGCCCCACGCCAGGGTAAGCGGAGGTATAAGCAACCTCTCCTTTTCTTTCCGGGGTAACAATATGGTCCGTGAAGCCATACATTCGGTCTTCCTTTATCATGCCATCAAGGCCGGTCTGAACATGGGAATAGTCAATCCCGGCTTGCTCCAGGTATATGATGAGATCCCGGTCGAATTTTTGGATTATACCGAAGATCTCGTTTTGAACCGACGTGCTGATGCCACAGAACGACTCATAGAATACTCCACGAGTATTGAACAGGTTGAGAAGGTTGAAGTGGCCAGGGATACATGGAGGGATCAGCCGGTGGAGGAACGGTTGAAACATGCCATGATCAAAGGAATTACCGAGCACATTGAGAATGACGCTTTGGAAGCACACCAGAAATATGGTCTCGGCCTGAAGGTGATCGAAGGTCCGCTGATGGCCGGCATGAATGTAATCGGGGACCTGTTTGGGGATGGAAAAATGTTCCTCCCGCAGGTAGTGAAGAGCGCACGGGTCATGAAAAGGGCGGTAGCTGCCCTGCTGCCCTTTATTGAAGCTGAAAAAGCAGGTGGTGCAGAAGGCAGCCATTCGGCAGGAAAAATTTTGCTGGCTACCGTAAAAGGAGATGTTCACGACATAGGTAAGAACATTGTAGGAGTAGTACTGGGATGCAATAATTACGAAGTGATTGATCTGGGTGTAATGGTCCCCACTGATAAGATCCTGGACGAAGCAGAAAAACAACAAGTAGATATAGTAGGGCTTTCAGGTCTGATCACCCCCTCCCTGGAAGAGATGATCCGTGTGGCTTCCGAGATGGAACGTCGGAATATGAAACAATCGCTTCTGATCGGGGGAGCCACCACATCAAAGATCCACACCGCTGTTAAAATCGAACCCAGGTATGGCAGACCGGTAATCCATGTAAAGGATGCCTCTAAAAGCGTTGCGGTGGTCAGCACACTCTTTTCCCGGGAAAACAGGGATGGATATGTTCAGAAAATCAAGCAGGACTACGAAGAATTGAGGATCAACTATGCAGGGGCAGGTCGGGATATCAAATACCTGAGTCTGGATGATGCCAGAAAGAATGCATTACAGATAGACTGGACATCTGAAAGCATTTCAAAACCAAACCAGACAGGAATCAAAACCCTCCTTGATTATCCCATGGAAAGGATCCGGGAGTACATCAACTGGGTATTCTTTTTCGTGACCTGGGAACTCAGGGGGAAATTTCCGGATATATTCAATGATCCCCGTTACGGTGAGGAGGCTCGCAAGCTTTACGATGATGCACAGGAGATGCTCGATGAGATCATCAACGAAAAATGGCTCACTGCCAACGCGGTTTTCGGGATCTTCCCATCCAATGCTGAAGGGGATGATCTTATGGTATACCAGGACGAGTCCAGAAATAGAATACTAACCCGGTTCACCAACCTTCGCAACCAAACCAAAAAGGAGGATAACCTGCCAAATCTTTGCCTGTCTGACTTTGTAGCACCCATTGATTCGGGGATTTCCGATTACATGGGGGCATTTGCTGTTACTGCAGGTATAGGAATAGAAGAAAAACTGAAAGAGTTTGAAGCAGATCATGACGATTACTCGGCCATTATGCTGAAAGCACTTGCCGACAGGCTGGCAGAAGCATTCACTGAACTGGTTCATGAAGAGATCAGGAAAAATTACTGGGGATATGCAGAAAATGAATCCCTTTCCATAGATGGCCTTTTCAAGGAAAAATACACAGGGATCAGACCGGCTCATGGGTATCCTGCATGTCCCGAGCATTCAGAGAAAGAAGTACTCTTCAACCTGCTCAATGCGAAAAAACACGGAATCCGGCTGACAGAGAATTACTCCATGATCCCGGCAGCTTCTGTAAGTGGACTGGTCTTCGCAAATCCGGCTTCAAGGTACTTTTTCGTGGGAAAAATCGAAAAGGACCAGGTGAAGGATTATGCCAGAAGAAAAGGCATGACTGCCCCTCAGGTGGAAAGCCTGCTTGCTTCCAATCTGAACTACTAAATATTCTGTACAATATCGCCTGCGGTGGGTTCCTGATCGATTTCAAGCCTGGCCCTGTCATTGACAAAATCTGCTACGATTTTTCTTCCCCTGATAGAGACATCTTTCCTGGAGGTGATCTTTTCGATGCTGATGTGGGGGATATTAACGGCATTGATACCAATGCGGCCTTCCGAGAGCCATGCTTCAACTACATAAGTTCCCTTGATCAATTTCAGACGCTTAAAGCGGCGAACAGTCATGGCACGAACAATATTCACCTCCGTCCCGTGGAGTACCAGGTTCAGGCGACTGCCCGACCTGTTCCTGATATGAAGGATACAGTTGCCTTTCCCTTTCCGATCGTTGCCAGGACCGGACCTACTTATGCCGCTCTTTAAATCAGCCATTCCGGACTGGTTAAATTTTTGGTTTTTCGTACTCAAGATAACAAAATCTCACAAACCATGAAAAGGAAAACAAAACAATGTAAGGTTTTGCTATTTTTGATATATCACATACAACTATGATCATGGCATATTCTAAAAACAACCTGGAGATCCATTCAATGATTGCAGGGCTGTATGAACGCTATAGGGAGCGTGGGTTTATAAACTTCAGGAAAGCACCTGAAATTAAGGGAACGCAGTACCTTGATCCTGTCATCAATGCAATTGAAAACAAACAGGTGTTGCGGCTGTACTACCTTCCTTTCTACGAAGACAAACCCTATTTCAATGAGGTTCATCCTTACTTGCTGAAGGAACATGGCTTTCGGTGGTACCTCGTCGGTTTGAACGAATTCAAGGGACAGGTACGTACCTATGCCCTCGACCGCATCAGGGATCTTCGGGAAGTGGCGGGAATTGAATACATAGATCCGGATTTCAATGCTGCAGATTATTTCAGGTATTCAATCGGCATCATTGCACCACAGGGCGAACCCCCACTGATTAAAATCGCAGTTCAGAAAACCCAGGCCCAATACCTCATCACCCAGCCATGGCATGAATCGCAGAATATTGAGGAAGAGAATGATGAGCAGATAGTCTTCAGTTACAGGGTACACCCTACCTACGAATTCAAATCACTTGTTTTGAGTTTGGGAAAGGATGCTGAAGTACTCGAACCTGAACTCCTGCGTAAAGAGATGATCAGGGAATTGGAAGAAATGACGGGGAAGTATGGTTAGAAAGCCTGAAGCTTTTAACTTTCTATAATTCATCGTCATAAGAGGCTGCGAACTCCTCAAAATTCTTTATTTTGTATGCTTCCCGTGAGTAGAAAGCCAGGTAGACTTTGAATTGATCGGCTGTCTTGTAACCCGGAGCTGCTTCCAGTACCCTGCCGGCTTTATCCACATAAGAGATGGTGGGGTATGAGAGCCGGCCCTTGGTCACGATCGCTGCAATTTCATGGTACCCCCTCCGTCCATTGTCCACAAACTTGAAGGTCCTGTCTCCAATCACGATATCGTCTTTCCCCTCTGCATTCAATTTAACCGGGTAGAAGCTCTTATTCATGATGGCTGCAACAGCGGGATCCGAAAAGGTGGTCGCATCCATCCGTTTGCACCATCCGCACCAGTCAGTATACACGTCTATCACCAGCAACCTTGGCTCCTCCTCTGCAAGCCGGATAGCCTCTTCAATGGTGTACCACTTTACTTCTTCCTGGGCAACGATAAAGTTCAATCCGAATATGGCCAGCCCTATGATCAGAATTGCATTTTTCATTCGTAATTATTTAAGTTAATACACCAAATTTCGTTCCACCAGGACGAAAATAGGAATTATATGAATATATGACCATATACTTATTCACTATGTTGTACAATACGACTGAAGGCGGTATATTTTTTCTATTTTTAGAACTTCTTAACAAAAAATAAATTTGATGGAAGCGATTAGAAAAAGCCTGAGGGATTCAGCTGTTGCGCGATGGTCTGCGTTGGGCATTGTAGCATTTACGATGCTCGCCGGTTATTACATCACCGATTCAATGGCACCTTTGAAAGGATTACTTGAACAACAGCTCTCGTGGAACAGTGCTGAATATGGATTTTTTACCAGTGCATACGGCTGGTTCAATGTATTCCTGTTCATGCTGATTCTGGGAGGGATCGTTCTTGATAGAATAGGCGTCAGGATGACTGGCGTGGGTGCTGCTTCCATCATGGTTCTGGGTGCCGTCCTAAAATATTGGGCAGTCTCCACCAACTCCCTGGATGGGGTTGTATGGCATATCTTATGGTTCGATACCAAAGCACAGGTAATGTTGGCTGCCATCGGGTTTGCCATCTTCGGAGTGGGTGTTGAAGTAGCCGGGATAACAGTTTCCAAGATCGTTGTGAAATGGTTCAAAGGAAAAGAGTTGGCGCTGGCCATGGGATTGCAGGTCTCGGTTGCCAGGTTGGGTACAGCCCTGGCCATTGGCATCTCTCTACCTGTAGCTCTCCGGATGGGACATGTTTCCAAGCCAATCCTGCTGGGGCTTATCCTGCTCTGCATCGGACTTATTACCTTCATCCTTTATACATTTATGGACAAGAAACTGGATGCCTCCGAATCAGAAGTCCTTGCTGCCAACAGTGAAGAACCGGATGAAGAAAAATTTAAGGTTTCAGATATCAAATTCATTATGAACAACAGAGGCTGGTGGTACCTCGCCATCCTTTGTGTCCTCTTTTACTCTGCTGTCTTCCCCTTTCTGAAGTTTGCAACAGACCTGATGGTTCAGAAGTTTCACGTTTCTGATAAGCTTGCCGGTTTCTTGCCAGCTATGCTCCCTTTCGGAGCGATTCTGCTGACACCTCTCTTCGGAGGTATATATGACAAAAAAGGGAAAGGTGCAACCATCATGATCATTGGTGCAGTACTTCTTATCATTGTCCATGCCCTTTTTTCCTTACCCTTCCTCGATCAGTGGTTCGTTGCCATTGTCCTGATCATTGTCCTCGGTTTTGGTTTTTCCCTGGTGCCTTCAGCCATGTGGCCATCCGTGCCCAAAATTATCCCTTACAGGTATATGGGAACTGCCTTTGCTCTGATTTTCTGGGTGCAGAACTGGGGACTGATGGGAGTGCCCGCTTTGATCGGATGGGTACTTCAAAAGTATTGTATCACAGGATATGTAATGAAGGGGGGGGTTGAGGTAGCTACCTACAATTATACCCTGCCCATGATGATATTTACCAGCTTTGGTGTCCTTGCTTTAATATTTGCACTGCTCCTGAAAGCAGAAGACAAGAAGAAGGGCTATGGACTTCAACTTCCGAATATTGAGAAAAGTGAATAAACTTAAATAACATAGAAATGAACGATATAAAAGACCTGAATCCCCAGGAGATCTGGAAACACTTCCATACAATTACACAAATCCCAAGGCCTTCAAAGAAAGAGGCCGAGATCATCGAAACCATGAAAAAGTTCGGAGAAGGTCTCGGACTGGAAACCGTTGTCGATGAGGTGGGGAATGTGATTATAAAAAAACCTGCCACACCCGGCATGGAGAACCGCAAAACCGTGGTCCTGCAGGGACACCTGGATATGGTTCCCCAGAAGAACAGCGACAGGGATTTTGATTTTGAAACTGATCCCATCGTTGCTGTTATTGATGGTGAATGGGTTACAGCCGACGGAACAACGCTTGGAAGTGACAATGGTATTGGTATTGCAGCAGCCATGGCTGTTCTGGAATCGAATACCCTGAAACATGGTCCGGTCGAAGCACTGTTCACCATTGACGAAGAAACTGGTATGACCGGTGCATTCGGATTAAAGCCTGGTTTGTTGAATGGGGACATCCTGATCAATATGGATTCGGAAGATGAGGGGGAACTCTATGTGGGTTGCGCCGGGGGTATCGATGTGTCCGCATCCAAATCCTATGTCGAAGAAGACGCACCATCAGGCCACACGGCATACATAATTCATGCTGAGGGATTGAAAGGGGGACATTCCGGAATAGATATCCCACTTGGCAGGGCCAATGCCAACAAAATTCTATTCAGGTTCCTGATGCAGGCCGAAACCGATCTGAAAATCAGATTATCAGAAGCTACAGGTGGCGACCTCAGGAATGCCATCCCACGGGAATCGCATGCCATTGTCCTTGTCCCCGCAGCTGCTGCCATCAAACTTGAAGCCATGGTAGCAAGTTACCAGTCCATGTATCGGAAGGAGTTTGGAGAAACCGAACCCAACCTGACATTTACATGTGAAAAAACTGATCTTCCGGCAAAAGTAGTTCCCGAAAAGGAACAATATAAATTCATCCGCGCGATTTTCGCCTGCCCCAACGGTGTACAACGGATGAGTTCCTCCATGAAGGGGCTTGTTGAAACTTCAAATAACCTGGCCATTGTAAAAGTCAAAGATGGAAAGTTCATGGCCCTGAACCTCACCCGGTCATCTGTGGATAGCGCCAAAGAAGCCACTGCATGGAAAATTGCAGCAGTTTTTCATTTGATAGATGCCAATGTCAAACTAACCGGAGAATATCCCGGATGGAAGCCCAACATGGACTCACCCATACTCAAGGTCTGTCAGGACGTATACAACAAAGAATTTGGAAAGATCCCGGAAATCAGAGCCATACATGCAGGGCTGGAGTGTGGATTGCTGGGAGGGGTTTATCCGGAACTGGACATGATCTCATTCGGTCCTACCATCAGGTTTCCTCATTCACCCGATGAAAAGGTGGAAATCAGTACAGTGAAGAAATTCTGGGAATTCCTCGTGGCCATCCTTGAAAACATACCGGTGAAATAGTTTTATAATAAGTTTTTTTGGATATTTGAATAAACAACTGACTATGAGAAAGCTGATTTCGTTCCTTTTTTTCATGCTATTTTCAGCAGCTATCTGTGCCCAGATCACACTGGCACCTACTGTGATCTCTTCAGGCGGAGGCTATGCTGAAGGCGAAAACATCAGTATCTCGTGGACACTGGGAGAACTGGCCGTAACTACCCTCACCGGAGGGAATATGATCCTTACACAGGGTTTCCAGCAGCCATCTGATATTGGAGTAGGGATCAGTAGCAATGAAGTAAACTGGAATATTTCAGTCTATCCCAACCCGGTTGGAGACGAACTCAGTATTCGTTTTGATATTGACAAACCCGGTGATTTCCTTGTGGAGATCCAGGACGTGACCGGCCGATTAATCAGTCAGGAACAGCACAAACAGATCAATCCGGGAGATATTATCCTGCTTAACACATCCACCTATACCCATGGGGTTTACTTCCTGAAAGTATTCACCCCTGACCGTCAACAGGTACAGGTCACAAGCATTCGGAAGTTGTAAGACAATCATTTGATTGGAGAAGTAATCACAGCTCCTGACTGGAATATGGAGATTCGTTGACTGAAAAGTACATCCACACCCAGATTCACTTTCAATTCCACCACATCAGGCAGCCTGTAATACAGCTTATCATATCCCTTCTCTTCCGGGGTTCCGGAAACTTGACCATCCAGGGCATTTATTGTGCCTAATGGTTCAATCTGCACTTCCAGTGGTTCCCCTTCCATCAATTCAGCAGGGACAAATCCCAGCTGACTGGAAAACATATCAAGGCGGTACCTCGAAGGGGATGACCCGGTTTCGGGAACAATAAAATAGGCCCTCTTCCCCATCCTTGAAATTGTCTTTCCGGTAAACAGGGTAAGATAACTTTCCTCCAGCTGGTCAAGTTTTTCGATTGCGGCAGCCATAGCCTCTCCATTCGGAAATACTTCATACTCACCGGTAAGCATCTCAAACCGCCTGTTCCTTAATTCCAGCACGAAATCAGCAGCTTCTTCCGCCTTACGTAAAGGAGATTTCTGCTCAACAATGGAACGTTGAACGGGTACCCTCACATAAGAGGTATCTGTCACCAGCGTTTTGTACATGGTTTCTGTCCGCTTCTCGAAATTCCCATAAACACCCAAATCCACGTAACGAAGATAATCACGTTTGAAATCTGACTCCAGTGCGGGTCCCTTCATTTGCTCATGGATCATTGCTGTTCCATCCACAAGAATTCCCTGCTCAATATAATGGTCCAGGAATTTACCACTGTATTCCCCTTCCAGCAAATTCAGGGAATAAATATGCTGAGGATCCAACTCGGTATGCTGGGTTAGGACTACATCTTGAATATTCCAGTGGCTGGATGATTGCTTTATCACCTGGGAAATGCCCAGGTATTTTTCTGCATACTCCCAGTAAGGACCGGGAACACTGTTTGCTTCCTGGTAGGTGACCTCCACCCTCAATACAGATTGAGGCAGGGCATACATATATTTTTCCAGTGCTTCCGCAGGTTCCTGTCCCAGTGGCGTGACCTGGATCCTGGTGGTGGTAGAACAACCCGCCATGATCATGGCTGCAACCATATATAAAACAAAGTTCTTCATCAGATATAATAACGATCCGGTGGCGAAATTAGTACAAATCAGGCAATTTTCATGGGTAAGCTCGTCTAATGAATATGATTTAATCGCTTTATTTGACATTACTTTCGATGAAATTTTGCATTCCTATAACATTCTTTACGAAGTTGTTCTCAGCAGTTTATTATTCTGAAATAATTACATTGAACTTCTTGTAAAAGAATCCTAATAGTGTTCCAAATATTAGAAAACCAATCAAAGTATTTGCTAATTGCACTAAAATTAAGGATTCCGGGTATACAAATAACATCCATTGGTTAAATGCTTCAGGTACGGCTTTAATAAAACCAACCATTAAACCAAAAAACAAACCTTTCTTCCATCCTTGTCCAGGCAAACTTCGATAAAGGATAAGATACAAAATAATACAAACTATGATGAAAACTGTCCCAAAGAGCAATGTTACTAAGATCCAATTACTCATGCCTCCAATGAAATCAAAGGATTTTATTGTCGGGTGTCCCGCGTATTGTTGATTAATATTTGCAACAATTGGATTCATCCACAGAAGATTACCAACCAACATTTGAATTACCCAAACTATAGCTCCCCATAATAAAGCTTTCTTGTAATCAATTGTTGTTTTCACCATGTTTATAAATTTTGGTTAATATTGTTCCACTTTCTTAAAATTCTATAAACCAATAATGTTATCCAGCCCGAGTTTACTTTCTTTTGTCCAAAATCCCAGTCCTTCCAGGATCGGTAAATAGATTCGGCTTTGTACAATCCGTTTTCGTTTGATTTTAATTGAATAATACTTATCATTTCTTTCAATCTTTTATCACTTTTAAGAAATTCAAATTGTGAGAGCACATCAGTAACATGCAGTATATCAAACCATATAAATGGCGCTTTGAGTTTATTGAAATCTGTTCCCATACCAAAAAGAAAATATTTCACTTCTTTTCTATATTCCCAAAGGTCCAGAAGTACTTCGGCTCCTTTTTTAGCTTCATGGCTATTGTGAAGTCCAGGTATAACAGATATTAATTTAAGCATTATCAGATTTGCATAAGGGCAAGGATCAGTTCTTTTTCCAGGACCTTTAAATTTTTTGCCGAGGGTGGTTGTTGCCGCACAAGGCCACCCAAAATCTTTTATTAATGAAATGAGGTAATCAACGGATTTCTGTACATTGGAATCTTTGTCTACACCCATTTTAATTAAAGCATAAGTTACTAATGGTGCATCGCACAACATCCATACAGGTTCATCCAGTCCGCTGCCGCCAAATACTGTAGGGATATTACCAACTATTTGAAAAGGGCCATCTTGTGATTGATTTGCTAGTATTTTTTCAACTACTTGAGCGATAGCCGGATTGTCTATCGATATACCCAGGTCTGCAAGAAATACCAGTTTATGGAAAAATAATTTGGCATCATTATGCCGTTTCATTGGTTGGCCAGGCCATTCTTGTATTTCCTGTAACAATGTTTTTATTAATTGATGGTTTATTAGTTCTTCATAATCTCTTTCAACTTCAGGATTATCCCTTGATCTATCCAATAAATCAATTCTTGTCCTATATCGAACCCACGGCGCTTGTTCACATAGCCAGTTGATGTTTTCTTCCATAATAATTTTGATTTATAATTGTAGAAGATTCTTTGTCAGAAAATATCTGTTTCCAGTATAGTTTTGATTTTAAGGTAGTTAACGAATCCCATTTTTTAAATGCAGTTCTTAAGCTATCACCAAGCCAGTCATCCGGCAAGAATATTTCCGGCAATAAAGGGTCTTTAAATAATTGCTTGACAACAATATTACCAATTGTCATTTTTCCTACAAGTGCTTCTTGTGGATTCTCCAGGTTATAATCATCGTAGCACATTGTTATATAATCGATGCATGCTTTATACTCCAGATTAATCTCCTTTATATTCCATAAAGCAGGTATGTTCAAAAGATCTTCTTCTGAAGAAAATTTAAAAACAATTACTTTAGTATTTCTATTTCTAATTGTATTTATTAACCTTCTTTCTATCTCCTCGTTTTTATTAAAAGGACGTATCCAAAAACCGGGATGCAGTGCTGCAAATCTATAACTGACCAGTTTTTTATTTATATAATATCTTTGCGAACTACTGTTTTTTGGTAATGAAATAGAAATTCCCCACCAATCGTTATCCCAATTTGACCAATTCGGTTTGTGAAAACTCAATACAACATTTGAACTTATTCTTTTTGATTTATTAGTGAGACTATAGAATGCTTTTTTGCCTTCTTTCCTAACACTAAGAATTTTATTTCCTATCATTCTTGACAGATTAGTTCTTAATGATGTTTCCGATATATTAAAAGGAGCAGTCAGCCATGTAAGATCAGAAAATGAAAATTCCTTTTTGTAAAATGAGATTAACAGTCCGAATAATATATCACTTTCCTTCATGTTACAAACATATCACACTTTATTGTATATATCAAATATATTGTGATATTTTAAGTAATATCTCTTTTCTTTAGATGTAAATATGTGTATTTAGAAGTATAAATTGCTGAGAATTCGCCGGTATGCAAAGTGCGAACATTAGCGAAATCTAAGTTAATATTTGCAATTGTATTTTCAGTGTTTGCCAAGTATGTTTGAGAAGTAGTGGAGAAGCAAGCGTTTTGTATACCTGCTGTTGTATGCCGTAAATGACAGAATTTAGGAATGCTAATAGGAAATGGATTTCACTCTGGTCGGTATGGATGAATTGTTTTCATAGATTTCCATAGTATTTGAACCATTTCGATCAAACCTTACACATACAACGGTAATTATTTCGGAAACACTTTTAAAATTTGGCATGCAAACCTTAATGTATCTACATAATATCCATTAAAGGATTTTATATATTCTTTCACAAACATACCATTATAACAAAGTTCCTCCTTTACTTGAATGTTAGTAATTTTACACCATCTCTCTGATTGACTAAAGAAGAAGAGATAATCGAGATCCGTCCTTATTGGTTTATTGAGATAGCCATAATATTCCTCTCCAAGAAGTTCAAAATTGGTAATATAAAATGAGGCGTCAATTAACTTCTCAAACGAACCATCTGGTGAATATCCTTGAATTTTAAGACTATTTAATTCCTCTATTTCGAATCGGTAGAATATAACTTCATCTACAGTGTATATGTCGATACAATCAGGCCTCGAACAGCCAAAGTTAACTGCTATGAGAAAAGATAATATGATGTATTTCATTTTGTAAGCATGAGCTATTTATAATTACCGCTAACCTTCCGGCTAAAAAGCGTTGCTGTCCCGCAGGGCAGCTATGATTTTTTTAGCCATTGTTATACACTGGGCGCTATTAAATAATTTTCATTTTTTCAGGATTCTGTCCGCAATCAAATACTGTTGCGAAATTTTGTTATTTTGTTGTAGTGGAAATTTTTACTGGAATCATACAACGTGTAACTTATCACAATCCTGAAAACGGATGGACGGTTTTACGTGTAAATCCCATTACAAGTCAGCACGAAGTAAAGACCGTTACCGTTCATCAAGCCACTGTTTTTGCAGGCGCCACTATGGAATTTGAAGGAGAGTGGATGCAACATGATAAGTATGGCGAGCAATTTAAAGCTCATCGTGTAATTGAGAAAAAACCTGCTTCCGCATCCGCTTTGGAAAAATACATTGGTTCGGGTTTAATCTATGGTGTTGGCCCCAAAATAGCTAAACGTATTGTGAAGTATTTTGGGAAAGATACTCTTGAAGTTTTTGAAGATAACATTGAACGATTAAAAGAAGTACCCGGAATTGCTAAAACAAAGATGGAGCAAATTTCATCCTCATGGACCGAGCATCGTGAGATTAGAAACGTTATGTTGTTTTTGCAGAAATACGGTGTAAGCACTTTGTTTGCTGTTAAAATTTTCAAGAATTACGGCAATGATGCCATTAAAATTGTTCAGGACAACCCCTATCAATTATCTAAAGATATTTACGGCATTGGTTTCTTGTCGGCCGATAGTATTGCTTTGAGCCTGGGTATTGAAAAAAACAGCCCCAGGCGAATCCGGGCAGCAATTGGTCATGTGCTTGGAGCAAGCAGAGATCAGGGTCATTGCTATCTGGAATCAGAGCATATCCAGGAGGAGGTTGAAAAACTGTTAAAGGAGGATTTTCAGGAATTGACAGCAACCGGGATTGTGGAAATGGAAAAGGATAACGAACTGAGAATCCGTTTAAAAAAGGGAGAACCTGAACCTGTAAAATGCTACTATTCCAAAAGTCTTTATTACGATGAGTTGCATACAGCAGAGCGAGTGAAAAAGTTCATTTCTCAAAAAATCACAGTCGATGAAAAACGAGTGGAAAAATGGTTAAAGAGATACAATGATCTGCAGGAATTTCCGCTTAGTGACGAACAATACAATTCAGTATTGGGAGTAACCATGCATGGGTTTTCTATTCTTACCGGTGGGCCGGGTTGTGGTAAAACAACTACTACCAAAGCATTGGTGAAATTGCTGAAAGCAATGAAAAAGAGAATTACTCTGGCAGCTCCAACCGGACGGGCAGCACAACGTATGTCGGAAATTATTGGCGATAAATCACAAACCATCCACCGTTTGTTGGTTTGGCAACCTATGTCGGGTCAGTTCAAAAAAAACGAAGAAGAACAACTGGAAACTGATTTTATTATTATTGACGAATGCTCTATGCTGGATATTTCTTTGGCAGCAAGTTTATTGAAAGCCATTCCATTAACCGCTCAGGTATTGTTTATTGGCGATGCCAATCAATTACCATCGGTTGGAGCAGGAAATGTATTGAAAGACCTGATTGACAGTCAGAAAATTCCTTTATTTCAGCTTGCCAAAGTATTTCGTCAGGCTCAACAAAGTCAGATTATTAATTATGCTCACCAGATTAACAATGGAACAATTCCTAAAATAGAGTCGCCCATTAATCGCCCTGATATTTGGATTAAAGATGAGGATTGCCTGTTTTTTGATTCAGAAGAGGCCACTAAAGACCAAATGAACTTCATCAGGAAGATTCGCAGCTCCATGAAAAATGTGATTGATAATGAAGGTGTGGCTTTTATGAGAGAAAGCACACCGGATGATGTGGAGGATAATTACAAGACAGTTGTCCTGGGAGATGATTATTATATTGATTCTACTTCACCACAGGAAATAGAAGAAATCAGGAAACAGGGTGTGCGTTCATACATATTTTCAATTCCTAAAAACTTCCTGGAAACCAATATCAATACATTGCTAAAGTCAGATACTCATGCCTCAGCACTAAAAGAGGTGCTTAAGAGTATTCATCCCTGGTCGTCGTTGAACCTTGGCTTTATAGCTTCGGAAATGATTGTTCGCTTATATACCCAAACTATCAAAGAGAGAGTTGGAAAAAACCTTGAAGTCCAGATTTTATCTCCAATGACAGTTGGTAGCCTGGGTACACGAAACTTAAATCAACTCGTTCAATCGACGTTTAATCCGGAAAACAAAAACAAACCTGTTTTAGAAATGGGAGAACGTAAATTTCGTTTGAATGACCGGGTTATCCAACGAAGAAATAATTACGATTTGGAAGTGTTTAACGGTGATATTGGCGAAATAAACGCAATAGATAATCAGGAGATGACTCTGGTAGTTACTTACCATAATGGAACAGAAAGCAGAAATGTTTTTTATAAAAAGCAGGACATTATGGATCTTGACCTGGCATACGCCATTACAATTCATAAATCACAGGGAAGCGAATTTGATGTGGTAATCATTCCTTTAGTGATGCAGCATTTCACGATGTTGTACCGCAATTTGATTTACACTGCCTTAACCCGCGCGAAAAAAATGGCGATTTTTGTTGGTACAAGAAAAGCGCTTGGTATTGCTGTTAAGAACATTGACAACAGAGCCCGAAAGACAATGCTGAAAGTAATCGTTCAGGAATGATTACTTTTTTTTTAATTTTGTTTAACAAAAACCAATTCAGGCAGAATAATTAGTATTTCTTTCACGTCGTTTGCGTCATCTTGCTTTTTCCAATAAAGAATAAAATTCACCTTCGATTCAAACAGACGATAACCATTTTGTTCCAATGAGGTTTTTCTTGATATAAAACTATTAGAAAACTTAACTACTGTTTCACCATTGGAATTTGTTAATCCCTCATCACTGATTGACAATGATTGTCCGCTTTCAAGAGGCAATATTCTATGCCGGATGTAATTAAAATAACCTAAGTTAATATCATTATGCGTTAAATGCAGCACCAGATACCCGGGCGTTGAATAACTACTATTATCGTTTTCGCGAGACATATTATCAACAATAATATTATTCAGATAATTGCCATTATGGTGGATTACTAAATTTCGTTTAGCGCGGGTCATCGCAACATACAACTGACGTTTATTATCATCCGAATCAGCATTGAAATCATCAAGCATCAAAAAGACATTTTCAAACTCTTTCCCTTTTGCTTTATGAATAGTAGAAACGTTTATCGTCTCACCGTTTTCTGAGGAGAAATCTTCCAGCTTTGATTCTTTTATAAATACAACAAGATCTGATATGTACTTAGCCCTGGGATTAGTTTCCTGAAAATCAATAATTAATGATTTGCATAGTTTAAAATTTGAGCTATGGCGGTGTTTTTTAGTAAACTTTCTCTTTGCATCGGCCCAGGTATCATTGCTAATTAAAGCAGCACCTTTATCACTCTTCAATTCATCAAGAAATGATCTGATTTCATAAAGATTACAGAGGTTAAATCCATCGTTTGACTGAATTAATTTTGCCGGCATTCCGTTTTTGAGAATCAATCCGGTAATTTGCAAAGCCTCATCGTTTGTCTTTGTTAAAACACCTGTAGTTCCTGATAGGCCGGATGAAATTATATCTCTCACCAGAGGTGCAATCAGGTTTCTGCTCTGATAGTGAATGAGCCTGATCTGACCATTGTCTTTTTGGACAGGTGTAATTGGTGTTGTTTTAAAACGTCGTTGAATTCGTTTAACAAATTGATTTGTAAATTCAACAAGATTCTTTTTACTTCTGAAATTTTCAATTAGTTCATACTTTTTTGCACCATCTTCCAAAACAAATTGCTCAAAATACTTCGAATCAGCCCCTCTGAAAGTATAAATATTCTGGTCATCATCACCAACAGCAATCACCCTCATTTCTTCATTCTTATCCATAAGGGCCTTTATTAAACGGAATTCCTCCAAATCCATGTCCTGAGCTTCATCAATTACCAGAACATTTTTTGTAATACGATTTCTCTCTACTTCACCATTTATGATTTTTTCAGTTGTAATTTGAAGGATTTTATCTGATTTTTCAAGATTACCAACTCTTCCCAGCAAGTTGAAACAATACGAATGAAAAGTCTTTATTTCAACGTAGTTAGCAGCATTGCCAATTAGATCAAGCAATCTTTTTTTGAACTCTGTCGTGGCAGCTCTTGAAAAAGTAAGCATTAATAACTGTTCGTGCTTAATGTCTTCCAATAGAAGCAAGGAAGCTAATTTGTGCACCAGTAATCTGGTTTTTCCACTGCCTGGTCCTGCTGCAACAGTAATATTTTTGGACTGAATATCGTTGATAATCTCCAGCTTGCTCAGGGCCAGTGAGTCGAATAACTGACGAAATTTGCCTGGTGTAATGTTCTTTTTAATTTCCTCTTTCAGACTTCCGGGAAAGTATATATTTAGAAATGAAGAATAATTCAATTGGAAATAGTCATCTGCAAACTTCAATGCTTTATTGTAATCAACCAGCATCTTTTTAGCATACTCACCAACAATATGAATTTGCTGAATCTTATTGTCATAAAACTGATCAAGATGTATATAATCATCATTCTTGTATTGAATCTTATTGTTTTGTTCAATTCTGTCAATGGTCAATCTGTTATATACAACTAAAAAGCCGCCTTCTATTATAATTGCACCAATTCTGGACAAATAAAACAGAGTATCTTCGATATCTTCAATTGAAATATCAAGTTTAAAGAGCATTGACTCCTTATTATAACTCTCTTTTAGCTCATGAACAGAGAACTCAACCAGCATCTCATTTTTGTTGATACTGCCATCCTCTTGCACCTCCTGTGTTTTGTTATACAGGAAACTGACGATGAATTTTGATAGTTCATGCCTCTTTCTTTGTTTCTGTTTTAATACATCTTTATGTTGAGTACATATTATTGTGATATAATCTCTCGAATTGTTATGATTATTCCATTTGATCCAATTTTTTATTGCCCAGTAATTCAGAATTGTCTTAATCCTGTTCGGATTGATATCTTTACATCCATTCTCAAATCCCTCTTCATTTAATTCCTTCAGATGCAAGGTTTTTTCTTGTTCTTCAATAACAAGTAAAAGATAATTTTCTATATGAGCATAGGATTCAACAATACTTAATGAGCGGTTTATATTGTCGTTTTGCTTTATATACGCAGTTAAATCTTTTGTATCTGCCAGAATTTTTTCTTCTCTCAGAAGTGTTATAATTCTTATTACTTCCCCTTTAACAATTCCCAGGTGGTCTGAAATGTAATCAATTCTGGATTCTGCAACTTCATCATTTGTGTGTTTCCGGTTTTTTGCTGCAAGTATTTTTTTAATGATACGAATTGCATTAACTTTTTGTTTTTCATCAAATCCTGAAGAACTATTTATCTTTTCAATTGCCTGTTGAACATTTTTCACCAGAATGCTATTTGCAAAGATCCTGGGAATATTTTGACCGCGTTTTAAATACCCTGCATTCTCAATTGCTGCAATGGCGGTTGTTACACGAGTTTCTATTTCAGCAACATTATCATCCCATCCGGCCTTCCGGGCAATCTCCAGGGCCGAGTTTGAAACAGTTGACCGGAATTTTGTAATATCCTTAATAGCCCGCCATATTTGTTGAATTTCTTTTAGAGATAACTTTGTCTGGTTGAGAAATATGAAGTGCTTATTAAGGTCTTCTTCGTTATATAACATATAACAATCGGCCAGAATATTTTCATCACGTCCGGCTCTTCCTGCCTCTTGTACATAGTTTTCCAGAGAATTTGAGATTTCATAATGAATAACCATTCCAACATCTTTTTTATCCACACCCATTCCAAATGCAGATGTTGCAACCATTATTTGAACTTTGCCTGCGATAAATGCGTTTTGATTCTCCGTTTTCTCTTTAACGTCCATTTTCCCGTGATAGGGCCTGGCATCGAAACCATCCCTGCTCAACCGTTCTGCCAGTGTATAAGCTTTTCGTGTCCTTGAAACATACACTATTGCCGGACAATTATTCGATTCAATAAGAGTTCTAACCGTATCATACTTCTCTGCCTCATCGGCACTGTTGAAAACTCTGTATCGCAGATTTGTTCTGGAGGTATTTGACCTGTAAACATCAAGGTTAACCGATAGTTTTTCTTTGAAGTATTGGCAGATATCTTCAATGACTTTTTGCTTTGCAGTAGCAGTAAAACAGGAAACCGGAATTTTATCAGAAAGATTCTTTTTTTCCTGTAACGATTTGATAAAATCCCCAATATATAAGTAATCAACCCTGAAGTCTTGTCCCCACGACGAAAAACAATGTGCTTCATCAATTACAAATCGTGCAATTCTTCTTCCAAGCAATAGTCGCTCGATAGTTCTGGAGCGTAAAGATTCAGGTGAAATATATAATATCGATGCGGAACCATCTTCAACTCTTTCAAAAGATTTTCCACGTTCTATCGGATCCAGTAATCCATTAATAGTAACAGATTCCGTAATGTTGTTTTTCTCAAGATTATCTACCTGGTCTTTCATCAGCGATTGCAAAGGAGAGATTACCACTGTTAATCCTTTTGCGTTTTCTCCTTCCATCAGGGCAGGTATCTGAAAAGTAATAGATTTTCCTCCACCAGTAGGAAATACGGCTAAAAGAGATTTGTTTTCAATAGCAGCTTTTACTGCATTTTCCTGCAATGCCTCTCCTCCAAATGTGCGAAATGAATCATAACCGAAAAATCTTTTAAGTGCTTTCCCTGCGTCTAAAGCTATATTGCAATAACCACAACCACTTAAACAAGGGTTGCTCCGAAGCAGGAACATGATACGCTCTACATCGGGATAATTCACAGTAACCCAACGAGGAGTGATGGAATAGCGGTCGGAACAGTTTATTAATGATAAGCAATAAGCAAGTTCAATCGGGTATTTTGATATAATATTATCAATTGGTGAATTTTCACAAATTTGTGTTTGAAAATATTCTTGTATTAACGGCTTCGATTCTACTTTTTTATCAGCGCCAAATGATATGTATTCAAAGAAGGATTCAAACTCTTTTTGGCTTTTCAAAAGAGAATAATAGATCAGCCTCAGAGAAGGGTCCAGTTTGTTGAAGACGGTTACTTCATCATAGAACAGGTGTTCAGCCTTTTTGGAATCATTTACCGGATTATTTAACTCTTCGGGTTGCAATTTGTCATCTTTCAACAGACGATGATACGTTTTCTTAGGAAACAGTAGCGGAGATAAAAATAAAGTATCTATAACCCGTAATTGATTAATTCCCTGAGCTGAGAGAGATTCCCGGATATATTTTAAATCATGTCTGATAATATTATGACCACAAACAAACCTGGTGTTCTTCAGGAATCCGGCAAAATCTTTTATTGATGCTGAATGAAATATACTGCCATCACTCTTAACACCACCTATATCAAGAATTTTCTTGCTTTCAGGTTCAATTTCAGTGTCAAAGAATGTAATTGGCTTCATCATTCAAAAATACTTTTTCAATTATTCGTATCCTTTGAATCTAAGACAAAATTTACTAATCCTATCTCACTTATCAAAGCTATTTCATTTTGCGCACTTCTCTGAACGCACTGCCCAATTGTCTCATAAGATCGCTTGCGATCACCGCTTCTTCACTGGATTCGTGAACAGCCAGGTCGCCTGCCAGGCCATGGAGATATACACCGGCCAGGGCGGCTTCCCGGGGTTGCAATCCTTGTGCCAGTAAACCTGTTATCAGTCCTGTTAGTACATCTCCGCTGCCACCGGTGGCCATTCCCGGGTTGCCGGATGTATTGAACCAGTAATTTCCATCGGGCGTGGCAATCCCCGTATAAGCTCCCTTCAGAACGACAATCACGTTATGTTTCCTGGAGAACTCCCTCTGTTTGACATGTCGCTGAAATGAATTTTTGCTTTCACCTGCAAGCCGGTCAAACTCCTTTGGATGTGGGGTCAGGATGGTCCCTTCAGGCAATAATTTATACCACTCGGGATGTTCCGAAAGAATGTTCAGACCATCTGCATCGATGACCATAGGAATCTTGACCGTTTCCAGTAATTGCTTTAGCCCTTTGCCTGTATTCTGTTTACATCCGATACCCGGTCCAATGCCAACGGCGCTATAGGGAGATAGTTCGGGAGGTGCACTGAACAGGATGTCTGACTGGTCCATACTTACTAAGGCTTCGGGGAAACCGGTCTGGATGATGTTGTATCCAAACCTGGGTACATGCAGGGTTACAAGCCCGGCTCCTCCCCTAAGGCAAGACTCCCCTGCCAGCAATGCAGCCCCCATCATACCATAACAACCGGAGATGATCAAAGCGTGACCAAAAGTACCCTTGTGAGAAAAGCGTTTCCTCCCGGGCAGCATTGCCAGAACCTCATCCTTTTCAATGGTTCGATACGGGGTATCTGTCTCCTGAATGATTCTGGGATGCAGTTTTATATCATGGACCCTCCATCGACCCACGTATGGTTCATTCGAATCAAAAAAGAAGGAAAGAAAAGGAAATTGAAAAGTCAGTGTATAGTCAGCCCTGATCACACTGGCATAATCGTTTCCATTATTATCCTCGCCAAACAAACCCGACGGAATATCAATGGCAATTACCATCCCTGCTTTTTCATTGATATACCGGATCACATTGCCAGGAAAACCGGTGACCTTTCTGGAAAGACCGGATCCAAATATACCATCCACCACCACATCCTGACTATCAATTTCAGGCAATATGTCCCCTTCCCCGATCTCTTCCAGCCCCGCCCTACCCTGGGACAACAACCTGTCCCTGTTGATCGCACAATCTTCTGAAATTCTGCCAAATCCCAACAAGTAGCAATCTACCCGGAACTGACTTTCAGCCAGCAACCGGGCCATGGCCAGAGCATCGCCCCCATTGTTACCCGGTCCGGCAAAGATCACAACCCTCCTGCTCGTATTGAAATGACGCACATACCAGCCTGCCAGCCTGGTGGCTGCCCGCTCCATCAGGTCAATGGATTCGACCGGTTCTTTCATGATGGTATAGTTGTCAATCTCCCGGACCCGGACTGCATCATAGATTTTCATAACAAGCTGTTTTAGTCAAAATTAAGAAAAATCGTAAAACTCTTTTGAAACATATTTTTCCCCCGTCTGCACTCAAAATTATTTTTATATTTGTGGCCATTACAAAACGAATTATTCACAAAATCTTATACGAATGTTAAAAGGACATCCAAAAGGACTTTATGTAGCATTTTTTACAAACATGGGTGAGCGGTTTGGTTTTTATACCATGATGGCCATCCTGGTACTGTTCCTTCAAGCAAAATTTGGACTTACCGAGGATAAAGCCGGTGGAATTTACAGCTGGTTCTACTTCGCCATCTATGCCCTGGCCCTGGTTGGTGGTATCCTGGCTGATGCAACCCGGAAATATAAAACAGTAATTGTTATCGGGCAAGTCATCATGTTTCTTGGATATGCCATGCTGGTTATCCCGGGGTTAACCCTTCCCATCACAGTCGTTGGACTTTTTACCATTGCCCTTGGAAACGGTTTCTTTAAAGGGAACCTGCAGGCAGTTGTTGGTCAGATGTATGACGACCACAAATACGACAAGGTCAGGGATAATGCGTTTCTGATCTTTTATATGGGTATTAATGTTGGCGCATTTTTCGCCCCTTTTGCGGCCATGGGTATCAGGAACTGGTGGTTAAAAATGAATGGATTCCTTCATGATGGAAGCCTGCCTGCAATCTGTCACCAGTATCAGGACGGTACCCTTCAGGATGTAAGTAAGCTTCAGGAACTCGCAAATGGTGTTAGTCTGAACGGAGCAGTTACAGATCTTTCAGGATTTGCCTCCAGTTATATTGAGTCTTTTTCCAGAGGTTATAATTATGCATTTGGTGTCGCAGCCATTGCCATGGTTCTTTCGCTGATAGCTTATCTCATTTTTAACAAACACCTTCCAAAAAAAGAGAAAAAAGATGGCGAAAAGACCATTACCATCTCCGAAAAGCCACTGGCCATACCTATGGCGCTGGTTGCAGGTGCAATTACTGCCTTTTTGATCAGTTTCGTGAAAGATTTTCCAACCGGAATGGCTATTGGTCTGTTTGTCGGATTTGTGACCTGGATCTTTATGATAGCCAAAAAGGACGAAAAACAGCGGGTTGTATCGCTGCTGCTGGTCTTTTTCGTGGTGATTTTCTTCTGGATGGCATTCCATCAAAACGGACTCACACTAACATTCTTTGCCCGGGACTATACGGTAAAAACCGTTGATCCATTTACGTTTATGTTCTTCACACTTGAAAACATATTATCGGTCATTGCATTCCTGGCGGGGATCTTCATGCTGATAGGAAAAAACAAAACAAAGAATTCCAGGATAGGAGGAGCTATTCTTACTGTAATAGGTGGAGCAGCTACCGTCTGGTTTTACACTCAGGGTGAATCACAAAATCCCATTGCTCCCGAAGTCTTCCAATCATTCAATCCCCTGTTTATTGTTTCGCTCACTTTTGGTGTGATGGCAGTCTTTGCCTGGTTACACAGCAAGGGGAAGGAACCATCCACACCTAGGAAAATCGGGATCGGGATGATTATCGCAGCCCTTGGATTCGTGATCATGATCGTAGCTTCATTAAATATTGTCTCACCCCACGAGTTGCAGGTAGTTGATGAGGCCGGGGTGATCAAGTACAATCCAGTTCCCGACTCCTCACGGGTCATGCCATACTGGCTCATGTCTTCCTATCTGATCCTCACCATTGCAGAACTGTTCCTCAGTCCCATGGGCCTCTCCTTT
The DNA here is from genome assembly GCA_023138875.1 of Bacteroidales bacterium. Taxonomy (GTDB): domain Bacteria; phylum Bacteroidota; class Bacteroidia; order Bacteroidales. Next base: position 52,042 of record JAGLOO010000058.1, read on the forward strand.
GTTTCGAAAGTTGCACCAACCAGGTTCCAGGGGGTTATGCAGGGAGGCTGGCTGCTGGCAACGGCAGTAGGTAACAAGCTTCTCTTTGTAGGGAGCACACTTTGGAGTAAAATAGATTTGTGGAAACTCTGGCTGATTTTCGTAGTCTGCTGTCTGTTATCTGCCGCATTCATCTTCTCTATCCTGAAAAGGTTGGAACGCGCAACCAAAACATAGAAAACGGTAATCTACAACACACCATAGCCGTCTCGTTTTTCGGGACGGCTATTTTTGTACTTTCCTTTCTTCAGGACATTGTTTTAGTTGCTGAAAACATCCTTGAGATATGCGTTGAATATTCATTAATTTTAAGTAGTAACCGGTATTTATTCAAATAGTGTTAATTAGGCATGTGCACCAGGTGTTTCTAATACTTCGTTAGGCCGAATTCCTTAATCCATATACTATTAATTTGGCTGGTGGAAAAAAATGTATCTTTGTGATAACATGGAACGTCAGGAGGTAAATACAGCAATTATCAAGTATCTAGACCCTTTTGGGCCTGAGAAGATCGGCATCTTTGGTTCTTTCGCACGGCAGGAAGATAATGCGGATAGTGACATTGATATCTTCGTGAAATTCAAAGAAACAATTTCATTGTTGGATCTTGTCCGCATCCACCGTGAACTTTCATCTGTTTTGGGTAAGAGGGTTGATCTGGTTACTGAACCAGCATTGAAAAATGAACGGTTGAAAAAATACATCTTTGCTGATCTTCAAATAATCTTTGAATGAAAGATGACTCCATCTATATAGAACACATTTTACAAAGTATAGAAAGAATTCAGTCCTATATTTCCGGCCTTGATCAAATTGCTTTTTCCGGTAATTATATCACTCAGGATGCGGTCGTGAGGAAATTAGAAATCATTGGTGAGGCTACAAAAAGGATTTCACAGGATTTTCGCAACAGTAATCCAGAGGTACCTTGGTCAGATATGGCAGGAATGCGGGATATACTCATTCATGATTATATTGATGTGGATCTTGATATTGTTTGGAAAACCGCTTCAGAAAGTATTCCCAAACTAAAGGATCTTTTACAAGGGCTTGTATGAGGAACTCGGCCTAACAATTAAGCATTGTTTTTGCAAATTTTCTTGTTGAAATGCGGGAAATTCTATTTAAAAAAAGCTTACTGCAAAAAAACAATATTAGTATTGCAATTTTATTGAAGCAACCCCACCTACAGAATACCCATAGACTGACGGCATCATCCAAATAATATGAAAACAGCAAAATTTAAGATTACAAGTACAACATTAGTCTTCCTTTTATTCTTTTATTCCTGCAAACAAGAAGTAAAAGTAACCCCCGAAGAGGTAAAACAGATTGCCAAAGAAGCATATATTTATGGCTTTCCTTTGGTGATGAATTGTAAAACAGTTTATGATTATGTGGTTAATGAAAATTCACCTGAATACAAGGCACCATTTAACCAGAAATCTTGTGAGGCCAGGGTATATACACCTGATGATAAAACCATAGTAACGCCAAACTCGGACACACCTTACTGCATGATCTGGATGAATTTGAGAGCAGAGCCACAGGTAATTTCTGTTCCGGAAATGGAATCTGCTCGTTATTACAGTTTTCAGATGATTGACTGGTACACGCACAATTTCGCCTACATTGGCACACGTACGAATAATAATGAAGCTGGTAAATATTTATTGGTTGGACCCGATTGGGATGGCGATAAACCTGAAGGAATCACTGAAATTATAAACAGTGAAACAAATCTGGTTTTTATAATTGTGAGAACACAGGCGTATGATGCCAACGACATGGATAAGATAAAAGAGATTCAAGAGAGTTATGAATTACAATCGCTAAGTGCCTATTTAGGAAAAGAGGCACCTGCATCATCTCCTGAAATTGATTTTCCTGAATGGGTAAATGGCAGTGAGTTTACAATTGCTTCTTTTGAATATTTAGATTTTGCTCTAGACCAGGTTGACACTCATCCTGATGAGGTAGAATTTATGGAGAAACTAGCAAAAATCGGCCTTGGTACGCCTGAAATATTTAACCTAAGTGAAAAGGATTCAAGTTTTATTAAAGCACTTGAAGATGGTGTTAAGGAAGCACATGCAGAAATGAAAGATTTTACAAAAGAAGCTGTAAAAGACCCACTTGGCAGCGTTAAAGGTTTTGGCACACGTGAATTTTTAAAGGAAGCTGCATCCTATTTTAATCAACCCAACTTTTACATGCAACGGGCAGTTGTTGCACAATTAGGCCTTTATGGTAATTCCGGTGAGGAAGCTGTTTATTTCGGATATTATTATGATAAAGAAGGAGAGCCCTGGAACGCGGCTGAACACAATTATACCTTTCAATTTGAAGAGGGTAATTTGCCGCCGGTAAACGCTTTCTGGTCATTATCAATGTATGATGGTCCAACTCAATTATTCATTCATAATCCATTGGACAGGTATTTGTTAAATTCGAATATGATAAATGAATTTAAAAAAGAAGAAGACGGCTCAATTGTACTATATATTCAAAAGGAAACACCGGGTAAAGACATGGAAGCTAACTGGCTGCCAGCCCCTGATGGGCCATTCTACTTAATGCTAAGAATGTATTTACCAAAAGAAGAGGTGCTTGAAGGTAAATGGGCGATGCCAACATTGGAGAAAGTTCAATAAGGAATTACTAATAAATCCAACACATTATCAAGTATGAAAAACTTATTTTTAGCTTTAAGCTTGATTACAGCATTTATCCTGCATAGCTGCAATCAAACAACAACGACTGAAACAAATAGTTCAGATCAAACAAAAATTCAAACCAGAATTGGGGAACTTGAGTTCTCTCACCCGTTTGAACATGGCTATCCAACCGGTGAAACCGTTAAAATACTTTACGATGAGATGGATTTTCAACGTGCCTGTCAGGCATATTTATGGGGACTTCCATTTGTATCGCTTGCTGAATGGCAAAAAGAACATGAACAAGTTTTCGGAACAAACGAAGGTGATTTTGTAATATATACTACTTACAAAGACAAGCTTGGTATTTTAACTGCCAATGCTACTACTCCATATGTATTTGGTTTTGCTAATTTGACGAACACAGGGCCAATGGTATTAGAACTTCAACCCGGACTCAATGCAAGTGGTATTAGCGATTTATGGCAGAAAAATATTACTGATGTGGGAGCCTTTGGACCCGATCAGTGTAAAGGTGGGAAATACCTTATCCTTCCTCCGGGTAACGACATGCCAGACGTTGATGGCTATGCTTAAGCAGTTAGGCATTGAAAAAGGTAAGCCTTTTAATCCGGATGAGCGCCAAATAAAGATATTGACAGAAGCTGCATTGGTGGGTGAAGCCATGGCAAAAGCCAATACATTCGAAAAGAGGTTCGAGGATGTATACTATCGCTCTGAAACCCATTGGAAATATCCAATAGTTTGGCATTGGTCTCATGAAACAGAATTTTATCATCAAATGGATGAAATGGCAGCCTATACCTACGAAGCTATTGGTACAAACAAAGCTATGTCGACCGAGATTCCAGGTGTTGGACAAGCCTACTTGGGTGCTTATAAAGACAGTGAAGGAAACTGGTTGGATGGAAGCGGTAACTACAAATTGCATATTCCTCCAAACCCTCCGGCAAAAGAGTTTTGGTCTATAACGCTTTACGATGTTGATACCCGTTGTTTGATAAATAACGAGCAGCAAATTGCTGACAAATCTTCAAGAATGGACTTGTTAACCAATGAAGATGGTTCGGTTGATTTGTATTTTGGTCCTGAAGCACCAGAAGGCAAGGAACAAAACTGGATACCTACGGTTCCAAATCAGGGATTCTTTGCTTACTTACGCTTGTATGCACCATTAGAACCATATTTTGACAGAACCTGGGCATTTCCCGATATTGAAAAAGTGAACTAGTCACCCTCGGAGAACATCCCTTTAACACGCTCCATATCACCATCGGTTGCGGCAGGATCGAGTTCCAGGATATATGCGATGATCCCGTAAACATCCACGTTGGGAAAGACGGGATGTGTATATCCATCCTTAAATGCGGGGCCATCGGCAAAAAAAATCGTGTGCATATCGGTGAATGCATTGTCATATCCGTGAGCCCCACCGGCATATCCGGAGGCGTCTGTGCGGTTGCCAATACTCCATGTACTGTCTGCCACCACCAGGATATCAGGGAACCTGGGGCTGTTGCCATAATGAAAATGTTCCGGTATATCATCCTTTTGCCAGGAGCTCACTCCCACCACACCATTCAGGGCGCTGGTGACAGATGCCTCAAAGCCATCTACAGCATCGACCAGGTAAACAGGGTTTCCGCCAACAATCATCTCTATCCACTCTTCATTGATAACATCATACAGGTTGACGTACCTGTCCGGATATATGGGCCCCATGCCATGATCTGAGAGAACAATCAGATTCACCCGGTCGCCATATTCTAATGCTGCTATTTCACTGCGAAGGTATCCCAGTACCGAATCAAGGTATTCCACCACTTCACCGGTGGTATCATGCACAGGTCCATATTCGTGACCAGTACCATCGGGCTCATCGAAGTAGAGCGTAATCAGTCCGGGACGCTTCTGAACAGGTAGTTTTAACCACTCAATAACCTGATCAACCCGGTCCATGTAAGGGACGCTTCCATCGTACTTCTTCCAGTAGGAAGGGTAACTCCCCTTGATGGGAGCCTCACTGCCTACCCAGTAATAAGAAGCAGATTTTACGCCCTGCTCTTCAGCCGTAACCCATATCGGTTCTCCAAAATAGGCATCCGGATTTGAAACCATATCCCGATCCCCGATCCGATAGATCCCGTCCAGGTCCGGTGCATAAAAACTGTTGTTGATGATCCCATGGTTATCCGGATAAAGCCCGGTGGCCAGGGAATAGTGATTCGGAAAGGTTTTTGTTGGGAATGATGGAATTAACCTTTCAGCTTTAACGCCATTGCTCGCCATCTCTTCAAAATTGGGAGTGTTGTACAGATCGGCATAATCCCATCTGAAACCGTCAAAAGAGACCATCACCACATAGGTTTCAAGTGTTTCGGTTTGCCTATTCTTGCATGATATGCAGGTTAGCAAAACCAATGCCATCGGCAAATACCTGGAAATTCTCATGTCGATATATGTGTTTAGAGCCTAATCACGGTCGAGATTCAGATACCGCTTTCTCCTGTCCTCCATCGGCCTGAAAAAGAAACTCCTCACCGGTAACTCCGGGACCTCAATTTCCCCGATACTCATGTCGGGTGAAAACTGGTAAAAAGTGATCTCCTTATTCTCATAACCACCAGCGGAAGTCACCCGTGAAAAACTGTAAGAATTCTGTACCAGGCCCGGCTGATACTCATCCAGCGAAAGGATGAAACGCGGTCCATACAAACGCAATGCATTGATGAAATAGAAGGTCATATCATACCCGACAATTCCATAATTGATCCCTTTCCTGGTGGTTGATATAGGTTCGCTGTAAAAATGATTCCTGTATCGATTCAGAAAATCATTGACCTGAGGATCCAGGTAGTCCACCCAGAATGAACTATAGTATATGAGGTTGAGCTCATGGTAATACCTGTAATCGATGGTTGAAAATTCTGTCCAGAACGGAGTCCCTATCACTTCTATTTCAAAATCCTTCAACTTATAGTAAAGGGATGAGACCACAGGGCTGGCAAATGCTTCATTGCTTGTGGGAACAATCACCAGGTTCTTTCTGTCTGGGGAAAGAGAGTGAATGATCTCATCCGTATGCTCCAGTTTCAGAATCACCTCCTTAAAAATAACCGGTTCAACCGGACGGTAATCATCAAATCCATCGAAGATCAACTCCTTAAAATAGTCAAGTTTCTTTATGTCCAGTGAATCCTCCCCGCGCACATAGACGATGTTGTACGTATGCTTACTGGCAATCAGTCTGGCAACCTCCTGATACTCTTTTTCCAGGGATGGACTGAGCTGAAATAGATAGGGATTGCTCCTGACAAAATCCAGTTCCGAATAAAAAGGAGTTACAAGCGGAATTTTGTTTTTTCTGGCAAATGTTGAGACAACATCCAGGTTAAACGTATAGAATGGCCCAATAATAAGGTCCATATCTTCCATCTCTCCATTTTCCAAAAGAGACCGGGTATGGTCCATGCTTTTCCTGGTATCATAGAAACGCACATCCAGTCTCATTCCGGTCTGGCGAAGAGAATCTATGGCCAGGAGTGTTCCCTGGAAGAACTCCAGGTAGTTCACCGCCTGGGGTATCTTCTGCTCCATCCTGTAACGCTCAGTGATCCTGTTTCTACGCGTAACTGACTTCATATTCTTGATCAATGAATCAAGGGGCTCCGGCTTCTGGAAATCGAAAGGAATGAAACAGGCAATCCTGTAGGTACGGTTGGGATCATCATGTTGAAACATCAATTCTTCATAATTATAATCCTTCAGCAGGCTATCTGATTGCACATGAAGCCTAGAGTCAACCGGTACGGTATCCAGGGCAGTTTCAGGGTGATCTATGACCTGGGGCAATGGTATCCTGATCACCTGTCCTGTTTTTGGTCCACCCCATCCCAATTCAGGATTGGCTGTCCGGATCTCCCGTACAGCCACATTATAAAACCTGGCGATAGAATAGAGTGTGTCGTAACGCTTCACCTTGTAGTATACAAATCCCTCTTCATTGTAAACGGGCTCACGCCCGATGACTTTCTGGCCGGGAATCACAAGCTTTTGTCCCGGCTGAAGGTTCCCCGATTCCACACCTTCATTAGCATCCAACAGTGAGGTTTCATCCATATTATAACTGCGGGCAATGCTGTAGATGGTCTCGTCCGGTTGAACAGTGTGGGTCCGAACTGACTCATCCGGGCTTTCCCCGGCAGAAGTATCGATCTGTTTATCCAGAATAGGCTCCAGAGGTATTTTCAACGCCTGACCGATCTGGAGTCCAGACATGACACCGGGATTTTCAATGGCGATCTCCTTTTGGGATATATAGTATGCCTTCGCGATGGAGTACAGGGTCTGACCGGGTTTTACCACATGGATATAAAAAACCTTTCCCTCCAGGATCACTTTGTTATTGGATCTTTCCACCGTGACAGGCTCCTGTGCAAATGACGCCTGAAAAAGAGCAAATCCAAGGACGATGAATAATAACTTCCTATTTAGAAATAAACTCATTGACGTTCTTTAGTATTCTCTGTTCAATGCTGGTTGTATCTGCCTTGACAAACTTCTCACCGGTGATGCGTTCAAATAGTTCGATGTACCTGTCAGATACCTCCTGAACAAATTCATCAGGCATATGGGGCATAACCTGACCTTCTTTACCCTGGAATCCATTGCTGATCAGCCATTGTCTCACAAATTCTTTGGAGAGTTGCTTCTGTGGCTCACCACCTGCCTGGCGCTCTTCATAGCCACCTGCATAAAAGTAGCGTGATGAGTCAGGTGTATGTATCTCATCGATCAGCACAATTGTTCCATCCTTCTCTCCAAATTCATACTTGGTATCCACCAGGATCAAGCCCATTTCTGCTGCCATCTCTGTTCCTCGCTGAAACAGCCTCCTGGTATAATCCTCCAGCAGCAGGTAATCTTCTTCTGACACAAGCCCGCTGGAAATAATCTCCTCTCTCGATATATCCTCGTCATGACCCTCTTCTGCTTTGGTAGTGGGAGTAATGATCGGCTCAGGGAAACGATCATGTTCATTTAAACCTTCCGGCATGGGTACTCCACATAGCATCCTTTTACCTGACCTGTACTCACGCCATGCATGACCCGTCAGGTATCCCCTGATAACCATTTCTACCTTGAATGGTACAGCCATATGCCCTACGGTTACATTGGGATCGGGAGACTCTATTTTCCAGTTAGGGACAATATCTGATGTCGCATCCAGGAATTTTGAAGCTATCTGATTCAGCACCTGCCCCTTATATGGTATGCCCTTTGGCAGAACCACATCAAATGCTGAGATCCGGTCCGAAACAACCATAACGAGATAGTCATCATTGATGTTATAAACATCACGTACTTTTCCTATATACAAGCTCTTCTGTCCTGCAAATTCAAAATTTGTTCCTTTGAGTGCGTTGGCCATAACTGATCAGTTTTTATTTATTGATTGATTCATCTATTTTTGGTGCTTGCCATTGTAGGCATCCACAATGGATATAACAAGGCGGTGGCGAATGATATCACGCTCATCAAACCGAATGATCGATATCCCTTTGATCCCCTTTAAGATCCTTATGGCCTGAACGAGTCCCGAATCCTCGTGCCTGGGCAGGTCCACCTGTGAATCATCACCTGTTACAATAAACCTGGCATCAGGCCCCATCCGGGTAAGAAACATCTTAAACTGATTGGCAGTTGCATTCTGGGCCTCATCAAGGATGACGAAAGCATGATCAAGGGTGCGCCCTCGCATATAGGCCAGCGGAGCGATCTGGATGGTTCCGTCCTCCAGAAACTGTATTAGTTTCTTGGCCGGGATCATATCCCTCAGGGCATCATAGAGCGGTTGAAGGTACGGATCAAGCTTCTCCTTATAATCACCCGGAAGGAAGCCCAACTTCTCACCGGCCTCTACCGCCGGGCGGGTAAGTATAATCCGCTTTACTTCGCGCTCTTTCAATGCCTTTACAGCCATGGCAATGGCTGTATATGTTTTACCTGTTCCAGCAGGTCCGACTGCGATCAGCAGGTCATTGTTTTCCCCATCATCTACGAGCCGTTTCTGATTCACAGTAATAGCCCTGATCTTCCTCCCGCCTTCACCGTGCAAAATCACTTCATCATCAGGCCCGGGAGCATCCATTTTATGGTTTGCTTCACCCTTCAGAAGGTCCTCCATATCAGAAAGACTGACTGAATTAAATTTCCGGAGGTACCTGACAAACAGATCAACTTTTTCTTCGAACTCCTCCAGTCGTTTTTTCTCACCGGAAATTCGTATTTCATTCCCCCTGGAAATGATCTTCAGATCAGAAAATAATTTGATGAATTTATTGAAGCGAACGTTGTTTACACCATAGAAATCAACCGGGTCGACACCTTCCAAATAGATCAGCTTTTCCGCCATAAATTAAATTATAATCACTACTTTTAGTTGTGCAAATTAAGCTGTTTTTTTTAACATTCCAATAAGAAAATCCCTACCGGAAACCCATGCACATCATAACGCTCACGTCCGACTGGAATGAATACGATTATTATGTTGCATCACTAAAAGGAAAACTGCTCTCCACCTGTCCCGAAGCAAGAATTGTTGACATTAATCACAGCGTAAAACAATTCAATACCGCACAGGCCGCTTTTGTTGTAAGAAACAGTTATCCTAACTTTCCTGAGAATACCATACATATCATAGCTGTAAACTCGGAACCGGAAGAAGGGGGACAACTACTTGCTGCACGGATGGACAACCAGTATTTTCTCTTTGCTGATAACGGTATGCTGGGATTACTGGGCGGAACAGAACCCGAGCTGGTTGTAAAACTCAATGAATCACCGGAACATCGGTCAGACAGTTTTATTTCCATGTCCATTTTTGCTGAAATTGCCTGTGCCCTGGCCGCCGGAACTCCATTGAAGAAGCTGGGTACGCCGACCAAAAGCTTTAACAAACAGGTCCCACTCAGGGCCACCATTGAGGATAATACCATTACAGGTAGTGTGATCTTTATCGATTCATATAAAAACGCCATTACGAACATTTCAAAGGAGCTGTTTGACAGGGTCGGAAACGAAAAACCATTTGAGATCTTTGTCCAGAGCAAGCATTACATGGTAGACAGGATCAACAGCCGCTATAACGAATCTCCTGCAGGAGACCTGCTGGCCATATTTAATGCTGTTGGCCTGCTGGAAATTGCCATTCGCAACGGGAATGCCGCCAGTTTGCTAAAGCTAAATACCAGCTCGACCATCAGGGTTGAATTCAAAGAAAGATGATATGCACAGTACGGTAGAGAAATTGAAAGCCTTTGAGCGGCTTCTGGAGATCATGGATGAGTTGCGTGAGAAGTGCCCCTGGGACAGGGAGCAAACCATTGAAAGCCTGAGGAACCTGACCATTGAAGAGACCTATGAGCTTGCTGATGCCATTATGGATCAGAACATGGACGAGATAAGGGAAGAACTTGGCGACCTGATCCTGCACATTGTATTCTATTCCAAAATTGGATCAGAAACAGAAGACTTTGACATTGCTGATGTGATCAACAGTATCAACAAAAAACTGATTTTCAGACATCCCCATGTGTTTGAAGACCGAAAGGTAAAAGATTCGGGCGAGGTGGTGGAAAACTGGGAAGAGATTAAAAGAAAAGAGGGAAACCGCAGTGTACTTGCAGGCGTACCCGTCTCATTACCCGCTATGATCAAATCTCACCGGATCCAGGATAAGGTCAGGGCCGTCGGTTTTGATTGGAAGAACAGGGATGAGGTATGGGAAAAAGTGATCGAAGAGATCAATGAAGTGAAGCATGAAGTTATGAATGGTAATGACAGGGATAAAATGGAAGAAGAGGTGGGAGATCTTCTTTTCTCCATTGTAAATGCAGCCCGTTTATACGATATTGAACCGGAAACAGCCCTGGAGAAAACCAATCGAAAGTTCATTAAAAGATTCAGGTACATCGAGGAAAAGACCGGTCAATCTGGCAGGTCTCTAAAGGAAATGAGCATCGATGAGATGGAAATACTCTGGCAGGAAGCCAAGTCTATTTAGAAGCTATATTATTCCCCTCGTCCGAATTCTTATTGTCAGAGGTTTTGGTCTGTTCTCCCTCAACAGGAGTTTCTTCCTTCTCAACCACCTCCAGCATATCATGGCTGCGTAGCTGGTTGTACCACTGGTACACCTTCTTAATGTCAGAAATATAGACCCGTTCCTCGTCATAATCGGGCACCAGTTCTTTAAAATAATCCATTAATTCGGCCGCAGACACTTTATGGGAAATGGTCTCCTTGCCCCCGGTCTTATCGTGGATCATCATGAATATGTCGGCAAGAGGTACTTCTTCCTCCTGGGTAAAAATGGCAATATCTTCCAGGGAGCTTACCCTCGCAGTAGCAGGGGCCACATGACGCTTGCTGTCCTCAATGGACTCCACAACAATACCATTGCGCGCCTGGGCAATTAACCTGAATAATCCTCCTTTGCCGGAAATTGAAAGAATATCTTTTAGTTTGATCGTGTTCATAACCTGTCATAAAAATGATTCAAATATAGTACTTCTAGTTTAATCCGCGCTTCTTCTTAATCTGGTCGTAGGCATTTTGTACCTTCCTGAACTTCTCATGAGCCACTTTCTTAAAGTCTTCTCCCAGGTGACTCACTTTATCAGGATGGTACTTCATTGCCATGCGGCGATAAGCCTTTTTGACCTCATCGTCTGATGCAGTTGGTTCAATTTCCAGGATCTTAAATGATGCATCGGTTTGACTGACGAACATGGCCCTGATGCTCTGGAAGTCTGAATCAGAGATGCTCATATATCCTGATATTCTGTTAATTACAATATTTTCAGCATCGCTGACAGATCCGTCTGCAGAAGCAATCCCGAACAGAAAATGAAGCATTTCCAGCCGGTAGGAATAATCGAGTCGTTGTGACAATTGATGGGTCACATCCCTGAGGGGGATTTCCTGTTTCATAATATCCCTGAGCATAACCACTGCTTCTGTTGCTGTATCCTCCCCAAAACGCGATACAAAGTACCTTTTAACATAGTCCAGTTCACTTTTCATAACCCTTCCGTCTGCTTTCATCACCGCAGCGATCAAAACAAGCAGTGAAGCTGCATAATCACCCCTCAATGTCCTGCCTCGAACACTCCTGGTCTTTCCGGTAGTATCAGTAGTGCCTGAATCAAATATTGAACCTACTGCCAGACCAAGTATTCCACCGATGGGTCCGCCAAGGGCCCATCCCAGTCCGAGTCCTACCCATTTTCCAAATTTTGCCATGATAATATTATCTCTTGTTTAATAAATTACTGTGCATCTGTATGATCTGCGGCAGGAGCATCTCCTTTTCGTCATTGTAAATAATGTCATCTGCCAGTTCCATTTTCTCCTCTTCGTTCATCTGGTGCATCATCCGTCGGCGTACGTGTTCTTCTTCAACCCTGTCTCTCTGCATCACCCTGGTAATTCGAAGAGCTTCGGGAGCATAAACGAGCACCGATCGATCAAGGAATCTGCTGGCACCGCTTTCAAACAAAATGGCAGCTTCCTCTACAACATAGGGTGCATCCGATTGCTGTCCAACCCATCTGGAATAATCTTTTCGCACCGCCGGATGCACAATGGCATTCAGCTTTGAAAGCATCTCCGGATCAGCAAATACCCTGCTACCCAGGAACGCTTGATCAAGTGCCCCCTCCCTGTAGGATTCCCTGCCGAACAATTCAACAATTTGCCTCTTCAGATCCTGATCACTATTCATCAGCTTTTTTGCCTCTGCATCGGCATAATAAACCGGAACACCAAGCTTTTCAAGAACACTGCAAACCAGTGTTTTGCCGCTACCTATCCCTCCTGTTAATCCTACCTGGTACATCACCTTCTGGACTTCAGGAATTCAACCGTCTTAGGGTAATACTCATAACTGAGCAGGTACACAGGAATGTTCTGGATACTTACATCCAGAAGATTAGTTCTGTCATCAATATTTGAGTAATCCACCACAGCTCTGAAAAGGGTTCCATCCATCCTGTCGTACCTGCTTAATCCCACATTGCAGGTGAGTTTTACCCGGGAGGGGAATGTCTGCAGGGCAATACTGTCCGGCAGATTCAGCACTTCGATTGGAATGGATAATTGAATCTCGGTAAAACGCTCCAGTTCAATTGAACAATTTACCTTTGATCTGCCATAATCCAGATCACCGATCTTCCTCAACTTCACTTTATCGCTGAAATTCCTTGAAAGATTCCCCATGTCACTTCTTTCCGTGTACACATGGCTCAGGGTATCAAGGATAATATCAGGACCTGTGACTTCCACTGAATCGGGCTCCAGAATGATACCGTTTTTAATGGTAAACTGTTTATCTACCTGGAACCTGAAATCGGGCCGGATCTTCACCATCCGGGTAATCTTTCTGGCAAATTGAAAATGAAGGGTGTCAGGCTTGATCTCCAACAATTGCAACTCTGATGGCAATTGCCGTGATATCTGATCCTTCAGATACCTGGTGAGGATATAGGCCCTGGAACTGTCCTGTCCAGGCCTGTTGAGGGTAAATACAGATACCTTAAAACTGATGGGAACCGGTTTCCGGAATATTTTATACCTGAGGAGTGCATACCCGTATGTGTTGACACGCAGGTCGAGGTGTTCAGGCATATCTCCAATAAAAACCTTGTCTTCCGGAAAATCCGTATAGACGAGGGGATATTCAATCTCAGAAGTATAGTTTTTACCCAGGGCATTGACAAACCAGATAAATACAGAAATCAACAGGAAGACAGAAAACAACTGGATCCTCTTCCTGAATTGTAATTTCTGTCCTTCAAATACCCTGGGCCACTTCTGGAGAAAACCGTTTTCCAAAATAGCAGGTTTACATTATTACTTAGCCGGAGCAGCCTGATCTGACAGGTCGGCTGTTACAGCTGCTTTATCAACCTTAACCAGTACATTATCTGCGATTTCCAGTGTTACTGTCCTGTCCTTCACATCGGTAATCTTTCCATAAATCCCTCCGGTAGTAGCCACCTTATCACCTTTCTTCAAAGCACCTCTGAAACTTGTTGCCTCTTTCTGCTTTTTCACCTGCGGGCGAATCATGAAGAAATAGAACACTACGATAATTAACAGCAGAAAAATCAGCGATTGCATTCCTGCTCCACCAGCACCCGGACCTGCAGGTGCGGATAACAATTGAAATAAAAAATTCATACTCTGGATATTAAATTAAATTAAACAATTTATATAACATAAAAATGAAAGACAATATACTATTAGTTCTCACCGATCAGGCCCCTCCCCTTTTTTAATATTTTCTTCTCCTCCCTCAGCTGCATTACCACTTTGTCAAGTACTCCGTTAATAAACATGCAGCTTTTAGAGGTACTGTAGAACTTGGATATTTCCAGGTACTCATTCAATGTAACCCTTGTGGGGATAGAAGAAAATCCAATAAGCTCAGCAATAGCCATTTGCATGATCAGAATATCCATGAATGCGATCCTTTCCAGGTCCCAGTTCCTGGTATTCTGTTTGATATATTCCACATATTCATCCCTGTGAAGAATGGTTTGCCTGAAAAGCTTTACGACATAGTCCCGGTCTTCGTCATTTTTATAAAGCTCCATCAGGGCTTTTTGGGAATCATCGTCCTCCCTGAATTTCTTGAGTGTCTTCACAATCATGCTGGTAATAAACTCCAGGTCATCGTTCCAGTAAATACTCTGCTCTTCCATAATCGCGGATAGCGATTCATTGGGAAAAATAACATGTGTAAATATCTGGATGATCATCTTCTTGTCCTCTGCAAAACCATTGCCCTCTGAAGACATGTATGCAACATATTCATCACCCTTAACCACCTTTGTGTAAATCTCCTTGATCAATTCCGGATAGTTACTCCAGTTCAGCTTGTGTTGGTCCACGAACCTGAGTAACTGTTCATTGTTTCTCAATTGATCAACAAGCTGGTTATTTATAAATCGGGCGTTTGGATGAAGATCTTCATGGGTGGGTATACGTTTGTTCCGTGCAAGTTCAATCCTCGATTCGGCATAAAGGATTACATCAATGATCAAAAGGAGCAGGTAATAATAGAGCTCATATGCCTTTTGAATATTGAAATGCAACTCCTTTTCGGAACGCCCCATCTCTTCTCTGCCTGCCTTGTAATAGGCATACAAAGATTGCAGTGCCTTAATACGTAATTGTCTCCTGCTGATCATTTGTTAAAGAGCGGTAACTTCATCAATAAACGATGCAAATTTACACTAAATTTTATTCTATAAAACATCTGTTCGACAGCAAGTTTGGTATCTGACTAAAATGAAGCAAAATTTGAATATGTTCAAAATATTTTACATTTTTGAAAATGAACTAAAAAAGCCTAACCAAATCTGAAGTAATGATTGATGAAGGAAATGTTAAATCTGAAGAGCTTGTAACGGAGGCCGCAAGACGGGAAGAGATCCATTCTATAGCTGTTAGGGCTGGGAAAAGGACCTACTTTTTCGATGTTAAGGCAACCCGCCGGAACGATTACTATCTAACCATCACCGAGAGTAAAAAAAGGTTTAACCGGGATGGAAAGTTTTTTTATGAGAAGCACAAATTATTCCTGTACAAGGAAGACTTTGATAAATTCTCGGATAGTCTGAAAGAGATCATCGAATTCATTCGCGAAGCAAATCCACAACCCATTGAACCAGAAGATGTAGAAGTTGCACCAAGCATTGTGGACAGCAATACTTCCGAGGAGTTGAAAGAGGAAGAAAAAGACTTCACCAATGTTGAATTTGAAGACCTGGGTGAGGAAAACGCTTAACTTTCTTCGGATTTGCGTTCAAGAAATTCCTCAATCTCCTCAAAGGAGAGCGTTTTTACATTGGTTACAATAAAATCGTCCTTCAGGAAATCTCCAAACTGATTGCATTCATTAATCGCTTCCTGAAACACCGTTTTTAGTGAACGTTTCATGGGCAGCAATAGCAGAATAGTTGCCAGGTATCCTGAAAACTTAACCTCCTCAAGCTCGGCATCATATTTCTTCAGGGTATATTCAAATTCATTCTTAATAACCATTTTATGAGTATGGGTCAGATCCATACGGTTACGTGATACCAAAGCCACAAAATATCTGAGTTTTTGCTTTCTTCCTCCCAGACCGGTTGAGATAAAGACCTGGTTTTCTTCCAGTATTTTGCTCTCCAGTTGCATACGGCTCTCATTCAACGCGAGCAACGTCCAATCCCTGAGGGACTCATCTG
Organism: Bacteroidales bacterium; assembly: GCA_023138875.1. GTDB lineage: Bacteria > Bacteroidota > Bacteroidia > Bacteroidales. The sequence goes on from JAGLOO010000058.1 coordinate 68,057, forward strand.
CCACTTCAAGGTAAGACTCCAGGGCCCTGTAATAGGCGACGTTTTCTATGGTTGCCAGGCGTGCCAGGATCTCTTTCTTCACATCTGCTGAGTATCCAGGCTCATTTAGATACTGTATGTGATCTGCGGCCCATGATTCTTCCACTTCTGCCCTCATTTTCCTGGAGCATTCAAAGTACTCCACCTGCAGATCCATGTTGATCTGTTGCTCAAGTATCTTCAAATTGCCGGGACTCCCCCCCAGTATCTCCTGGATCTTCTCATAAAGATTCTCGTGCTCCTCCATTGTCCATGCATCATTTCTATTAAATGTACGTTTTTTTATTAATTTTCGGAAAAGTATATCCATGCAGGTGATATTTGACATACAAAAAAAGGCGGAGGTTGCATCCAATGGCTACAGGCTATCCATTGAGAATGTCCTGCAGGTTGGCTTTAACCTGTTCAGAAAGTCACCAGGAATCTTTATTATCTACAGCATCGCTGGTGTTGTTGCACTTTCTAATCCAATAAGCGGACTGTTGCTGAGCGGACCCCTCATTACAGGTTACTATATCGCAGCACACCGTATCAAGCATAACAGACCTGTGGAACTGCCGGATTTTTTCAAAAGCTTCGACAGGTTTGTCCCGTTGCTGATTTTGAACCTGCTTATGACCCTGGTGATCTTTCTCGGTCTTATTTTACTGATCATCCCTGGTATCTATTTTGCTATTAATTACCTGTTCGCCCATTTTTTTGTATGGTTTTACGATGTGGATCCCACTGAAGCCATCAGGTTAAGCAGGAAAATGGTTTCGGGAAATTTCGGACAGATCCTGTTGCTCTGTCTCGTTCTGGGTGGTATCAATTTTTTGGGAATGCTTGCTTTTGGTGTGGGAATCCTGCTTACCCTTCCTCTCTCATATTGCGTGGTTTATGCTGCTTTTGATGATATTATCGGAATTCCCTAAATAGTAGATTATGGATGTAACTATAGCCATCCTTGGAACGGCACTTGTGCTCATTGGTTTTATTGGAAGCATTCTGCCCATAGTACCGGGTCCGCCCATTAGCTGGGCCGGATTTCTTCTTTTAAAATGGACCCATTTTATTGATGACCATATTGAGGGTTATGAAACAGCACTATGGGTCCTCCTGTTTTTCGTGATCCTGGTTACCATCCTGGACTACGTGGTACCAATCCTGGGTACCAAAAAGTACGGGGGGTCCAAAAGAGGTGTATGGGGAGCCACCATCGGGGTGGTTGTAGGGCTGTTTTTCGGACCATTAGGAATCATCATCGGCCCCTTCCTTGGAGCCTATATTGGCGAAATCACCACTGGGAAGAAAGACCGTGAGGCCCTGAAAGCAGCCTGGGGCTCATTTGTGGGTTTCCTGATGGGTGTCGGATTGAAGCTGATGACCTGCGGAGCTATCTTATTCTTCTTTATACGACATCTTTTTTTCTAATGGCCTAAAGTGGCGACCATTATCGCTTTGATCGTATGCATGCGGTTTTCAGCCTCATCAAATACAATGGAATGTTCTGACTCGAAGACTTCTTCGGTTACTTCCAGTGCCTCCAGTCCGAATTTCTGGTAGATATCCTCACCCACCTTTGTCTCCCTGTTATGGAATGCTGGAAGACAGTGGAGAAACTTCACTTCGGGATTACCAGTTAAACGTATCACTTTATCATTTACCTGGTAATCTTTCAGCAGCTTGATGCGCTCTTCCCAGACTTCTCTGGGCTCGCCCATGGATACCCAGACATCGGTATAAAGGAAATCCGCATCACTGACCGCAGTTTTCACATCCTCTGTAATGGTGATCTTTCCGCCTGTCTGAGCAGCGATTGCCCGGCACTTCTTAACAAGAGATTCTTCTGGTTGGACAGAGGCCGGAGCCGCAGCACGAAAATCCATTCCCATCCTGGCTGCTCCAATCATCAGGGAGTTCCCAACATTGTTCCTGGCATCACCCAGGTAACAAAATTTCATCCGGTTCAATGGCTTATCAGAATGTTCCAGCATGGTCATAAAATCTGCCAGGACCTGGGTAGGATGATACTCGTCGGTGAGGCCGTTCCATACCGGAACACCTGAATACTCAGCAAGCTCTTCCACAATAGACTGGCCAAATCCCCGATACTCAATACCATCATACATGCGTCCCAGTACCCTGGCGGTGTCCTTCATGGACTCTTTATGTCCGATCTGTGAACCTGACGGCCCCAGATAGGTTACACCGGCTCCCTGATCATGAGCTGCAACCTCAAAAGCACACCTGGTCCTGGTTGAACTCTTTTCGAAGATCAACGCGATGTTTTTCCCTTTCAGGAGCTGTACTTCGGTCCCGGCGTATTTTGCCTTTTTCAATGAAAAACTAAGATCAAGCAGGAAGCTGATCTCGTCAGGTGTATAATCGAGTAATGTCAGAAAATGACGGTTGCGAAGATTGTAAGCCATGGTAAATTCTATTTAGCCAAACAAAATTAGTATAAAATGTTACTTATCGTATTCCATGGTAATTTTTGTACCGTACCGTTTATCTTCCAGTTTAAAAGCCTCGGTAATCACACTTTTCACGCCTCCATTTTTGATAAACTGAAGGCAGGCCCTGATCTTGGGTGCCATGTCGCCTTCCCCGAACATTCCTTTTTCCAGGTAATCCATGGTGTCGGCGTAGTTAAGAAACTCTTTCACTTCTTGCTGTGGTGTACTATAGTTGATATACACATAAGGTACATCTGTAAGGATATAAAACTCATTAGCCCTAATTCTCGCACCCAGCAATGCCGAGGCCAGATCTTTATCAATGACCGACTCGGAGGGCCTGATTCGCCCTTCTGAATCCATGTAAACCGGGACTCCCCCTCCTCCCGCAGCCACCACGATAGTACCCTGCCTGGCCAGGGTCTCCACTATCTTCTCGTTGATGATCTCAATGGGTGCTGGAGACGGTACTACCCGCCTGTATCCGCCTGCCCTCTTTTTATCTTCCTTGAATATCCAGTTCTTCTCTCCTGAAATCCGGTCGGCCTCTTCTTTGCTATATATCTTGCCCACGCGTTTGGATGGCCGTTCAAATGCAGGATCATCCTCTTTTACAAGAACCATGGTGACCAGTGTAACTACCTCACGTTGTATGCCATGCTTCTGCAGTACATTCCTGAGCATCCGTTCGATCATGTATCCAATCCCCCCCTGGGAGTCAGCCACACAAATATCCAGTGGCATCTGCGGGATCCCGTATTCACTCTCCCCTGCATCATTGCGCATCAGGATATTGCCAACCTGCGGGCCATTTCCATGAGTGATCACAAGATCATAACCCTCCCTGATGAGGAAAATAAGGTTTTCCAGTGTATCGGTCGTGTTCTGCTCCTGTTCATCAATGGTACCCTGCTGGTTGTCACGCAACAGTGCATTCCCTCCCATGGCTACTACAGCCAGCTTATTCATAATCTTAGGTTTTAATCATGGTCCTGCAAATCTATGTATTTCCAGGGCCATCACTCCACGTAAAAAACAGATTATATAACATAAAAGGATTCGGAATCATCGGATCAAATGAATTTATTTTCTATTTTTGAAGAAATTTATTCCTTTTACCGTGTCCCGGAAATACCTGTTTGCCTGCCTTGTATTAACTGCTCTTCTTTTTAATGGTTGCCGTCGCAGCATCAAACTTCCGGAGACAGTTAAAGCACATTACGTGAAATACCGGGTCGAATACCTGGAAGAGAAGGCCGGGGATATACCCACCAGGATTCTTCCGGCACATATGGATACCTATTATACCAGGTATTACGTTTTAACCAGGATAGAAGGCTTTTTCAATCAATTCTCACTCATTCAGATAGCCAATTTGAGGCACAAGAAAGTAACCACATTGCTCAATTTTTTTGGGAATAAGGTATACTATTGCGGTGAAAACGGGGAATTGCCGGCAAGTATCATAGAGCCCGCCAGCCTGGACTACAGGTTTACCGGTGAAACATCCGTTATTGGCGGATTGAATTCCGAAAGGATAGAAGTGAATACCGGAGAGGAGCAATTCAGCATTTACTGCACAAGGGATTTTTCGGTTCGAAGACCCAACATCACTACGCCCTACCATTCCATCGACTATCCCCTTTCTGAATTTCGCATACAGTTGGGTTTACTGAAAATGCACCTCATATGTGCGGAATTTGAGACCAAAACAATTGAATCTGAAATATTTACAATCCCCGAAGACTACAGGCGTGTCTCACGCAGAGCCATGGAAGAGATTATTAACAGCCTGTTTACAAAAGATTAGTCGCACAGTCTCCGTTATTATTACTTTAGAACGTTTATTCGAATCTGAGGAGGATGGCCAAAAAAAAGAAGAAAAAAACTTTTATTCGATTCCTGAGCTCACTGGTTTCATTTTTTAAAGATGACCGGTTCAGGTATGCAATGGGGATCGTTTTCCTGCTGGCAGCCCTGTTTTTGATCCTGTCATTCATTTCTTTCCTGATCAACTGGAAAACTGACCAGGATTTTGAGTGGGCCAAGGTATTTTCCAGCCCGGAGATCCGGGTGGAAAACCAGGGAGGAAAGATGGGGGCCTGGTTATCAGACCTGTTCATTAACCGGTGGTTCGGGGTGGCTAGTTTTCTTTTTCCCGGCATCCTTGTTATTTGGGCCATGTCCCTCTATAAAATCCGGCTTTTTAATACCTGGAAAGCTGTAAGGAATAGCCTGCTACTGATCATCCTGCTCTCCATTACACTGGGACTTCTCTTCGGAGATGCCGGGGGAACTCTGGGCAGTGGTCCGGGTGGACAACATGGATATTTTCTCAGCAAGTGGCTTCTGGCAAGCATTGGTTATTTCGGAACTGTATTTCTATTGTTGATCTGTTATACTGCACTGACCCTGTTTTCCACAAGCTTCCTGGAATGGATTCGAACTAAGAGAAATCCTTTCAGGAACACCGGGATTGGTGAATCGGAAAATGAGGAGTCTGAAGAAGAACAAGAGTCTTTTATAGTAACATCAAAGGAACCTGAAGAGATCCAAACAGAAATTACAGACCCTTCCCCTTCAGGGAACAGTACTTTCTCTGATCCTGCACAAGATGATGGATCTCCGAAAAAGGATGACATTGAAATGATGGTGGAGGATGTTTCGGGGACAAATCCTGATGATTTCAATCCTGATGAAGGTGCTCTGGGAGAATATGACCCCACCCTTGACCTTCCCAAATTCCAGTATCCCCCGCTGAGCCTTTTGAAGGATTATGACCAGGGAGATTCCACGGTCACAAACGAGGAGCTCATATCCAATAAGAACCGCATTGTTGAAACCCTTGGCAACTACAATATCAAGATCGAGAGGATTAAAGCCACCATTGGTCCCACCGTTACTCTTTACGAAATTGTTCCGGCTCCCGGTATCCGGATCTCCAAAATCAAAAGCCTGGAAGATGACATCGCCCTGAGCCTGTCAGCGCTTGGAATCCGGATCATTGCACCCATTCCGGGAAAGGGTACCATCGGGATTGAAGTACCCAATCAGAACCCGCGGATCGTCCCCATGAAATCGATCCTTGCATCCAAGAAATTCCAGGATTCGGAGATGGAACTGGCCATTGCCCTCGGGAAGACCATTTCCAATGAGACCTTTGTTTTTGACCTGACCAAAATGCCCCACCTGCTTGTGGCTGGCGCCACCGGGCAGGGGAAATCGGTGGGATTGAACGCCATCATTGCATCATTGCTGTATAAACATCATCCCGCTCAGCTCAAGTTTGTGATGATTGATCCGAAAAAGGTGGAGCTTTCGATGTATAGTAAGATTGAGAGGCACTTCCTGGCCAAGCTGCCTGAATCGGAGGAGGCCATTATTACAGATACCCAGCAGGTTATCCATACCCTGAACAGCCTGTGTGCCGAAATGGATGACAGATACAACCTGTTGAAGAAAGCACAGGTACGGAACATCAAAGAGTATAATGGCAAGTTTATAAACCGCAAACTCAATCCCAACAAAGGCCATCGGTTTTTGCCCTTTATCGTGGTGATCATTGATGAGTTTGCCGATCTTATTATGACCGCTGGCAGAGAGATAGAACATCCCATATCGAGGCTCGCCCAGCTTGCCAGGGCCATCGGAATTCACCTGATTATCGCTACACAGCGTCCAACAACCAATATCATTACAGGAGTAATCAAGGCTAATTTCCCGGCCAGAATTGCCTTCAGGGTTGCTTCCATGATCGATTCCCGGACCATCCTGGACGGTTCCGGAGCCGACCAGTTGATCGGAAGGGGCGATATGCTGTTCCTTAGCGGAAATGAACCCATCCGTCTGCAATGTGCCTTTATAGACGGACCCGAGATCGAGGCAGTCACAGAATTCATTGGAGGGCAGAAAGGGTATCCTTCTGCAATGATGCTCAACCCGGTGATGGAGGAGGGTGGAGATTCCTTTAATGTGGACCTGGATAAGAGGGATGATAAATTCGAGGAAGCTGCCAGGCTCGTGGTTCAGCACCAGCAGGGTTCCACATCTTTGATCCAGCGAAAACTCTCCCTGGGATACAACAGGGCTGGCAGGATTGTCGACCAGCTGGAGGCTGCAGGCATTCTGGGCCAGTTTGAAGGAAGCAAAGCCAGGCAGGTCCTTGTACAGGATGAATTCAGTTTGGAACAGATTTTGAGTAACCTTTCCTAAAAGAAAGCCCAGGCCATGAACCGAATCAAACAAATATTGCTTAGTGCCATATCAATCGTTTCATTCACCCTGATTTACGCCCAGCAGGATCCCAAGGCAGAACGCTACCTCCAGGCAGTTTCAGAACAATTCAAACTGGACGAAGGTTACCTGATCCGGATGGATTATGTGCATGAAGATATCATGAGGAAAACCTCGGTTGAAGGTGAAGGTACCATCTGGATGAAGGGCGTCAAGTATAAGATTGTGGTAGATGAGTACATCGTGTACTATGACGGTAACAAGCTTTATTCCCAGAATACCGATGCTGAAGAGGTCTATGTGAGCATACCCGATCCGGATAAACCGGGTTATTTGCAGGCTGTACCCATTAAGATCATCAAGTCTTATGAGCAGGATTTTAAATACAGGTACATGGGAACCAGGCCCTTCATGGGCAAAGACCGCATCGAGGTACAGCTCTATCCAAAAGATCTGTCAGGACCCTATTCCATGTTGAAAATGTTCATCAATCCTCACACCCTGAAGCTCGAAGTAATCCAGCTGAAACACAAGGAAGGGATTCAGTACACCATGATCCTTTCAGAAGTAAAAGGTAAACAAAAACTGGAGGATGATACATTCGTATTCGATCCGGAAGCCTTCCCAGGTACCGAAGTAATCGAGTTGCTGGATTAGGACTATTCAGTGTTTGTCCATAATATCCGTTTTCTGTGTTACGCTCATCAAAAAAATGCTCATATACATTAGTATACTCCGCTTTTTTTGATTTCACAAGCCTTGAAAACGAACATTCTGAATCAAACACTCGACTTTATAGACAAATTATAATTAGCCCTTTCAAGAAAACTACAAAAAAAAGGAAGTGACTGGTTTTTAAAACAAGAGTAACGCAGTAGTTGGCGTTTTCTTACAGTCACTATTCCGGGTATTCAATCCTGGAATGATAGATGTTCGAAAGCCTGTTCTTAAAAATCTCCTTGATAATAGTAATATCCGCGAAAGTAAGAGTGGTATCTGAAAACTGGTCCTCTTTGGTCTGATGAGCTATTATATTCTCCACCAGTTCATGGATGGTTTCCGGACTATACTTTTTAAGGGTCCTGGAGGCTGCCTCCACTGAATCTGCTATCATCAGGACAGCAGTTTCCTTGGAATCCGGTTTTGGCCCAGGATAGGTAAACTCGCTGATCTCCACTTCCTCGTTCGGATTATCATTAATAAATGACCTGTAGAAATACTGAGCGGTACTGGTTCCATGATGCATCCTTATACAATCAATAATCTTCTCGGGCAGGCCATGCTTTTTACCAATTTCCATTCCCTGGATTACATGATCAATGATCACTTTTGCACTGGACCGGTAATCAAGATCTCCGTGTGGATTTACACCATCATGTTGGTTTTCAATAAAGTAATGTGGGTTCTCCATCTTGCCAATGTCATGGTACAACGCTCCTGCACGCACAAGCAGAGAATTACCACCCACTTTCAGGATCGCTTCTTCTGCCAGGTTGGCCACCTGCATAGAATGCTGGAATGTACCAGGTGCCTTCTCCGCCAATTTGCGAAGCAGTGGCTGATTGGTGTCTGAGAGCTCAAAAAGGGTGGCATCGGAGAGAAATCCAAAGATCCGCTCAAACAGAAATACCAGCGGGTATACCGTAAGAATAAGCAAGCCGTTCCCTGCCAGCCATAGCACATTGATCCAGTTTATCTGTGCAAGATCCCCTTCCTGCATAATGGAAAGCAGGATATAAATCATGGCATAGGTTGCAAATACAAAGGTGGCCGTATAGAACAGGATCCCCCTCCTGTAATAGGACCGCAGGCTAAAAACTCCCACCAGTCCGGCAAGAAAGTTCATCATCACAAACTGGTAACTGTTGGGAACCCAGAAACCGGCAAGCAGCAAGGTAATCATATGGACAAACAGGGCATACCTGATGTTGAAGAAGGTTTTCAGGAAAATAGGTACCACAACAAAAGGAATGACGTATACACTTACCGCATCATTCGTGGAAGCAGCCCTGGTAAGGCCAACCATCACAACAATTAACCCAAGTGTAAAAAATGTCTGTTTTCGGTTGGTGAGAATGTCCTTTCCGAAATAATAAATAAACCAGAACAAGGCCAGGAAGATTAGTGTAATCAGCAAAAACTGGCCCATGTATACCACCAGGTAGTTTTTACCCACATTTGGATTGGACTCATATTCTCGCCGGAGCGACTCAATAACCAGGAAGTTTGATCCCGACACCAGTTCACCCCTTGAAATGATCCGTTGCCCTGCCTGCACCATGCCCTGTGTAATGGTCACTCCTTCAAGATTAGCCTGCCGGACCTTTGAGGTCATATCCTCATTATAGAGTACATTGGACCTCAGGTAATCATTCAGGGTCATCCTGTTCAGAATGGCCAACGATCCTGGATTGATCCGCTCTATTTCTGAAATAAGATATTCATATGCAGAACGTTCCGTATAAAAAGCCCTGAAACGGTATTCTTCGGCAAGGGTATTCTTCATCACCATTATGGAGAGTTGGTCCAGCTCTTGTCCTTCAAGTACAGGGTTGCGTTCGATTACCCCGATGGAATAAATATCTTCCAGTACATCGGAAATCACATGACCGGTAAAAGACCAGGCATCAGACACATAAGCCCCAAATCCCATGGATGAGACCAGGTTGTTATAATCGCTGGTGAAAGTCGATAACATATTGCTGCCTATCAGCGAATCGTAGAAAAAGTAGAGCTGCACATTTCTCAGGAGGCTATCCCGCTCTCTCTGCAACTGCTGATCGGGCTTATAGATGGGAATATCAAAAGGTGCAACGAGGGTCTCATGCATCCAGGGTTTGTTCTTTGAATACTCGTACTTGAATTTGCCCTCACGTGGAAACATGAAGTACACCAGGAGAATACTGACAAGGAAAAGGAGGATGATCTGGATGGTCTTCCAGAATCTGACAATGCCTTTAATCCAGTTCATGGGGTTAAATTAGGATATCTTTCTCAACTTTTAACCCATCCCTTGCAATTTTGTTCAACTCTTTCCAACTTGCACTCTGGATTTAAAGACGATTTAAGAATATGAAAAACGGTATTTCTTTTCAGGGTTATGTACCTATCAGAAGTGAGCCGTCCGAGGCTTCGGAGATGGTTTCACAGGTGTTGTTTGGTGAAACGTTCCGAATCCTGGAATCAAATGGCAAATGGCTGCTTATAGCGCTCGATTTTGACAGTTACCAGGGCTGGGTGCGCAACGAGAGCATCCAACTGGCGGAGCCTCAAAACGGGGCTGAAAACAAGCCTGAATTCGATTACAGGGTGGTATCATATCCATTCATCACGGTACTGGACTTGAAACTGACCCGGCAGGTTATTCTCCCTGCCGGATCAGTATTGGCAGGAAGTGCCGGTAAAGTGTTTAAGATCTACAATCGTGAATTCGAGCTGCTATCGGAAGAGGGAGTAATAAATCCCGGTCCTGATGTTGATCCGGAAGAGGTGGGAAAGGGACTGCTCTCCGTTCCGTACATGTGGGGCGGAAGGTCAGGTTTTGGATTTGACTGTTCAGGACTGGTACAAATGCTTTGCAGAATGATGGGAATTCAGGTTTCACGTGATAGCAGCCGGCAATCCGTGCCCGGTACCACCATCAACTTCATGCACGAGATCATGAAAGGAGATTTGGCCTTCTTTGACAATGCAGCCGGAGAGATAGCCCATGTGGGCATGGTGCTGGACGGTGGAAGGATATTGCATTCCTACAACCAGGTTCGCATTGACAGGCTGGATCAGCAAGGGATTTATAATATCGAAAGAGAAGAATATACCCACAAGCTAAGAATCATCAAACGAGTGGTTTGTTGAAGCATCGCTTTTTTGTAAATTGCATCATCAAATTCATCAGCGATAAATAGATTCACTTTCATATTGATCTTGTTTCATATTGGGGTATCCGTACTTTCCGGTCAACAGTACAAACCCCGTATAGAAAATATCCGGATGGGCCATGTCAATAACCGGGTGGAGATCAAATATGATATCACCGGATCCACTTTTGACCGGGTTCACCAGATTGATTTTATCGTGATTGACAATATGGGGAACATTGTATATCCCGATTCAGTTTCCGGGGATATTGGAAGAAAGGTCCCGGCACGTAAAAACAATAAAATAATTTGGGATATTTATAAGGAATTTGATGTGGTCTACGGCGATTTTCAACCACAGATCATACTGGATGGTTCTGCGAAATATGGTATAAAAGGAGGACCTGAAAATGCAATATTCTCCCTCCTGGTACCCGGTTTGGGGGACTATTTTGTGGCGGATCATAAAAATATGAGGATTAAACCCTATTATAAAACAGCCTTCACATATGGTTTACTGGGACTTTCCCTGGCCGCAAAATTAAACAGAGAACAAATCCCGCCTGTGATGAGTCCTCCGGGGTGGTATTATGGTGCGGATGGATTAATTTATAAAGACGACTGGTGGGTAAGTAAAATTGAAAGGACGGATTATTGGTTATTCGCTCACGATGCTGAAATCTTTCTGGGGATCGGTATCGCAGCCTGGTTAACAGATCTTATCTGGGTTGCAAGACAGGGTGTGAAGAACAATAAGATCCGAAGTGCACTATTCGATAATTTATCACTGGTTCCTGTAGAGAGGGGTTTTGTTCTGAGTTTTGCTTATAACTTTTAAATAAAAAAGAAATGAATAAGGTATGGATCTTTTTATTGGCTGCAATCCTCTTTAATATGGCTAAAGTTAATGGCCAGGTAAATTTCCAGCCAGGATATTACACGATGACGTACAGCACTCAGTCTATAGAGCCTGCGTTTGTGGAGGTTATTGATGGTGTAGCAACCATGCATTATTCCATGCCAAGCAGTACAATCAATGGCTCACCTTATCTTTCTGAAGAGTTCGTTGATGGTGCCATGATTACAGCAGCCGGCGTTAGAATTGAGGGTTTGAAGTTCAGATATGACATATACAGTGATGAAATGCAGTTCATTCTGAAAAATGATACTGCATCCATTACCAAGCCACTGATGTTGAACTCCGTGGAATTGGGAAACAAAAAATTTGTATATGAGGTCTATCAAATCTCAGATCATTTGGTCGCAGCAGGATATTTTGAGGTGATAAATGAAGGTAATCTATCAGTCTTGCTCAGAAGAGAGTTGGAGTTGAAGTATGATATCTATGTACCCAATTATGGAGGTGGAGGGGGAACAAAAGAATTTATGCTGAAGGAGAATAATAATTTTTATATTAAAACCGGTAGGTCTGCAGCCCAGAAGGTATACAGGAAAAAAGATTTCCTTAAAGCGATTCCTTCACACCATGATCGTGTTAGTCAATATATTAAAGAGAACCGAATATCAGTCAGAAAGGAAAAGGATATATACGAGCTGGCAACCTATTATAACAGCCTTTAGCCTATACAATCATCCCCGCACCCACCGTATTATTGGTGGCTTCGTCAATGATGATGACACTGCCGGTAATGTGGTTGTCCTTATAAGAATCATAAAAGATGGGTTTGGAGGTTTTGATCCTGATACATGCAATCTCATTCAACCCGACCGATTTATCATCCCTATTGTGCTCCAGGTTGTTGATATTAACCTTATACACTACCTCACGGATGATTCCCCTTAATTCAGAAGTGGTATGCCTGATTACGTACTTCCCGCCCATGACCATTGGCTTCTCATTTAACCAGCATACCATCAGATCAATTTCCTGACCAATATTGGGTTTCTGATCAGCCGGAACGATCATATCTCCCCTGCTGATATCAATGTCATGCGCCAAACGAAAGGCCACAGATTGTGGGGGGAATGCCACATCTATCTCCCCGCCCATGGTATCAATGGATTGAAGCGTAGTTTCAATCCCGCCTGGAAGTACTGCTACCTTTTCACCAGGTTTCCATACACCACCGGCTACCCTGCCGGCATAGCCCCGGTAATCATGAAACTCCTCACGCTGGGGCCTGATCACATATTGAACAGGGAAACGACGGTTGTTAAAATCAGCATCGCTGCGAATATCTATGGTTTCAAGTGTATCAAGGAGTGTGGGTCCCTTATACCAATTCATGGACTGGCTCTTATCCACAACATTGTCTCCCATCAGGGCACTGATTGGGATGTATCTCACATCCTCAATATCCAGAGCCTTCTTAAAAGGTTTAAACTGATTTTTAATATCCTCATATACCTCTTCTTTGAAACCAACCAGGTCCATTTTATTTACACATACAAGAATATGTGGGATCCCCAGCAGAGACGCTATAAAAGAGTGCCTGATGGTCTGCTCCAGCACTCCGTTTCTGGCATCCACCAGTATGATAGCCAGGTTGGCAGTGGATGCTCCGGTAACCATGTTGCGGGTATATTGCACATGTCCCGGTGTATCGGCAATGATAAACTTACGCTGCGGGGTGGCAAAATAACGGTATGCCACATCAATGGTAATTCCCTGTTCCCGCTCTGCCCTCAGACCATCGGTAAGGAGTGCCAGATTTATTTGCTCCTCCCCCCTGCGTTCACTGGCCATCTCAAGCTGCTCCATCTGGTCTTCGAAGATCGCTTTTGAATCATAAAGCAGACGTCCAATGAGTGTACTCTTTCCGTCATCCACACTTCCGGCTGTGGTGAACCGCAATAATTCCATATCTAAATAGCCGGGGGCCGGATTGTTATCTTGACTCATCATTGTTCAGTTTAAAAATACCCTTCCTTTTTCCTGTCCTCCATGGCTGCTTCCGACCGCTTGTCATCATACCTGCCGCCTCTTTCCGTGGAACGCGCCGCTGCTACCTCCTGGATAATATTCTCAAGGGTATTTGCGGTGGAAAGTGTCAGTCCTGTACAACTGATATCGCCAATGGTTCTGCACCTCACATCCTTCAGCTCATAAAACTCATCATCCTTCAGCTCCATAAAAGATGCCCTGGCAAGCCATACACCATCACGGTAAAAAACCTCCCGTTTATGTGTATAATAGAGATTGGGTATATCGATGTTTTCAAGGTAGATATACTGCCACACATCCATCTCAGTCCAGTTACTCAGTGGGAACACCCTGAAGTGTTCTCCCATATGTTTTTTTCCGTTAAAGATGTTCCATAGTTCAGGACGCTGGTTCTTGGGATCCCACTGTCCAAAATCATCCCTGTGTGAAAAGAAACGCTCCTTGGCCCTTGCCTTCTCTTCATCCCTGCGTCCGCCTCCAAGCGCCGCATCAAACTTAAACTCCTCAATGGCATCCAGAAGAGTGACCGTCTGCAGTATATTGCGACTGGCATTAATTCCTTTCTCCTCCTCCACCTTACCGGCATCGATGCTATCCTGTACATACCTGACGATCACCCTTCCTCCGGTGGTCTCCATCAGGTTATCACGGAATTGAAGTGTTTCCACAAAATTATGTCCGGTATCGATATGCAAACAGGGGAAAGGCACCAACTGCGGCCAGAAGGCCTTCCTGGCAAGGTGATACATAATAATGGAATCTTTCCCTCCGGAAAAAAGCAGGGTTGGTTTTTCGAACTGGGCTCCCACTTCTCTGATCACATAGATCGCCTCAGCCTCGATTTCTCTCAGATGGGTAATGGAATAATCACTCATAAAAGCATTATTTAAAGCTCAGAATAGATCGACAAAGATAATAAAAATACCGCATGATGTTCCGGAGTCCGGGAGCTGCAGAGAGCTCTCCAAATTTCATGGGAGTTGGTTCAAAATCAAAAAAGAGGCCGACTCTAATGAGACAGCCCCTTTTTTGCGTTAACTAGCCTTGATTGGTCTAATCTAAGGCTATGTCTTCGGTAATTGAAATGAGTACATCACCGCCTTGATGTAAGTCATAATTAATGATCATTGTTTTCTTACAATTATCCCATTTCCCGGTAGCAGAAACAGAATATTTTGGCTGCGCAGCACCATTCCAGGTAGTCTCCATATAATACTGCAATTCAATTTCCAGCGTACCATTTGGATTCATAATCATAACCAGGGGCACCTGATCAACAATTACTTCTCCCCAGTAGCCTTCCATCCAACCAACATTCAAGCCGTCGATCATGAAAGTCCCGTCATCAAGAGCTGTTACAACCTGAGAAGCATTACCTTCCGAATCTATACCACTCCACGTACCAACCAGATCATTCAAATCTTCAAGAGGACAGAATTTAATCCTTTTGAGATTATAGTTAATCTGGTAAGCCGAGGTAGCTTCTGCGCCACCGGCATCCATGTCCAGAACAAGTGTTGATGTTTCGTCCTCTATCATCTCATCTGCAATGGCTGTCAGGGTAACTGACCCTGATGTACCACCGGCCGGAATGGTAATGGTATTGGAAGAAAGAGTCCACATATTATCTCCTATCGTAGAAGAATTATTCTTCGACAGGGTTACGGTAATATCAGAAGACTGTGGTGCACCCAGCAAAGCAACTCCAACGGAAGTCACAATATCAGTAGGCAGACCATCTGCGTCAATTGCAGTTTCAAAACTTGCCGTGGCGTTGAGAAACTGAATGTAATGGGTTTGATTTCCTTTGTCATAGTCGTTTGTCATCGTCTCATAATTGCTTAATTTCTCCTCACATGATGACAGAAACACTCCTCCTATGACAAAAATCAAAATATACTTGATTGCTTTTTTCATAATTACTTTCTGTTAAATTAACAAATTGTTCACATTTTCACTAGTCCCACCAAACATGATCTATAATAGATCCAATAGAAGGAACATTATCCGGGTTATAGATCGTCTCATCCTGTGGATAGGGAAATCTTCTCGGAACCTCTGTCTTGGTAGCACCAATAGAAAGAGAAAGTGCTGGTATACCGGTCCTTCGCCAGTCAGAGAAAGGCTGGACCTGGCCTGCCAGGGCATGCCTCTTCTGCATCATGATCTTTTCCAGGTTGATGGTGGCGTCGGTTTCAGTATTGATATTTGCATCAAGCCACTCCTGATTTGCAGCACCGGTCACTCTACTTACGGAAGCAGCAACAGCTGCTTTATAAGCAGTCGCAGCCCTGTCGGGGTCGCCTGTCTGTAAAGCCGCTTCAGCCTCAATAAATTTGAGCTCCGCGTAAGACATCATCACAGTCGGTGCATCAGCTGCGGCCATATATGGTCCAGGATATGAAGCATTTGCATTCTCTCCACCGGGCACACTTCCTGAATAGGCTCCGTCTCCGTCTTTAGCCACATAGAAAGGAATCCTGGGATCAGATGTAGCTTCCAGTTCATCAAGGAAGGTCTGACAGATTCTGATGTCAGTCCGCTGGTCCATAAACTGATATACCGGATTCGCATTGGCAGATTCAAATGGAACCTCCATATCATCACCGTTGGAAGCAAAAGCGTCAACCAGTGCCAGTGCATTGTTATAAGCGGTAGCACCATTCCTGTTTGACAATTGCAGTTCAGCCCGTGCCTTAATGGCCCTTGCGGCTTTCAGCCATGCTCCGGGATCTCCTTCATATATTACATCACCTTCGATGCCGACAAGGTCCTCTGCCGCATTTAGATCAATAATAGCTTGATTCAAAAGAGAGAATATGGTATTGTATATCTGCTCCTGGGTATCAAATTCTGCTTTCAGGACATTTTCCGTTCCCTTCAATGCATCTGAATAGGGAATATCCCCGAACAGGTCGGAGGCCACTCCAAGGGCATAAGCGGTCATGACCTGACCAATACCAGCATTATGAGGGGAACTCTCTTCCGCAGCCTTTTCGATAAGGATCTTTGAATTGATAAGAAGTTCAGTGTAAAGATTACCCCAGTAAGTATTTACATCTGCCGCTGTAAGCTGATACCTGGCTTCAGTATGTGACTGCCTTTCCACACCATCATATAACTGCATCCAGATATTGGTGGTGCGAACAGAATTATTGCCCATCAGGTTGAAGCCCATTGTTTGTTGAATAGCCGGGATCAACAGGCCCATTGACACATCTCCGGGAGCATCCGGATCCACGTTTAATTCCGGATCGATCCATGTCTCACAAGAGGAGATAAAAGCGATCAATACAACGATCAATCCGGCTCTTAAAATCTTATGAGTTTTTAAATTTAACTTTTTCATATGTTTAAGATTTTTCTGTTTATCAATATTTAACAACAACCTAGAAGGACAATTTCAACCCGACTGTATAGGTTTTTGTTCCAGGCATGTTAAAGTAATCCATGCCTTGTCCATTAATGGCACCCTGTAAGTTTGATTCCGGGTCAATTCCCGTGTAAGGAGTGCTCAACCAGAGATTTCTTCCTGTAAAATAAATTTCAACAGACTGGAAAACCTTATTCTGGACAGGTACCATATAGGCAAAAGATAACTCGCGGAGCCTTACCCAGTCAGCAGGTTCCATGGAAGCTGTTTGCGCTCCGCCTCCGAAGTTACTTCCAAATCCTTCGAACCAGTTCTCATCCAGTACCACAGGAGATACATTTGTAACACCTGAAGAGACAGGAGTTCCATCGGCGGCTACATGTCCATAAACACCATCAAAAATCTTGAGGTTCTCTTCCGGGGTCCTGGAAAAATCAATGGTTCCTTCCGGGGTGTAATAGACTTCGCGGTTGGCTGTTCTTCCATGCACTCCAAAGTAGTTCATGGCAAAAGCAGTTCCGTTATACATCCAGCCCCCGACTTTGATGTCAAACATGAAGGATAAACGGAATCCCATGTAACTAAATGTATTGGTAATGTTGGCGGTCCAGTCCGGGTTCACATCTCCCACCGGAACCATTTGCCGTGTATCAGTCATGGGATAACCATCCCTGTAAGCATCGGAAGGATCATCATTGATCAGTACGGCTCCGGTCGCAGGATCCCTGTACCAGTCATTTCCATAGATACTTCCGTATTGTCTACCGGCAACGGCCCTTGTCTGCGGAATGGTAAATCCACCCAGTCCGATACTTTCAACACCCTCTGCCAACGAAACTACTGTGTTGGTCATCTTGGTGAAATTAGCCATGATATCCCAGCTGAATTCACCCTGGAGCACCCTGGCATTCGCACTCACTTCGATCCCTTTGGATTCCATTTCTGC
Organism: Bacteroidales bacterium; assembly: GCA_023138875.1. Lineage (GTDB taxonomy): Bacteria > Bacteroidota > Bacteroidia > Bacteroidales. The sequence goes on from JAGLOO010000058.1 coordinate 85,848, forward strand.
CGCATTCATATACAATTCTCCATAACCTGATGATTCAGCAATGGGTACTTCTAGCAGAAGATCTGTGTTTGTGTTCTGGAAGTAAGAAAAATCCACTCCAACTCTGTTGTTCATGAATCTTAAATCAGCACCTATCTCGAAGGACTGCATGGTCTCGTGTTTCAGATCCGGGTTACCCATCGTATAACCCACATCGAAACCTGCCTGATCCATGTACGGGAATTGCACACCATTGGTCCATCCACCCCGTGCAGTAGCTGAATAGAAGTAATTGGTCGTATTATAAGGTGTAGCAATGTTTGCGGTTTGCGCCCATGATCCCCTGAGTTTACCGAAAGAGAGGATACTGTTGCCCTGGAGTGCTCCCAGCTCGGTAAATACAAAGCCCAGACTAACTGAGGGATAGAATGCTGAAAGGTTCTCTTCCGGCATGGTGGTTGCCCAGTCATTCCGGCCGGTTGCTCCCAGGAAGATCATATCCATATAGGCCAGTTGTACGTCTGCAAAAACTGCAGCGGTACGGTATTTGCTTTGTGAAACACCTGTCTGGTTGTCAGATGAGTTGGAGAGCTGATAAAATCCGGGGATCTCAAGTCCCTCGGCATCACCCCAGACACGTTTCCAACCAGTTTCAAACATGTTGTTACCCACTGTCAGTTTAGCGTCAAGGTCACCAAAGCTCTTCTGGAAATTCAATAACAGGTCAGAATTGATCTGCCTCTCAGTACGTGATCCTTCTTCAACCGCACCTGCAGGCCGTGTTCTTGATCCGATGGCAATCACATCCATTGTCTGGCGCGTATAGGTATCAATACCCAGGTTGTAAGATGCACTGAACCAATCGGTAAATGTAAAATTCACGATCGCATTACCAATAAACCTGTTGGTGTTATCATCCAACCAGTTTTTATTGGATGTCCAGTAAGGATTGTCGTATCCACCGCCATTCCTGTAATTACGCTGGGAGCCATCCGGGAATTCATACCCTGCACTGTTGTCAAATGAAGGCGGGGTTCTCACTAATCCAAGCATCACACCTGATGTATTGGATCCCTGCTGAATCTGGTTGGCCCTTGAATTCGAATAGGTCATATTCGTCGATATTCTTGCCCAATTTGTCAGCTTGGCTGTAGAATTCAACCTGACGTTCGTTCTTGCAAAGGAGGAATTCGGTACAATACCGGTTTGCTCAAGGTCAGCAATAGAGAAAAAGTAGCTGGCAACATCATTACCGGCGGACACACTTAAACGGTTATTAAACGTCACGCCGGTCTCGAAGTAATCGTACGCATCGTACATCTTCACCGGAATGCCATTCGCATTGGGATCACTCTGCCCTACGGTCATACCATTCTCGTCCCACTTGTAATCAGGATCGGTTGTGACATCATACTGCAATGTGTCCACGTTGGGGCCCCATGATCTTGAGAAGCCGCCAATCCAGTTACCATTATTACCCTGGACAAACTGATTCTGCCGGGGTGGCAATTGGGAAACTTTGTCAAATCCAACCGAAGTATGGAAATCGACCTTCATTTTCTGTGCCGCTTTCGCACCACTCTTGGTGGTAATTATGATGGCACCGTTGGCAGCCCTTACCCCATATAAAGCTGTTGCTGCTCCACCTTTAAGAACGGTCATCGAAGCAATATCTTCCGGGTTAAGGTCGATACTTCTACTGGAAGAACCTGTTCCACCTGTGGAGTAGGGGTCCCTGTTGGTAACAGCCATTCTACCTATACCTGTTACAATGGGCATCCCATCGACTACAAATAAGGGCTGGTTGTTCCCGGTAATGGAGGCTGCACCACGAATGGTCATATAGGTAGATGCCCCGGGAGTACCTGCAGAACTGGTAATCTGTACACCTGCAGTTCTACCGGCGATTGAATTAATGATATCCGAAGTGTTGGCTTTTGAAATCTCCTCCGATTCAACAGACTGAACGCTGTAACCCAGAGATTTCTGGCTCCTGGTCATCCCAAGAGCGGTTACCACCACCTCATCGAGAGCAGTGGTTGAGGATTCAAGAATAACATTAACAACCGTTTGTCCGTCAAGTGCAATCTCCTGGGTAATCATACCCACGAAGCTGAACATCAGCGTTGCTGATGCATCGGGAACGGTAATTGTGAAATTCCCTTCAAAATCTGTTACCGCACCAATGGTTGTACCTCGTACAACAACTGATACACCAGGTAGTGCAGTACCATCTTCGGCACTGGTCACATTACCCGTAACTTGTACACCCTGCGCCTGTAATAGATTAAATCCTACAAACAAAAGGAGTGACAATACGAAAACAAATCTTTTCATAGATTAAAGTTTTAGGTTTAATAAGTAATTAGCAATAGACTCTTTCTGCGCCAAATATATAAAAAGAAAATTAAACACAAAACAAACGTCAGCTCAATATTGACGGGCAATACAGGCGAATTAGCATGAAAATATCTCGAACGGGATTATCACCGGGCACCAATATGTCAAACAATATTCTTACCTATTGCGCTGATTAACTGCTTCTTAGAGGTCTCAACATGAGGTCTTAATTTTTGGAACATCCATGCGCAATACGACTATTTAGATTGAATTCTCTTTAATTATCCCCATAAAAAAAGGGGGCATGCGCCCCCCTTTTACAATTATATTATATAACATATTTTCTGCTATACTAATCCCTTTGATCAGCTTCGGAAATCGCGTCGTTTGCATCGATTTCCCACTGTGGGATACGCAGGCTCATGGAAGGATCTCCAACTGGAAGATCTGTCACAATACACAGTGCCGGATCATGGTCAACCCTGTTCAACGGAAGCTTTTTGCGCTTCAGGTCAAAGAGTCCGACACCTTCACCCCAGAGCTCAATCCTTCTCTGGAAGAAGATCTCATCCTTCAGGATTTGGTCGGTACTGGCAGTTGCTTCTCCTGGATTTCGGGCCTCCAGCAGTACATTCAGTGCAGCCTGTGCACCGTCGTCATTTCCGCTTTCAGCAGCAGCCTCAGCCTCAATGAGATACATCTCTGCGGCCCTCATGAAAACGTAGTCAGCTTCCCAGGTGCTACCTGCAAGGTACCTTATACTTACATATGCAGGTACCAACCTGCCTGCAAAATCGAACCAGATACTATCAATGGCATTATCAGGAGAAACAACCACTGATTTTCTTACATCCGTATCAGGGATCTGATCATACAATACCTGTGGCAATTGCTTCTGCAGCCCCAGACTGGCATATGACATCTTGATGGGATCCATGTGTGAAAAGAAGGAGGCATAGATGGTGGCCTGCTCGGCGTTTACATCCATTCCCCACATCCATTCCGGGTTCTCCACATCCCTAAATCCTGCCTGAAAATCAGCAGGGCTCATAAGCGGATAGTCATCATCCCCCCTTGCCGCCTGAGCAGCAGAAATGGCCAGTGCCCAGTCATTCATTACAAGGGCTATCCTTGCCTGAATTCCATAAGCTACACTCAGATCGATCTGAGATTTGGACGGACGGGTGGTGCTCGGACCCGACATCATTGCTACGGCATCAGCTATATCGTCTGCGGCCTGGTTGAAAATCTCACCCACGGTTGCAATACCAACGTGTTCATCGGAAGAATTCACCTTAAGAGGAACACAGGGATCACTCTCATTGCCCACATAGGTATTGGCATACCACTGAGCAAGACTGAAATAAGCATAAGCCCTCAGCGCATAAGCCTGTCCTGCGATATAGTTCTTCTCCTCCAGCGTACCCTCCAGATCATCGATTTTCTCAAGGACCACATTGGCATTAAAGATCACTTCATAGTTTAACTTCCAGGCAATCCAGGTAGTCGTTTCATCACCAGGATTTCCACGCTCAACATAATTGTAGTCGCGTAAAAACCAGCCATAACCGGAAGAGTATAGTTTCATGTCATTTCCCATCAGGTCATTTTTAATGTCCAGGGCTTTGTAGCCATAGTCATCATGACCGGTTCCATGATACCAGTAGAACCAGCGGTATACGCCATTCAGTGCCACAGTAGCTCCCTGGGTGGTCGAGAAGATCACATCCTTGGCGACAGCGTCAGTCGGTACAGTATCCAGGTACTCCTCAGAACAGGAGAACATCAAGAGTGCCGATATCAATATGATAAAATATGAACGTATTCTTTTCATAATAAAGTCAAATTAAATGTTTAGAAAGTTACGTTTAAGCCCAAAGTAAAGGTCTTCACAGGTACATAGGTATAATCCGAATTACCCGAGAAGCTCTGCTGGGGATCCATCCCCTCTCTCTGGGACCAGATATAAAGGTTGTCAGCAGTACCAAATACCCTTAAACTGGCAGCACCAATCCTGCTGGCCACATTTTCTGGTAATGTATAACCCAGTGTGATGTTCCTTAAGTTCACATAGGTAGCATCGGTCAGGAACCTGCTGGAGGTCCAGTTTATGTTATCATTCCCATTTTCAACCTTGGGAATACCATTTGCCACATAGGACCTGGTGTTGCCATCCACATCTTCTGCACTGGGCAAACCATCAGTAGATACCGGGCCTGTCCAACGGTCAAGAATGTCTGCGTGGAAGTTCCTTCCGTAGTCCCCTTCATGCATCAGGGTCTGGTAGATCCCGTCAAGGAAATCTCCACCGAGGGAGTAGGTCACGAAAACTGAAAGATCGAATCCGGCAAACTGGAAGGTGTTGGTCAAACCGCCATATACTTTCGGAATGGATGTACCTACATAGTACCTGTCCGCATCGGATGCACTGGTTGTAAGCAGTTTTTCGCCGGTCTTAACAGGCTCCCCGTCATCGTCCAACACAGGATCGCCAGCACCGTCAAGCTCAATCTCATCGATCCAGTAAAGTGGATCACCTGTCTCTGCATCAACTCCCACATAATCCCTGAGGTAGAAGTCATATACTGACCGTCCAACCATCAGTTTCTTTGTGTCTTTGATGATCTCTTCCTTTGGAAGATCGGTGATCTCGTTTTTATAATGAGTAATGTTGAAATCAATCAGCCAGCGAAAATTATCGCTGTTCACCACGTCGGCAGAAATAATTGCTTCAACACCCCTGTTCACCATACCTCCTATATTGGACCAACTCTCTGATATTCCATTGGAAAGTGGATTGGGGACTTCAAACAGCAGGTTGTCTGAACTGCGGACAAAGTACTCAAAGCTACCACGCAGTCTGTTAAAGAGTGCAAATTCAACACCGGTGTTGAAGTTCTTATTCTTCTCCCAGATCAGGGAATTAAGCTCCAGTGAGGAAGCAATAGCGCCGGAATAAATGTTATTGTCAACACCCAGGTCGTAAAGACCCTGCCATGGATAATATTGTACATCTCCGTCACTATCTCTTAAATCATTATTTCCCTGTTCACCGTAACTGGCTTTTAACTTCAACGTGTTAATCCAGTCTATCTGGAGGAAACTCTCCTCGCTGATCCTCCAGCTACCACCTACACTCCAGAAAGTACCCCATCGCGTATCGGGGTGGAACCTGGATGAACCATCTGTCCTAACACTGGCAGAGATGTAATACCTGTCAGCATAGTTATAATTGACACGTCCCAGGTAGCTTTCGATCCTGTCGTTGTGCTCATAAGAGGTTGATCCTTCACCAGTGGAAGCAGGGGCAAGTTCCTTGATCCCTGGGAATGGAAAGCTGATCCTTGTGGCTTCCAGTCGGTTGAAACGGTACAAATAGTTTTCATGTCCGGCCAGCACCTCAATGCTGTTCATACCGAAACTCTTGTTATAATTCAACAATTGGTTGAATGTCATGCCAAATCCACGGTCATACCGCTTGGTAATACGTCCGTATGGTGCAGCATCGCCATACGTAGGATTCTGGTAGGTTGTCCGGTATGAACCTGTATAGTCCACACTCATATTGGTTCTGATGGATAGTCCCTCCAGTATAGTGATCTCGGCAAATGCCCTGGTTGAAACGTTGTCCACCTTGGCACCCCTTTCATCCAGAACCAGCGAAGCTGCCAGGTTTGAATTTCCTGCATAGGGACGGCTGCCATAGACCATGTTATCCGGAGCAGCCAGTCCTGTGGGGAATCCCATTTCACCTGAACCGAAATCAAAGAGCGGTTTTCCTTCTGAATCAAGAGCAATGCTACCGGCATTGGGGCCGGTTGTCTCATACACATTAACCGGGTAGATGGGTCCCATCACCCTTGTGAAGTAAAAGGGGTTGGTTGTATAGCTACTCTCATCCAGGAATTCATCAAATTCGTACATGGCCGCATTGGTGGTTATTCCCACCTTCAGCCAGTCCTTCACCTGAGATTCTGCATTTACCCTGGCAGTGAACCTTTCAAATCCTGAATTCGACAGCATCCCGTCCTCATTCACATAGCCCAATGAAACGTAATAGAGGCTTTTTTCATCACCGCCGTTCATATTCAGGTTGTAATCCTGCTTATAACCATTTCCGATCAGCTCATCCTGCCAGTCCTGGTGATAAAGCAGATTGGCATTCGGATTCAGTTTTCCATCAAGACCAACCAGGTCAAATGGAGAAACATCATAGGCGTTGTAATTACCAAGTCGTCCCACCACATTGTTCAAAGGATCTACACTGGGGGCTCCTGCTCCTGTATATCCAAAGGATGCAATGGAGTCAGCTGCAGCAGCTGTATAGCCGGCACCATACTCCAGTGAATTGCGGTAACCGTCCCACATGGTTTCATAATACTCCTGCTCATTAAGCCTTGGATACTCCTTCATGGCCCTGGAAGTCCAGGCGTTCCTAACCTTCAACTGAACGGTCATTTTACTTGAAGAACCTCTCTTGGTAGTGACAACGATCACACCGTTGGCTCCACGTGAACCATAGAGAGCAGCTGCAGCAGCATCTTTCAGTACGGTAATACTGGCAATGTCATCTGTATTGATGGAGTTCAGATTTCCTTTATAGGGAACTCCGTCAACTACATAGAGTGGAGAACTGGAGGCATTGATAGAACCAACACCACGGATCCTGATGTTCGCATCGGATCCTGGCTGTCCGCTCGAAGATGTGGTCTGAATTCCGGCAGTAGCTCCTTCCAGCAATTTCGAGATTGAAGTAGCCTGGATATTTTCGATCTTGTCTGAACCAATGTTCTCGGCAGATCCGGTAAATGATGACTTCTTGGCAGTACCATAAGCTACCACCATCACTTCATCAATACCCACGGCATCGATTTCAAGTATTACATCAATTACAGACCTGCCATCGATGGACACTGCGGCGGTCCTCATGCCCACAAAACTGTAAACCAACAGGTTTGAAGCTTCTGGTACGGTAATGGAATACTTTCCTTCAAAATCAGTAACCGTTCCGATGGTGGTTCCCTGAACCACGACAGAAACGCCGGGAAGCGGCGAACCATCATCAGCACCGGTTACAGTTCCGGTAATCAACACTCCCTGTGCCTGAAGCGCGGCGCTTAACAGCACAAAAAATGCAAATAGAATCGTTAATCTTTTCATAGATTAGGTTTTAGGTTTACTATTAAATTACTAGATCACTCAAATTCATGAATTGCCAAAACTATGAAAAAAAATGAATTAATTAACAGATATTAACAATTCTATCACCTGTTATGAAATATAAACAACGCTTATTAACAGGGTGAACTAACAGTTTTCGAAGGTCAAAGGCATTGACAGAGAGAACTCAACATCGAGATTAATAAGCGAAGCGCAACCGGGTCTGAATTAATGAGCAATTAATTTTGTGGTGTGGTGACTTTCCGGTCCGAAGACGGTTACAATATATGCTCCACGCAGACCAGAACTTACCTGATTGAACCCCGGGTCTGCTGTAGCGATTTCAATTACTTTACCTGTAAAATCGTAAATATTTACAGTAGCTGTATTGGTTGTTGTGTTCAGAACGATAATACTGCCACCGGGACCAGCATAGGCTGCATACGGCTGTCCGGATATTTCGATACCATCTTCAATGTCCTGCAACAATTCACACCCATCCCTGTTCATTACTTTCACGGTGTATACTCCCGGCAAGTAGGCAATGTATCTGGTTTTCAATGCATTACTGCTGTTGATGATTGCATTGTTCAGATACCATTGAATGGAATTAAAGGAAGTGGCATTCTGCACTTCCAGCGATTTATAATCATCATACTCACTGGATGTAATCTTCAATACCGGGTTTTCCGGTTGTGGTGATGTGAGAAAAAACTTGTTAGAATTCCTGAATCCGCATTCATTCACCACTTTTATGAATAGGTAATTTGACTCTTCACCAACCTGTATATAAACCGTATCGTTCTGATCACCCCCCATAATTATCCAGTCCGGATCAACACTCCAGCTATAATATTGACCCTCCACAGGATCGACATGGAACAACTGGATGGAATTCTGACATATTTTATCCGATTCTGATTTTATACTTGCCTCATCAGGAATGGTTTTCACCAATATGGGTATATCCAGGGTATCTCCATAATCACATGCGTTTCTTGCATTCACAACAATGCTACCCTGCACAACAGAAGGAATAAAAGTGATCTCATGGGTTTCACTGGTTCCAAGCCAGTCCCTTGGAAGGGTCCATTCATAGGTTGCACCTGGCTGTTCATCCACACTGATTGCACCTGGCTCTCCCACACACAACACTGTGTCTCCAATGAAGAAGCTCAAGGTGGGAGCTGAGGATAGGGGCTGAATGAGTAGGACTGACACAGAGGATTCACCACATCTGTTGTAGGGAATTACGTCAAGGTGGCCATTCTCCGCACCGATTATCAGACTGGCAATATTGTTCTCCTTCACCTCGATATCCCAGCCGGAAGGCGGCATCCAGTTATAAAAAGTGCCTGCCTGTCCGGATACAACATACAGTTCGGAACTGCCAGTGCAGGGATATCCCTCCCCTTCAATGGCAAAAGAATCTTCTGGCGCTGTGGTGCAATAGATGACATTGAATCCCCTGTCCTGGTTCTGCTGATCCGAACTAAAACTGACAAACAACGCATCTCCCGAGGAGATCAAGGTGGTATCACCTTCCTGAAGCTGACCCGAAAATTCAGCCAGGAGCGAAGCCGATGAATCATCTCCATCGTAAACCCTGAGAACATCAGCATCCTGTTCGGTGGCAAAAAAGTCGAAATAGAGTGATATGGATTGCTCGTTTTCAGGTTGTATTAACCAGTATGCCTCCATATCCGGAATATATTCATCGGCCGATGTCAGCAAAAATGAACCATTGTTGTCGGTAAGGGTGGTTGAATCCGAAGCGAAAAACTCATCGGCGAGTCCGGATATTAGCAGGGAGAAATCCTGTTTACCACCCGACAGGTTGTCCTTGTGTCTGATGACGATCTCGTAAAAACCCTTTTCCGGATTTTCGATGTATACCTGCTCCACATTGTCCAATATATTGTCACCGGTGGTTGCCGCGTTGCCGGGTTGAATGGGATCCAGTATAAAAGGTTTAAACTCATGACCATCCACCTCCCTTACAATCCTCATATCCAAATCATTGACAAGGATACGACTGGTGGGATTAAGCTGAGCTTCCGGAACACTTCCGGGCAGATCGGTCCAGCAAATGGTAGTTCTAATCGGCTTCGAACCTCCGGCAAACAACCTGATCCGAATCTCTTCACCCGTAACCAGTGATCGTTCCTGTATTTGTTGAAAGTCGGTATTATCAATGATCCTTACTGCGCTGAGCGAATTCATGACCCCCCAACCGTACGAATAATCGGGACCCGCATTACCAGCATCATCGGCAGTATGCAGCACCAGTCCTTTCAACGAAGCGGATTTCATGTAAACCTCATGAGAGGTAAAATAATGCTCCTGTAACAGTGCCATTGAACCGGTCACGTTGGGAGCTGACATGGAGGTACCGGAACTGTTCCGATAATCTGTATCACTGCCGGAGTAGGTGGAATACAGGCTCTCACCATTGCCTACCACATCGGGTTTGATCCTCCCATCGTCGGTGGGACCAAAAGCAGAAAAACTTGTGATCATCACATTTCCCGGCTTTATATATCCATTGGGCATATCGCTGATTGCCCCTACTGAAAGGATGTTTTTTGCAGTGCTGACAGGGCCCAATGATTCGAATCCATCATCACCCCCATCCTTATCCCTGGTCTGAGTAGAAACCACCCAATCACCATTCTCCCACACATAATGCTCGGCACCGGGAGCAAGACCCTCTCCCCTGTCATTTCCCGCGGATTTGACGATTAGATAATAGGGGTTATTGTAAGCAATGCGATCATACTCCTGCGCTTCCTGGTGGTAGAAACCGAACATGTAATCCTCCTCCTCGCTTATATCCACATCTCCATACCATTCCCAGCGCTCCTCATCGATGTTGTAGTCCCAGCCTATAACAAATCCGTATGAGTGGTTTGAAAGCAACAGACCTTCCTTTGCAGCAGCATCCATCTCCCGGAGGTCATTGTCCCAGTCATACCCCTCCATAACAGACTCATTGGCCATGCCCCTGGCTTTGCTGTCAATTCCAACAGCACCTATGGTACCTCCCACATGTGTGGCATGGCCGATTACATCAGCGTATGCATCGATAACCCGTGCACGGTCTTCATACTCCACATGTGTACTTCGGTATATACCTCCATCCCAGATCCCAACAACAATACCATCTCCGGAGAGTTCATATCCCGCCCCACCATTGAGCCATACTTTATTGGTGGAAAGCGTTTTTGCTGCATTGCTGTTCAGGGTGGTCAGGTACTCCGGATTTCCGTTGGGATTCAGCCTCCTGATCTCCTTCACACTACCATCAGAATAAATCAGGCGAGAAGGCTGGTTCAAACTATCGGCCATCCGGACTGCCCTTATTTTTTCCTGATCGGGTGGAATTGACTGGATAGTGATGCGACGCTGATTAAATGATTCCTCGCTGATTAAACGCTCCTGCGCTTTCGAGATCATCACCACTCCTGCCAGTGTTATAAAAAAAATCAGTCGCTTCATAACGGGCGAATTTAGCATTTTATATAATACCATAAACGCCTGAAGGGTGCAATTATTATTGACTGATCTGCATATTTACATAATCAACAATCCGGTTTTTATCCGATTCTGAATTCCGGACCAGTTCTTTCCCTTCGGTGAGTATTTCCTGAATCTGTGGATTCTCCTGCAACTCTGCCGCATTGATCTTCACATTCAGCCAGGCTCCTTCAATACATGCATGCAGAGCGAGTGCCCCCACTCCGGCATCAGATACACTATTGGGATTTCCCTTTGTTGCCATGGCTTCGGCAACTTCAAATCCTTCATATGCAGTCTTCATTACCTCAAACGGAACCCGAATGGCATGAATGGTGGCCAATTCAATGGACTTTTGCCTGGCCTCCTGTTCTTCTTTTGATTTTTTGGGCAATCCGAATGCTGCCATAATCGCATTAAATGCCTGGGTATCTTCATCTACCAGGTTCAACAGTTTATTCTGGATCACCTTTCCTCTTTCCGCCCAGTCCGAAAACTCCTCCCAGCGGTCATCCCACCCTCGTTTATGGGAGGAAAGGTTGGCCACCATGGTGGCCAGGGCTGCACCCAGGGACCCCATGTATGCACTGACCGATCCACCACCGGGTGCCGGTGACTCCGATGCAGTCTCATCCATAAAATCCTGAAGTGATAAATCAATCAGTTGCTTTTTATCCGTATTGCTGAGCTGGTATTCAATGATCTTTTCATCCGGATTGAAAGGCCCCAGTTCATCCAATCCCATTGATTTGACTGCAATCCTGATCAGTTCCTTAGCCGATACCCCGGTGGACATTTTCTGTTTTCTAAGGAAATACCTGCCCGCCTCAAGCATGGCATTCAGGGGTACAAGACCCACCAGTTCTGAACCGGTTACCCTGATCCCCCTGGCATTAGCATTGTTGCAGACTTCATCAAAAGCGATGTGCACGGGGGTAACGGCAATATTGGTCAGGTTCATGGATATCTGTGCAACTCCATACTCTTCGATGAACCATCCAATGGCTTTTACAGCTTTCAATGTTCCCGGGATCATTACCGGATTCCCCTGCTCATTTTTCACGATCTTTCCGGTCAATGGATGCCCTTCCCGTTTTGCCCTGCCCCGTTCGCGAACATCAAAGGCGATGGCATTGGCACGCCGGGTGGAAGTGGTATTCAGGTTGATGTTATATGCCACCAGGAAATCCCTGGCACCCACTGCAATGGCGCCGGTACGTGAAACAAATTCAGCCGGTCCGAAATCCGGCTTCCATGCGGGATTTGCCAGTTTTTCTTTCAGTCCTTCATACTCCCCTGATCTTACATTGGCCAGGTTCCGGCGCTCCCCGGTCAGGGCCGCATTCTCATAACAATAAACAGGGATCCCGATTTCATCTCCTATCCTTTCCGCAAGTTTATGGGCATATTCCACCGTTTCCTCCATGGATATTCCGGAAACCGGTACCAGCGGACAAACATCGGTGGCTCCAAACCTGGGATGCTCGCCTTTATGTTTGGTCATATCAATAATCTCAGAAGCTTTCTTAACGGCAAGGAGTGCGGCTTCAACCACAGCTTCCGGTTCACCCACAAAGGTAACCACCGTTCTGTTTGTGGCTTTCCCCGGATCCACATCCAGCAGCTTTACTCCCTCCACCGTCCCGATCTGGTCTGTAATCTGCTTGATGATCTTCATATCCTGTCCCTCGCTGAAATTAGGGACACATTCAATAATCTGGTTCATCTCTATTTATTGGATTTTTCCGTTTATAATGACTTTATCGATCAGGCTTGTACCATATGCGTAAGGCATGAAGCCAAAACTGGGCATGGGCCTGGTGATGATCAGGCTGGCTACTTTTCCTGGTGTAATGGTACCATGTGTTTTTTCAATACCCATTGCACAGGCCCCGTTCAAAGTAACAGCATTCAGCACCTCAAACGGCAACATTTTCAGTTGCATGATCCCCAAAGACATGATCAATTCCATATTGCCGGAAGGGGACGAACCCGGATTATAATCGGATGCCAGGGCCACAGGCAATCCTGCGTCGATCATTGTGCGCACCGGTGCGTAGGAGAGTCCCAGGAAAAGGGATGCCCCGGGAAGTATGGTAGGCATGGTATTGCTGTTCTTTAGCACAGCCAGCTCATCCTCTCCAACAAACTCAAGGTGATCCACCGATAGTGCTCCATGCCTGACCCCCACCTGGATCCCGCCTGAATAATCAAGTTCATTGGCATGGATCTTTGGCACCAGTCCGAATTTCTTACCAGCTTCAAGGATACGCCCGGTCTGATCAACGGTAAAGAATCCGCGGTCACAAAACACATCAATATAGGCTGCAAGTTCCTCTTCGGCTACAGCAGGGATCATCTCATTAATGACCAGGTTCACATAACCGTCCGGATTTGACTTGAATTCCCGTGGCAGTGCATGTGCTCCCAGGAATGTGGCTTTGATGGTCAGTTGAGTTTCCTCATCCAGCCGTTTAATTACCCTGAGCATCTTCAACTCATCCCTTGTATTCAATCCGTAACCGCTCTTTATCTCCACGGCCCCGGTACCTGATCGGATGATCTCATGAGTCCTTGGAAGGGAGTGTTCAAAAAGTTGTGCTTCAGATGTCTCTGACAGCAATGCTGCCGAATTCAGAATTCCCCCACCCCGCTTTGCAATTTCCTCGTAACTCAATCCGCGAATCTTATCTTCATACTCCTTTTCCCTGCTGCCTGCGTAGACAAGGTGGGTATGCGAATCACAGAATGCTGGCATAACCATACCACGCTTGCAGTCAACCACTTCATCATCCCGAAAGGGGATCACCTCACCCTCTCCAAAACAAGCAATCTTACCATCCTCGATAACAAGCCAGGCATCTTCTAAGCTGTTGACCCGCTGCATGTCGGAACCGGCTACCTTTGCCTTAGGTTCATCTTCGATCATCAGCAACCGGGCAATATTCTTGAGTACCAATCTCATACTGCGAAGATATGAAAATGTAGCCTCCCTGCTTAATGTTTTAGAGCAAACTTATTTCAGGAGGTATGCAATGGCCACCCCCAGGTAATTCCCTATGGCATAACCGATCACACCAATGATCATGCCCGGCACTACTACCTCTTTATTGCGCAGTGCTGCTGCTACCACAGGGACGAAAGGGGGTGAGTTGGACAGGGCCGTGGAGGTCATGATATATTCATCCACGCTGATCCCGAAAATCCAGGACAACAACGCGTGCAAAAGCAGTGAACCTACAATCACCAGCAATATAAAAAGGAACATATTTACCAGCAGGTCCATCGAATCAGGATTGAACAGTGCTGCCATATCGGCTTTTGAAGCTACGATCACACAGAACATGTAGATGAAATACATCCCCAGCTGGAAAGATCTTTTAATCCTGTTGATTCCCGGTACCAGTGAAGCAAGGATTCCCAGCGTGGTCACTGTAAGGATTGCGGCTGTATCTTTTGCCTCCCCTTTAAAAAAGAAAGTGAGACCATAACCCAGACCGAAAATCACCAGGGATACCCCAAAGGCTTTCAGAATTCCAGGCACACTTGACCTGCTGAAAAAACCATCATACGACTCAAAATCACTTACGTCCAGGTCAATTTGACCGGATTGGCCATCGGATTTATATGGTTTCATAAACAGGGAGAAGAGAGGCTTGGCACCTGTAATGAGAAACAGCAGGACAAAGGCTCCGATGACCAGTTCTACGGTATGGGTCAGGATATACAGGTCCTCATCCACATTCAATCCCCGTGCAATGGCAGCCAGGTTGGGAGTGCCACCTGTATACACCCCTATCATCATTCCCGATACTTTCCATATCTCCGGAATCCTTTCCCTGAAAATGAAATATCCGATAAATACAAGTACCACCACAGATGCCACTCCGAGTAGCAATGAGATGAATGTATACCTGGCCATTTCCACCCACTTCAATACATTTTCTGAAAATAACACCAGGGGAATGCCGAGAAGGATAGAAACTCCCATTAAATCGCTCTGGAGACCCGAAATCGATTCCGGAACAATGTTCACATTACCCAGGATAAGTCCCCCCAAATAACAGATCACCACAACTCCGATCTTATTGATGATCGAATACCGTGTACTAAAAAAAAGAATAACTGCAGGAAAGAAAAAATAGAGTAGAATAATAAGAACTCCCATGACGCTTACAGAATTGTGATTCCGCAAGATAGTTAAAAAGTCAAAAGCCCGAAGCTTATAGCTTTCCTGCTTACTACGGGCAATCCCGGAAGCTCTTCTCGTATTGTTCAATGGCACGCAGGCTCATACCCATACTGGAGAAACCACCATCGTGGAAGAGATTCTGCATGGTTACTTTTCGGGTCAGATCAGAAAAGAGAGTGATACAATAATTTGCGCAGTCATCGGCGGTGGCATTGCCCAGGGGAGACATCCGGTCGGAAAAATCCTCCAGCTTGTCGAATCCTTTTACCCCACTTCCTGCAGTAGTGGGAGTGGGTGATTGGGATACTGTGTTAATGCGAATGCGTTTCTCGCGTCCATACATATAGCCAAAACTACGCGCAATGGACTCCAGAATGGCTTTGGCATCGGCCATATCATTGTATCCGGCAAAGGTTCTCTGAGCTGCCACATAGGATAATGCCACAATAGATCCCCATTCTTTGATGGCATCCATCTTTCTGGCCGTACTCAAAACTTTATGGAGAGAGAAAGCTGATACATCCAGTGTCTTGTGGTAGTAATCGTAGTTAAGAGCGTCATAATCTATCCCTTTCCTGACATTAGGTGACATACCGATCGAGTGGAGGATAAAATCCACCTTGCCTCCCAGTATCTCCATGGATTTTTTCATCAGGTTCTCAAGATCCTCAAGGCTGGTGGCATCTGCAGAAACAACCTCAGCATTTATCCTTTCTGCCAGTTCGTTAATTGTGCCCATACGCAGGGCAATAGGTGCATTTGTTAATACAATTTCAGCGCCCTCTTCATGGGCCTTCTCAGCCACCTTCCAGGCGATGGACTGATCATTCAGTGCGCCAAAAATAATCCCTTTTTTCCCTTTGAGTAGATTGTAAGCCATTGTGAAAGCATTTGAACTGTTAGTTTTCTGCCCTATTAACAAACTAAATCTCAGATTGTACGATAGTGATTAAACCCTCAGCAGAACACGGGCATTGGAGAGGGCAGCATCCGTGACTTCTTCTCCTGACAGCATTTTAGCAATTTCTGTCACGCGTTCAGCCTGTTCGAGTTTTCTGATCCTGGTATAGGTGGCATCCTCTGTATCCTCCTTATATACAGTAAAATGGTCCGACCCCCGGGATGCAACCTGTGGCAGATGTGTAATGGCCATGACCTGTCGGCCTCCGGCCAGTTGATCCATTATCCCGCCTACTTTATCAGCGATCTCTCCACTCACCCCCGCATCTATTTCATCAAAAATCAGGGTAGGTAATCCCTTCCGGTCAGATACCAGGTATTTGATACAGAGCATCAGCCTGGAAACTTCACCACCAGAAGCCACCTTCGATATCTCCTCGAGGGATCCCTGTTTATTAGCCGAGAACAGGAACCTGATATCATCCGAACCATAGAGGTCATAATCATCTTTCTTCTCTATCACCACCTTGAATCTGGCATTGGGAATTCCCAGTTGCCTGAGTTGCAACTCTACCCTATTCTGCATCTCCTTGCCGGCTGTGGCCCGTTTCCTGTGCATGATCACTGACAAACGCTCCATTACACCCAGCAATCCTGTTTTTTCCTTTTCCAGCTCATTGATCTTTTCATCAGAAAATGTCAGGTCGTCGATCTTCTGTTGCAGTTGATCCCTGATGGCAATCAAATCTTCCAGGTCCTTTACCCTGTGCTTCTGCATCAGGCTGAAAAGAAGGTTAATCCTTTCCTGAAGGTGCTCAAGTATTCCGGGTTCCGGATCAGATTTTTCCGCCTGGGCCTCCACCTCAGCCGAAAGATCCTTCAATTCAATATAGGCCAAATCCATCCGTTGAGCCAACTCCTTTGAAGGGGTGAAGAATTCTGAGATTTTTTGCAGCTGTGCCTGTGACTCTTTCAACTGATCAAGGATACCGGTGGATTCACGGGATAGTAAGCCGGCTGACTGGAACAGTGCATTCCGGATCTCTTCTGCATGTTCTGCCCGCTGGAGGTCGCCCTCCAGTGCTTCCAGTTCACCATCCTTCAGATTGGAAGCATGAAGTTCATTAAACTGGAATTGCATGTAATCCAGGTCTTCCTTCAGTTTCGATATCTCATCTTTCACCCTGTCCAGTTCCTGACAAACACTCCCGTATGCAGAATAAGCTGCCCGGTATTCGGCCAGCTCTTTACCTGTTACAGCTAAATAATCGATCACCTCCAGCTGGTAGAGATGATCATTCAATTGCAGGTTCTGATGCTGGGAATGGATATCCACCAGCCGGGTCCCTATTTCCTTCAACAATGGAAGATTTACCGGGGTGTCATTTATAAATGCACGTGATTTACCCCCAGGGGCAATCTCCCTCCGGAGGGTGGAGACAGGTTCAAAATCTATATCGTTTGATTCGAAAACCTTCCGAACTGCATCTCCGGGTTTAAAGGTGCCTTCTACAATACACTTGGAATCTTTCAGTTTAAGCACTGACGTATCTACGCGCTGTCCAAGGATAAGAGACAATGCACCCATGAGGATCGATTTTCCTGCACCGGTCTCACCTGTGATTGTGGTAAAGCCTTCGGAAAACTGCATCTCCAGTTCGTCAATCAGCACATAATTCTTAATGTAAAGGGACTGAATCATATGGGGCCAGCCTACATAGTTTGCTCCAGTATGGCTTTGTATTTATTCGTGTGCGTTTTATCCACTTCAATTAAAATGGTATGTGCACGGTTCCTCTCTTCCGGATAGGATTCGGAGTACACATTGACCAGTTCGTCCACCTTGGCATCAAACACCAGTCTTAAAAGGTACATGTAAGGATCAGGGCGTTTCCTGAAAACCTTCTGGATCAACTCCAGGCTGTTGGTGATTTCGGCCCTTCCTTCCGCTACCTTCTCATCCATCAGGTCCAGGCCCAGTCTGTGATAACGATAATTAAACTCACGTACCGGCTCATAATCGACATCGAGCATATCTTTCACCAACCAGTACCTGCTTTTGTGGGCCATGTCATCCAGCGGCTTCCAGCCACCTTCCGGCGCATTCTGTGCGTTCAATACAATTCTTTCAGCATTGGAAAAATAGAGACTGCCACCGAACAGTGAGAAGGTATCATAATCCAGACCCAGGATATAATAAGCATAAAAGGCCAGAATGGAGGTCAGGTTCGACATATGTGAATTGAGATCGAATTCAAGCGGAGAGAACTCCACGTACCTGAAATGGATATCATTATCAGCAAAGTTTAGTGTAACCGTATTGTAATTGCTATTGTAAACGGGTCTTCTGGCCTGGATCTGGAGGGTCCCCTTAAACTCATCCGCAGATGGCTGGTCGGTAATATTGAACATCAGGTTACATTCAATCCGCTCTTCCATGGTATACACATGGTCGGTCCATACATGGTTGTTCATAAACTCGTATATGGCATTCTGGAGAGTCTGGAATACCTGTTTATTGGTTCCCTGAATTTGCTGGCTAACGATCTGCACATTGCATCTCAGCTCCTGGCTATACAAGGAAAACGACGCCAGTAACATGAAAAATATAAAGATTGATTTACGCATTTTCTATCATCTTTACCACCCGATCCACCAGGTCAGCAGCCACCTGGCTTTTAGGCTTCAGTCCATATTCATTCGTATTCCCGGAGCTATCAATCATTGTTACCCTGTTGGTGTCTGTTCCAAATCCGGCTCCTTTCTGCTGCAAAGAATTGAGCACGATCAGGTCCAGGTTTTTCTTTGCTAGCTTTGACCTTGCATGTTCCAGTTCATTATCGGTCTCCAGGGCAAAACCCACAAAGAATTGTCCGGTTTGTTTCAGCTTCCCCATCTCTGCTGCTATATCGCGGGTGGGTTTAAGCCGAATGTTCCACTCTTCTCCGCCCCGCTTTACCTTTTGCAGAGAAACATCGACGGGTGTAAAGTCAGCAACAGCTGCATTAAAAACAGCAATATCCACACTGTCAATCAACTCCTTACATGCTTCATGCATTTCAGCTGCAGAAGTAACATCAATGATCTCCACTCCCTGCACCCGGATTTTTACATCAACCGGTCCTGATACAAGGTATACACTGGCTCCTTCAACTGCAAATGCTTCAGCAATGGCATACCCCATCTTCCCGGAAGAGTGGTTGCCAATATAACGCACAGGATCGATGCTTTCGTGTGTGGGTCCCGCAGTTATAAGGACCTGTTTATTCAGAAGTTTTTTTTTTGAAGGCTGCCTGTCGAGCAGCCTGATGAACCGTATGATTTCCTCGGGTTCTTCCATTCTCCCCCTGCCTTCCAATCCACTGGCAAGTTCTCCCTGGACGGGTTCAATAACATGGTTCCCATATCCGGTTAATACCTCAAGATTTCGTTGTGTGGACGGATGTTGATACATGTCCATATCCATTGCAGGAGCAACAACAACCGGACATCTGGCCGATAAATAGGTAGTAATGAGAAGATTGTCAGCTACACCATTGGCCATCTTACCCAATGTTGCAGCAGTAACCGGCGCTATGATCATCAGGTCCGATGAAACGCCCATATCCACATGGCTGTTCCAGTCACCTCCCTCTGATCTGAAGAATTCTGAACGTACCGGTTTACCGGAAAGCGTGGAGAAGGTAACAGGCCCTACAAATTCCCTTGCAAAAGGAGTCATGATCACCTGTACATCGGCCCCTTCTTTGATCAGGAGTCTGAGCAAATAAACAGCCTTATAGGCGGCTATGCTACCGGTTACTCCAAGAATAATACGTTTTCCTGTGATCTCCATCAGGAAGAAATGACTACTGTTGTTCTATTTCAGGTGTTTCGTTGATCCTGAAATATATCTGGTCTTCGGTTAATTCCTGCAGCGAAATAAGAGAAGGCTTGGGCAACCGCTCGAAAAATTTTGAAATCTCAATCTGCTCGGGATTTTCAAAGACTTCTTCGAGATTGTCGGTATAGGATGCAAATTCTTCAAGCTTCCTGTTGAGTTCCAACTTCATTTCCACACTGATCTGGTTGGCCCTTTGTGAGACTATCACCACTGTTTGATAAATGTTGTCGGTTTCCCCATCCAGGTCATTCAAATCCCGTGTTACCGTAGTCTGTGGCGCTTTGGTTTTTTTGTAATCCATTGATTATGATTCGTTATTGTTATCTGCTAAAAATTTATTTGAAGATTCATAGATCCGCGTTGCTTCCTTTGAAAAGATGCCATCGGGAAATTCTCCAATGAAACTGTAATATTCATCCAGTGCTGCCTGGAAACGCTCCCTTTGCTTACTGGGGATGCTTTTATCGGCAAGCAGGTATGAAGACTTGAGAATTAAAAACATCAGTTCTTCCCTATACCTGGTTTCAGGATAATTCATCAGGCTGTTGCGCAATGCAAGAATGGCCGACTTATAATAACCCAGATCATAGTAAAGTTTTGCACTGATGTATGATTTCTCTACCAGTTTATCACTCATTTCAACAATGATCTGCTGGCACTCGCTCAATCTTTCTGAATTGGGGTACTTTACCATGAACATCTGCAAGGCTGTAATGGTCTTGTAGGTGTTGTCCTGGTCCAGTTCCGGACGTGGCGACTGCTTATAGTAACAATAAGCGGTCATGAAATCAGCTTCCTCAAGGAAATTACTGTTTGGATAGGTGGCAGAGAGTTCACTGAAATAGTGTCCGGCCATCATATAGTCCCTCTGGCCGTAATAACTCTTTGCCTGGTAATACTTTACAGTATCGGCCTTGATCGTACCCCGGTATATATTGGCCACCTGGTCGAACAGAGTTGCTGCCTTCACATATGTACCTTCTTCGTACATAGTGACTCCGGTTTCATACTTCTTCTGATAATCCCTGCTCTTCAGTAATTTTTCATATTCTCCACACCCACTGAGGATCATTGCAATTCCTGCAATAACGACACCAACGAAAGCCCTGTTTTTAAACATTGCGCAAAATTACAATTATTGAGTTAATAATAAAACGAATATGAACATTTAAATGAATATTGACAATACCTATGAAACAAAAATCATTCCATTTTATTGCGGGAGAGATTTAAATTGTTTCACTGCTTTATGTGCTGAAGCAAGTAAATATCGACAATAGAGCCAGGCAGGCCTTCTTGGAAGATCTCATTCCTGAAGGCACCCTATCCCAATCAATTACCAGGGTCAATGCATATAAAAAACTGAGAATGAGTCCATATTTCTTATACATGGGCCCAGGCTTATTTTGTTTGATTCTTTTCTCCGGTTCCTTTTGAATTTATAACTGAATGCGTATATTGTGTCACGTTTATAAAATTAGTGTTACCTCTATTTTACACATCACTCATGTTTAAAAAAACTTCAACAACAACACTTATCCTTCTCTCTTTATGCCAGATGGGATGGTCGCAGGGATTGACCGAAGATACCCTGGCCATTGAGGAAGTAGTTATCACCGGTTCCAAGGTAGAAGTTTCCCGCAAAAACATTCCCTTTAGCGTTTCACTTGTCTCCCGGGAAGAACTGGGGCAAACGACCGAATCGGCCCTGTTACCTGTATTGAGTGAGCAGATCCCGGGATTGTTTGTAACGGAAAGAGGCGTGACCGGTTTTGGCGTTGCGGGAGGGGCTGCGGGACAGATCAATATGCGGGGACTGGGAGGAAACCCGACCACACAAGTGCTGATCCTGATCGACGGTCACCCACAATTCATGGGACTCATGGGGCATCACCTGCCGGATGCATATGTCACCTCTGATGCCGAAAGGATCGAGGTGATCAGGGGACCTGGTTCCATCCTTTACGGTTCGAATGCCTTCGGTGGTGTGATTAACATCATCACTAAAAAACAGAAAAAGGATGGAATCGAAGCCAATGCCCGCCTGCAGTACGGTTCGTACAACACCCAGAAATACATGGCCAGCCTGGGATATAAGAAAAAGAAATTTAATGTGTTTACATCTTTTAACCATGACCGGACTGATGGTCACCGGGACAGCGCCGATTTCAAGATCACAAACGGTTATGTGAAAACCGGGTACCAGTTCAACAAACACCTGAAAATATTCGCTGATTTCAGCCTGGCCGGTTATGAGACTGCCGATCCGGGTCCGGTCAACGGCGTAGCGGGAGACCGCATCGATATTCTCCGCGGGAAAACCGCAATTTCGTTTGAGAATAATCATGAAAGGCTGGAAGGTGCACTCAAAATGTATTACAATTTCGGGGAGCACAGGATCTCAGACGGGTGGGTCTCAAATGACCACATGGCGGGTGCCATGCTCTACCAGGGAATGAAACTCCTACCGGGAAATACCATTACGCTGGGACTTGACCACATGAAATATGGTGGAAAGGGAAGCCCGATCTCCACGGTGTTGCGTGATGATGAAGGGAATGTTATCATGCCCCCCCGGTTTGAGCTTTCCCCCTACAACAACACCTTGATGAACATGTCGAATACTGCTGTATATACTTCCGTTCAGCAGATTCTTTTCCGGGATCTGGTACTGAACGCCGGATTACGGTATGAGATGAACACTACCTATGGCAATGAATGGATCCCGCAGACAGGTCTCTCCTGGCACCTTTCCTCCGGGACCACACTGAAGGGTTCGGTTTCAAAAGGATACCGACCTCCTTCCATCAGGGAATTATACCTCTTTCCCCCGGCCAATGAAATCCTGTATCCGGAACGTATGGTTAATTACGAGGTGGGATGGACCCAGCACTGGATGAAAGGCAAAATGAATACTGAGCTGGTAGGTTTCATTAGTGACGGGAAAAATATCATTGTCATGGTTCCACCTTTTCCGCCACCACCACCCCAGTATAAAAATACAGGCAGCTTTAATAACAAGGGCGTGGAATTTTCATGTAACTACCGTCCCGCTGATGGACTGAAGCTCCATGCCAACTATACTTACATCAACATGGTGAAGCCCCTCCCTGCCACCCCGGAACATAACCTTTTTCTTTCAGGGAATTACCGGTATCAAAAACTTAAATTCACCCTAAAACTTCAAAACATTTTTAACCTCTATAATGAAACCGGGCAAGGTGTTGAGGTGATTGAAGATTCCTATCACATCATGGGACTCCGCGTGGGATACCAGGCAACGAAATTCATGAATGTATATGTGTACGCCAACAACCTGTTTAACCAGCAATACCAGATCAATCACGGGTATCCCATGCCGGGTACCACAGTGTTTGCCGGTTTGAATCTGAAACTGGTTAAAGACTAAAAACAGACGGATCTAAACCAGAACTGATGAAAAAAACGATTGTGTTGATCCTCGGACTGATGATCATGAATTCAGCCTTTTCCCATTACAAGGCCAGGTATCATGTGATCATCGATACGGACGGTGGCATCGATGATTTCCGTGCCATTTGCATGATGCTGGCCACACCTGAAATCGAGGTAATTGCCATCACGGCTGTTGACGGGATCCTCCCCCCCGAAAAGACGGCTATCCGGGTATCCTCACTGTTGAAACGTTTCGGACATGAAGGCATCCCGGTGGGTATCGGGGGAAATAATCCGGAAAAACCGGATCAGCCTCCCGGAGCATTTCAGATTGCCGGGAATTTCGACTGGGGGGAAAAACAAAGTTACATCGAGGAAACCTTCCCTCCCGCAACCCGGTTGATCGTTCAATCCATCGAACTGGAGGAGATGCCGGTGGACTTTATAGCGCTCGGTCCACTTACTAATCTTGCGGAAGCGATCCGGGAACTGCCGGCCCTGGAAAAACAAATTCGTAAAGTGAGTTGGTACAATGGAACAACGGAAAAGGATTGGTATAACCACAAAATGGACCCCGGTGCTGCCAGTGCAATCAAAAGATCCGCGCTCCAGATAGACCAGGTCAGTGCAGGAGGCAGTCTGATCCGGGAACCTGCAGCATTCGTGCTGTCACTTGACACCCTGAAATCTCAATATGGCAGCGCCATCTTTGACCTGTACAGGAAAGAGGCAGCAGCCCTTCTGAACCATTATATGGGCACCCACCTGGGTGATGATTGCATTCCCCTGTTCCTGTTATATCCGGAGTTTTTTATGGCCCGTAAAATTGGAAAAAACCCGGAAAGGAGTGAAGCCATAGCGAATGGATCGGTGAATTTCCAGGTGGTTATGCTTGAGATACTGGATAGCAACAGGGAGGATAAAAGCATCATATTCAGTCGATTTCCTATCCATTCCGGATTTTTTGAGGAGGATGTGGCAGCCCTGTCAGACCGGATCATCGAACACCACGGTCTGAAAGAATGGAAGGTGGTGGTCCTGACCAACGAGTTCCACGAACACCTGGGTATCTATTCCATCATCGGAGCCAAAATGGGATTGAGAGCTAGGGAGTACTTCAACGTTGGAATTGACGAACTCACCATTGAATCACTGGCCGGCAGCTCTCCCCCGGTCAGCTGTATGAACGACGGACTGCAAGCCAGCACCGGGGCAACGCTGGGACATGGAACCATCACGGTCAGAAACTCAGATCCCATTCCCTCGGCCATCTTTACCTTTAAAAACACCCACATCGAGATCCGTGTCAGGAAAGCCATAAGAGATGAGATCCGGAAGGAAGTGCAGAAAGGGGTTCGGCAGTATGGGCTTGATTCGCCTGAATACTGGACATACATTCGTGAACTCGCACTGAAGTACTGGCTGGAACTCGGCCGCAGGGAGATTTTTGAGATTCGATCCGTATCCGCAGCTGAGATCAATGACCCATTCTTTGCTGACCGTTAAAAAAAAACTAAATTTGCAGCCAATAATAACTAAAACTATATTCCGTGGACATTTTTGAAAGAATTACCAAGAATAGAGGTCCCATTGGGCAATACCAGAAGGCGGGACATGGATACTTTGCATTTCCCAAACTTGAGGGAGAAATATCAGCCCATATGAAATTCCGTGGCAAGAAGGTACTGACCTGGAGTCTCAATAACTACCTTGGTCTTGGAAATCACCCCGAAGTCAGAAAAGTTGATGCTGCAGCTGCAGCTGAATATGGAATGGCATATCCGATGGGAGCCAGGATGATGTCCGGCCAGACCCGAAAGCATGAAGAACTTGAGGAGGCCCTGGCTTCTTTTGTACAAAAGGAGGATGCGTTCCTGTTGAACTATGGATACCAGGGAATGTCATCGATTATTGATGCTCTTACCACCCGCAACGACGTGATTGTATACGATTCAGAATCACATGCGTGTATTCTTGATGGTATGAGAATGTCTCTGGCCAAGCGTTTTGTATTTCCTCACAACAATATGGAAAACCTCGAGAAGCAATTGGAACGCGCCGTCAAAAGGGCTGACCAGCAGGGAGGTGGTATCCTGGTTATCACAGAAGGTGTGTTTGGAATGGCTGGAGACCTGGGTAACCTGAAGGCTGTATGCGATCTTAAGGATAAATATGATTTCAGATTGCTGGTAGATGATGCACATGGGTTTGGAACCATGGGTGCAACCGGAATGGGATCGGGAGAGCATTTCGGTGTACAGGACAAGATTGACCTCTATTTCTCCACTTTTGCCAAATCCATGGCAGGGATTGGTGCTTTTATTGCCAGTGATAAGGATGTGGTTGATTTCCTGCGATACAACATGCGTTCCCAGACCTATGCCAAATCTCTGCCCATGCCAATGGTGATCGGTGCATTGAAACGACTGGAAATGCTTAAATCCATGCCTGAACTGAGAGAAAACCTCTGGGATGTGGTCAATGCATTGCAGTCTGGTTTGAAAAACGCCGGTTTTGATATTGGGGCTACTGAATCCCCGGTAACTCCGGTTTACATGAGTGGAGGCATTATAGAGGCAACCAACCTGATCCTTGATTTGCGTGAGAATTACAACATTTTCTGCTCCATGGTTATCTATCCGGTGGTGCCGAAAGGAGACATCCTTCTTCGTTTGATCCCCACTGCTATGCACAATCTAAACGATGTGGAAGAGACCATCAAAGCATTCCTTAAGTGCCGGACCAAACTTCAGGCAGGAGAATACAAGACGGAGACTTTCCAGGATATTTCCGCGTTGCGAGTGTAAAAGACCAAAATCAAAAGCTGAAAGTAAAAAAAAGGCTACTCATTTGAGTGCCTTTTTTTTTTGTGTAAAGATCTGGAGTTATTCCAATTCACCCAGATACCTTTCCGCATCCAGGGCCGCCATACAGCCCGTTCCCGCAGCTGTAACGGCCTGCCTGTATGCCTTATCCTGCAGGTCTCCACAGGCAAAAATACCAGGTACATTGGTCTTGCTGGTTCCCGGCACGGTTATCACATAACCGGTCTCATCGGTCTCCAAATATTGCTTAAACACCTCTGAATTGGGAGTGTGGCCAATGGCCAGAAAAAATCCGTCAATATCAATTTTAACGGTCTCCTCGTTGGCCTCTCCCTTGTTCTGATAAAGCACAACACCAGTGACCACCTGGTCCCCAACCAGCTCTTTGGCCTGATGTTTCCAGAGCACTTCGATATTCTCTGAATTTAAAACGCGTTTTTGCATTGCCTTTGAAGCCCTCAGTACGTCCCGTCGTACGATCAAATACACTTTCTTACAGATTCCTGCCAGGTAGGTTGCCTCTTCAGCGGCTGTGTCTCCCCCCCCAACTACCGCAACTACTTTATCCTTGTAAAAAAAACCATCGCAGGTTGCACAGGCAGATACACCAAAACCCTTGAATCTCTCCTCTGACTCAAGCCCGAGGTATCTGGCAGTCGCTCCTGTGGCCAGGATAACTGTGTCAGCTTCAATTAAAGTCTTCTCATCAATTTCCACCTTCTTTACCTTTCCATCGAAATCTACCTTTGTAGCCATCCCGAACCGTACCTGGGTTCCAAAACGTTCTGCCTGCTTCTGCAGGTCTCCCATCATACTTGGTCCGTCAATACCTTCAGGATATCCGGGAAAATTATCCACTTCTGTGGTGGTGGTTAGCTGTCCGCCAGGCTGCATCCCTGTATACATTACAGGATTTAAATTGGCACGTGCCGCATAAATGGCCGCTGTGTAACCTGCAGGTCCGGATCCCAGTATCAAGCACTTCACATGCTCTGATACTTCAAGTTCTTTTTGATCTGTGGATGATCCTTCAGGTTTACTGTCCATGGGTTTGAATAGGTCCATTGTTTTTTTCTTTTATGTATATAATATCTATTGTATGCACTTTGTCCGGATTTTTTGTACTCGGGTTATTAGTCTCCAAAAGAGGATTTAAATTACAAAAAATCTCTCTCTACCGATCAAATTAAGTACCAAATCCTAATTCCTGTCCGGATCAACCAGGTTCCGGACAATCTTACAGCCAACGTTTTGATGGAACCTGCATATGATGACGGGATGGCAGCATCCCATGCGCACCGATCAGAACCACAGGGCCAACTCATTTAAAACTCAGGGATTAGGCTTCCGTCAACATTGGGCTCTGATATCTTTCTCTAAAATTCCCTTCTCCGTTTTTCAAGATCTGAATGTTACATCAGTGTGACATTTCAACCTGGAAAGCAGGATATAAGCGATCCCTCAACTCTTTAAATATCAGTTGTATATAATCCGGGTGGCAGCAAGCCTACCAAATATGAATGTTACAACAACGTGATATTTGTATCTTCTGAAATGAAGACTCCTTTTTCCTGCTTTGTGCGATGGGACACCTTAATCAGAACCACACTGTTTTTGAGAATTTGAAATGAATTCCTACATTTGCAGGCACATTTTGATCGGGGTGTAGCTCAGCCAGGTTTAGAGTACTCGTCTGGGGGGCGAGGGGTCGGAAGTTCGAATCTTCTCACCCCGACCAACAAGTGTTGATTTACAACGAGATACAGTGTTTTATGAACTCGTTATGAACCAACAAGTCTGAAAAGAGTAAAGTTTTATTGATTTTACTGGTGTTTCAGACGTTCAGTTTTTCTTCACCTCTACCATTTATTTGGTAGGGGTGATTTTTTTTACGTGAATCCAGATATACTTATTATCTTCGCTATCAGTGTAATTACAATACTTCAGATATGAAGAATATTATCATCATAATCTTGCCATTTATCTTTTTGGCTGCATGCAATAATCCTGAGCCAGCAAATATCTCAGATTTATTAATAGGTGACTGGAACTATTATTTTGTAGATGTGGTTGAGGTCGTCAACGAATCTGGAATAACTGATTCAAGTGTCATACAGAAAGAGTATAGTGAAATATCGTTTCGTAAAAATGAGATGTACTCCGCTAATATTTTGGGTTGCGGCAGCACTAAATTTTACAGTTTAAAACATGATACAATATTTCTTTACTATGACTCTACTAAAAATCAGCAGCCATATTATGCAGCAACAATTGAACATATAAACAATGACGCTTTACTTTTTAAAAATGATACAACAGAATTTGTTATCCATAGAATCCCTGAACCAGCCTATACTTTAACCAATGAAATGCAATATCGAAAGAAATTCACCTACTTGACCAATTCAGATTTGGATGCATATATGTCGGCACTTAAAAACAATCCTGAAAACTATTATGGTTGGTACAGTAGCCGAGAATTATTATTTGGCGTAGAATATGGCGAAATAGAAAAAGACAAAGCGTTGAAAAGAATTAATTCAATCTTGTCGTCAGACAACATAAATAAGAATCTAAAAAGTTTTAATAAGAGAGTAAAAAGAGAAATTATTAATCTGAAAAAAAAAATAGGCTAATTATCCACCAATCTTATTCCGATATTGAAGACATGAAGTTTCACTGCTTCATCAACTTTTTCCCACATCTCTTGTTCGTTCTCAATCCTCTTGTACTGCAAACTATAATTTGCGGGATATAATATCTTAGTCGGTCTAATCCATGCTTCTCGTTTAAGCCCCCTCGATTCATCAAGATAACTGACACGAAAAATAAAATGGTTCATTTGTATATTAACCATGAAGAAATCATTGGCAATTTCGCCAGCAACTCTACTATCCAATCTTTCCACACTTAACAGGTTTGCCATTGCTGTCACACCCTTATTTACGATGAAGTCGATACCTGACGATTCAACTTCTGCCATCTCGACCAAAAAGCCATCTGGTATTTCCCCATTCTTTATTTCACTGAGTGCATTGGTTGGAAGTTTTGGACTTATGTTTGCCTTCACCGAAAGTAAAATGGATTTAACCCAACTTGGGCTTTTTAC
>JAGLOO010000059.1 GCA_023138875.1 Bacteroidales bacterium
CGTGATCAAACATCCTGGATATCTTTTCAATATATCTGCCTGTCTTGAGCAGGAAACTGTCATCCAAAACCAAGCATCGGGGTGAGTTAGTATCACACTCTCTGTGGGATGCTGCCAGTTTGATAGACTTCATGCTAAACAACCACAAAATCATCCTCCAGCATATCGTGGGGTTGTTCTTCAACCGGTAAAATACATCCTTACGGGCTTTGATGTGATCAGCCATTGCACTACCGGTAAAAGAATGAACACTCTTCAAACCAAGAAAAGGCAAGCTAATCAGACAGGAAAAGATCAACTCAAAGCTATACCCTCTCTGCTTTAACGGGGCAAGGCATTTGCAAACTGCCGAAAACGAAAAACTTTTCAAAGAACTCAAAATGAAATCCGGTTCAAGCCACCTGGGGGTAAAACCGTTTTTTAATTCTGCAATCTTATTGATATCTTTACTCTGCAGCATGATTGTTGTGTTTGGATTCACAGTTAATATACTTTATATCAGTATATTAACAAAACAATTGTGCTGCTTTTTTCTACTATATCTTGTTACTTATCAACATTTTAGAGAACTGGGAAACTTTAATATATTATAATTCTAATTATTGGTTAAGCAATAGATCCAGAGCATATTCTGGAAGCATTTCATGATTCCCTGTGAAAATTATCAATTTGATACCCCCATATTCTTTTACCAGGCATAGATCCCTGTCTGCAATTTTACCATCACTATGAACGGGCCTTCGGTATTCAAGGAGTTCCAGCTTTTCTGCATCAGAGACAAACTTTGACAGATCGGTTACATGCAGTTCAGCCAGCAGTTTATTATAGAAATTGATTGAATGTGTGATTGGGACACTTCCCTGGATTCCATCATAAATGCCTGCAAATATGTTCAATTCAGTACCTGAAAGTTTATCTGCCGGGAATTCCCAGTAAAAGGGGGACCTTTCTTTTGCCTTCTCAGTGTTTAGTTTTCCATTTTCAGAATCAGTGCAGTTCAGAATGTCATCTGCATATCCATTGTTCCTGATGCGGCTTTGATCGTACCACGCTGGCAGATCAGAAATTGCAGCCCAGGCTGAAAACTTCCTGATAGGGTGCTTTGATTTCATAAACATACACAGAGTCGCATATCCACCCCCACTAACGCCAATTACAAAAATCTGTGTAGTGTCAACATTTGCATTGGAGATGGCATACGAAATAGCTTCATCAATGTCATTGATAACCAGATCACTGCAGCAAGCTTCAAGGGTATGATTGGGGCCCCTGAAATCAGGATGAATATAATTCAGGTCCTTCGTTTGACATAATTCAGATAGTGGGTCTTTCTGGGTATAATCTCCGCTCCAGGTATGCAAACTTACAATCAATGGTTTTGGTTCAGCTGATTTGGTATTATAAAAATATGCTTTCTGGATATGGTTATCCAGGGGAGATTCTATTTCAATAATATCAAAGTCACCGCTCCATACAGCCTCACTTGCCCGGACAGTTCTGAACGGTACTGCAGGCAGCCCTTCCTTGTTGTACAGATTCGCATCATCCGGATTGTCGGCCCACCCATAGCGGACTGCCACAGGATCCTTAATTAGATCATTGTATACATAAACCTGATTGTCTTTGATAAATGCCCTGGCCCATCTGAATGTTCCATCCGCCCCGGCAATGGTGAAGCCTTTAAGGTATCCATACCAGTCTTTTGCTGCAAGACCGGACCCCACATGGTCGAATGTCAGGATGGCATGCTTTCCGCTAATTTCCATTTTCCTGAATAGAGGGCCTGAGTATACCAGCTCTTTTCCATATGCTATTTTCATTGCTGCGAGGGCCAGTCTTTTACCGACTTCCAGTTTATTGGGCGGGTGTAGGTTTTCCGCTTCTCCAATATCAATGGCGACGGCCATTCCGGTTGCGGGAAGATCAAGCGCCATGGCCTGGGCTTCTCTCAATTCCGCCCAGTGGCTTTCCCCTGGCTGCTTCCTGGGATGCATGTAATTGGGCAGTTGTACAAACAGGTAGGGAAGATCAGCCTTTCCCCAATGCTGACGCCAGTCGGTAATTAGCATGGGAAATAAATCACCATATCCGGTGGGACGGATGGTATTTGCTTCTCCCTGGTACCAAATAAATCCTTTGATGGAGAGATTGTGAAGTGGGTGGATCATACCATTAAAAAGAAGGGACGGATTTCTATCAGGTCCAATGATATCGGGGAACTTCACCTGGAGTCCATCCGGACTGATCCGGTACCTCCAGGTATCTGCAAGCGGAATTTCAAAATCTCCTGACACGATCCTGAAGTACCGGGGCAAACTGTAAAATCCACGACCTCTCCCGGTATTTGAAATCCGGATAGCAATTACATTTTGATCTTCCCGTAGCAAGTCGGATGGAACATGATAAATCCTGTTCGTATATTGGTTCATAGTTGTTTGACCAACCAGATGGCCATTGACCCAAGTCATGTCAGAGTCATCTATAGGTCCAAGTTCAAGGGTTATACCCCGATTTGCCACCTCTTCCGGGAGATCGAAATTATACCTGAACCAGAGTACCCCTTCTATACTCCGGAGATCTGTACCCTTCCATTGCCGGGGCAGTGCCACATGGCCCCAGCCGGTCATTGAAAGCTCCGGGTCAGCCCAGTAAGCACTATCTCCGACTAATCCGGGAGCAGTACCTGTATGCCGATCCAGTAATGCCTCAATTTCTCTCTTTTTTAATGCTGTTGCGTTTTCGGGATCAAAACTTTCCAGATCCCCGGCTATGTTTGCGAATTCATCCAGGGTATACAGGGCTTTCCCGCTTGTCCACATCTCTATATTGGTCCCGCCACAACTGCTGTTAACCAGTCCGATCGGGATATTCAATTCCTTGTGCAACTCTCTTCCAAAATAGTATCCTGCGGCAGAGAACTGCCGGATGGTTTCCGGATTGCATTCATTCCAATTTCCGTCAGGCAGATCCTCTGCAGGAGCGTATTGAACTGTACAGGGAACCTGAAAAATCCTGATTTCGGGAAAATTGGCTTTATCACATTCTGTGAGACTGTCAGGCAACAGGCTTAGAGGCCATCCCATATTTGACTGCCCGGAACAGATCCAGACATCCCCAAAAAGGATATTTTTGAGTGTGATGCGATTGGTCCCCTGAATAATTATTTCATAGGGTCCACCCGCCTTCATAGCAGGAAGTGTCAGCATCCATTTTCCGTTCCTGTCTGCACGGATTGAGCGCTCCGTGCTGTTGAATGTGACCGACACTTTCTCTCCTTTATCCGCCCAACCCCAGAGCCTGAATTCCTGCTCTCGCTGGATCACCATATTACTTCCCAGGATTGCCGGGAGCCTGACTTCAGCTGATAAACTCTGGATCGATAGGTTGAACAGGAATGTAAAGAATAAATATTTTCCGACAGGGGAATTCACCAGTACCTTGGATTCAGTTTGCAAAAACCAAAAGTAATGAAATTAGCTTTATTCTCTTATAATTCATCAACGATTCCCCCTGTCAGTCGCAGAATTGCATTGTGACTTTCAATCACACTGAAGATTGCGTTCTGGTACTGTAGGGCAGCATTCAGGTAGATCTGTTGTACATCCCTGTTATCCATCCGACAGCTGTCCGGTCCCGTTCAGATGAGGTTCTAACCGGGACTGAATTCAGGATACCTTGGCTCTCCTGCTGGTATACAAAGCATAATACGCAATGAAAACAAAACATAACAGCGGTACCAGGTATGCCATATTTATGCCAGATGGTAGTTGAAATGTTGAAACTGCATTATGTCTGTCAACTACTGTAGAAACCAAGCCCTCTAACTGGGTAATGATGGCACCTCCAACAATGGCCATAATCAGACCTGAAGTAGCAATTTTTGTATCTTCCCCCAGACCTTCAACAGAGAGTCCGAAAATGGTGGGGAACATCAGCGACATGCATCCTGAAATTCCTACCAGGGCGTATACACCTGCCTGTCCTCCTACAAAAACGACCACCAGGATAAAAGCAATTGCCAGGAAACTCATAAATGCCAGCAATTTCCCCGGTTTTATGAATCTCATAAGTGCGGTACAGATAAATCGTGATGCGACAAATAATATGAGAGATGCAATATAATAGTTGGCAGCAATCTGTTCAGCCGTTTTCCCTGCCGGCAGCATAATCTCTTCCAGCCTGAGTTCCTGCATTGCATACCGTATTGTGAATGACCATATACCGATCTGCGCACCTACATAAAATAGTTGGGCAATGACTCCCATTACATAATTTTTATTATGAAGCAGGCGTTTCAGGGTGGGTCCGAGGTCAACTTTCCCTGATCTGTCACCGGTCCTCGGCATCTTAACAAAAAAGATCACGATCCAGAGAACCAGCAGCACGAAACCAATAGAAACATAGGTCATGGTTACTGCACTCAACTCACCCGTCTGTATGATCTTTAACTGCTCCGGATTCATGGAAGCTCTTTCAGCTGCTCCTGCCTTATTTAGCAAAGCCAGAATAAAGACCTGGCTCAGAAAAACTCCCATGATGGAACCGATGGGATTGAATGATTGAGCCAGGTTCAGTCGTCTGGTGGCAGTTTTCTCCGGACCCATTGAGATGATATAAGGATTGGCCGCCGTCTCCAGGATCGAGAGGCCCCCAAAAAGAATCCAGAGTGCCCCGAGAAAATGAAAGTAACTCCCTGTATATTTTGCAGGAAAAAAGAGGAAACAACCTATAATATAGAGGGCAAGTCCAAGTAGAATTCCTGATTTATAAGAGTATTTTTTTATATAGATAGCTGCCGGGAAAGCAAATATAAAGTAGCCAAATCCATATGCGGATATTTGAATCAGGGCGGTTCTTGAGTCAGACATGCTCATAATTCTCTTGAATGCCGCCAGCAGGGTGTCGGTCATATTGTTTGCAAGTCCCCACAAGAAAAACAAGGAAGTAATTAAGACAAATGGAATAATTATTCTCTGTGGTACAATTCTTTCTTTGCTTTTCACGTCGCTATAATTAATGAATGTTATTTTTTTGTGTCAGGGTTTTAAAATGCATCCTCAATTTCCTTAAGGGATACTTTCAGAACCTCGATGGCGATCTTATCCAAAGATGATTCATCACCTTTAAAATGATAGGTTCGCTGAAGATGTGTATAAGAATCACCAGGATCAAGCGAGAGGGCAGGAGAGGAGGATTCCAGTTCATAAAATGGTCCCATCTGCGAACCATCTTCAAGCGGTCCGTCGTTGTACGAATTGAATGCGTCTCCTTTATAAGGATTCTCCTGCAATTCCCATGCAGAATTAACAAAGTCTGTATTGTTTTCCGGGAGCGGGCACTCGACTATTGTAAGAGCCTGGTTTTGTGAATCATAACTACCCATAAAACGCGCAGTCCTGAGGGGCGGAATCCCGATTTTCCCCCGGCTTTTTCCATCTGCCCTGAAAAACACTTTGTTGTCTGAAACCTTCAGCCTCTCGTCACTGATCTTTCCAAAATAGTCGTCATTGACTTCAGGTCCCAATTCACTGCTATCACCCTCTTTAACCGGAATAACAACCGTAACCTCCTGCGACGGAATCAGCATTCCAAGTATCCAGATGGAAAGAAGACCACTCTCTTTTTCCCAATTTTTCTGTCCGGTGTTTATTATGGTATTTGAGGTTTCATATGCAACAACGGAACTGTTTTTGCTCGATATATTGAGATATTCATCAATTTGATTTCCGGAAAGCAGGATCACATTCCGCAAAACCTCCAGATTGAATACTATACCTGAATAATTTTCCAGTGTCATCTCTTTTTTCAAGCTTGCCATGGTCTCATTGTGAGAGACCAGTTCAAATGGTTCGGTGTCGATAGGAGCAGGCACATACCAGTTGTCAAATACAAAATCAGTTCCTGCTTTAAAGTAAACAGAAAACTGTCCCCCTTCAGGCCCAATCCAGAATCTCTCTTCTCCCCCAATCGGATTAAAATGTTCAAGGGTTTCTCCGGATTCGATCAACTCGTAATTCATCCATCCAAAACTAAATCCATTTTCACCTTCACATGTAGAGGTCATTACACGACCCTGATATGCAGGAACGAGTGCTATTGCTGATTCGCCGTCCTTTAACTCGATAACATCCTGGTGCTTTCCTAAAAACTGACTGTCATAACCATAAGTACCTTTGTCTAATTCTTTCATATCTTCCTTATTACTCCTGGTTCCTTTTTGATTGCATCCTGTGAATATAATACCAATGAACAGGAGGCTGATAATTTTAAAGATTATTGGTCTCATAACTCGTTTTTTTATTTAAAACCGTATAATGGTCCGTAAGCTGCGCAGGCCCTGTAGTCTGCTCCCTCTTTCTCTTCTCCGAAGGCGGCCCAGGCTGCAGGACGGAAAATTTTGTCTGAAGGGACATTATGCATGCATACAGGGATCCTGAGTATGGAAGCAAGCGTGATCAGGTCTGCACCAATATGTCCAAAACTGATTGCTCCGTGGTTGGCCCCCCAGTTGGCCATGACACTGTAAACATCGCTAAAGGCTCCGGCTCCTGTAACTCTTGGTGCAAACCAGGTTGTGGGCCAGGTTGGATTCGTTCTCTCATCCAGAATTTTATGAATATCATCGGGCAATTCAACGGTCCATCCTTCTGCAATCTGCAGAACCGGTCCGGTTCCTTTTACCAGGTTTATGCGTGACATTGTAACCGGCATTTCGCCTGTGGTTTTAAACTGTGATGAGTAACCACCTCCGCGGAAGTATTCCCTGACAGCCTGCGGCCACAGGGTATTATCAAGGCATCTTTTTACATCATCCTCTTTAATCTTCCAGAAAGGTTTCATCACAGGATTGCCTTTGTCATCCCGTTGTTGACCGGTAGCATCCAGAGTTGTAGAGCCAGAGTTTATCAGATGGATGATCCCATTGGCTGCTTTGCCCGATAATGCTTTACCGGTAACCCGCTTTACAGCTTCCGGACTCCAATATGTCCTCACATCCGAAAATATCTGGGCGGTGTTGGATACAAGGTGCCCAAAAAGCATCGACACCCCGTTCAGACTGTCATTTTCTGTTGCAAAAATGAAAGCCTGCCTGATCCCGTTCCAGTCGAATGAGGAATTTAATATTGCTTCTGTAAAATCACCATTCGGTTGATAATCTGTCCACTGACGTTGCCCCTGGAATCCACCCATAATAGCATTCCTGCCAAGTCCTTCTTCACGGTATCCCATTTCAGTAAGCACGGGATTACCTATCATTATATCCCTGCAGATCAATGTCATCTTTACAACTGTCTCCCATTCCAGTTTTTTCCTGTCATCATCAGCACGGTTTTCGGGACTGTTATGATCTTCTCCTTCTTTACAGTTGGATTCTGTCCAGATCATTGCCTTATTATATTCCTCCTTATCATAGATATCTTCGTCGATACGGCGCAGAACTTCAGTAGAGTCGATAAATTCGGTGCGTATACCGAGGTAATCCTGGAAAAAGTTGGGATCAACCATAGAGCCGGCAATTCCCATGGAACTATATCCTATGGATGCATATGACTTTCCTTTCATCAGTGCCACGGCCATTCCGGCCTTGACAAATCGAATGATCTTCTCCTTTACGTCCTCTGGAATTTCAGTATCTCCTGCATCCTGTACATCCCGGCCATATATGCCGAATGACGGGAGTCCTTTTTGTGCATATCCTGCAAGAGCAGCAGCCAGGTATACTGCTCCCGGCCTTTCTGTCCCGTTAAAGCCCCAGATGGCTTTCGGAATCAGGGGATCCGTATCCATCACCTCGGTGCCATAACACCAGCAGGGGGTCACGGTCAGGGAGACACCCACTCCTTCATGCTGAAACTTGTCAGCACACATGGCAGCTTCCGCTACACCACCGATGCATGTATCTGCAATCACGCATGTCACTTTTTCCCCACTGGGAAAACGCACATTATCTTCCACAAATTTCGCGGCCGATCTGGCCATATTCATCACCTGCTCCTCAAGTGATTCTCGAACTCCCCGCTCGCGTCCGTCTATCACTGGACGAATTCCTACTTTGGGCAATTGCCCTATTAATCTGTTTGACATATTTGATGAATTAGTTTGTTATTCGTTTCTACATATTATTGCTTTTCCATTGACCGGTTCAACAAGACTCCCTCACAATCAGTTTTCCTGGCAATGATATCCGTTCTGGTTTACTTTCGGTCTTCCCCTCAATTTTCCGGGATAAAATATTGATGGCTTTTGCACACATCAATTCAATGGGTTGTTCCACACATGTAATTCCTGGTTTTGCCACCTGAAAAGCTTCGGGATTATCAAAACAAACAATTCCGATATCTTCTGGTATGGTAAGACCGACTTTATCAAAATATTTCAAACTGCTAATTCCAAGTTTGTTATTTGCAAAAAAGAAGGCGTCACAACCATTTTCCAGGGCCTGCTTCAGCATTGCCTCAAGCCGGGTATCTAATTGATCAAAATCAACCTCAAAAATAAAATCCTCTACCGGGTAGTTTAAGCCTGAATCCTTAAGAGCTGTTGTATACCCATGCATCCTATCCTTGATATTTGACAGATGTAAATCATTGGCAAAGGCAGCAATCTTTCCATATCCTTTTTTTATTAAGAGACTGGTAAGCTGATAGCTTCCCAGATAATTATCAGAAACGACCGCATCCTCATCTACTCCTTCACAATAACGGTCAATAAAAACAAAGGGTATGGACTGCTCCTGGAGAGATAGTAAGAAGCTTTCACTTTGAAATACGGGAACGATTATCATACCATCCACCTGGCGTGAGGCAAACATATTAACCAAATTTTCAAGTTTTTCGGGATTTTCATCCGAGCTTCCGAACATCACCTGGTATTCCAGTTTTGCTGCTTCATTTTCAATATACCTGGCCATTTTGCCGAAAAACGGATTTGAGATATCTGCAACAAGCAAACCAATTATTCCTGATTTACCAGTCCGCAGGCCTCTTGCAAGCTGATTTGGCCGGTACCCAAGTGCTTTTGCTGTTTCAATTACCTTGGCCGCCAGTTCATCACTGATCCTGCGTTCTTTACTCTTCCCCGATAGAACAATTGAGACAAGCCCTATTGAAACATTTAGCTTATTAGCTATGTCTATCAGCTTTACCTGTTTCTGTGGCATCGACATCCATTTGAATTGGCTCAGCAAATATAGAACTTTATATTATTTGCTCAAACGTTTTACTAGAAAATATAAGATTTCTACTTTACAGACAAAAGAATAGCAGACTACAGGGCAATCTGCTCTTTTAAAACTGGATCAAAAAATACAAAGGAAGTGCCTGTTAAATGAACCACGCAAGGGAGACCTGGATGTTTCATATCAGGAAATCGAGGTAAAATATCTTGTTCCCTGGTAAGCCCGGATCAGGCCTTTTCAACAGGAGCTGAACCTGGTATCGGGACAACCTCATCTCCTACTGTGTGGACCTCAGAGTCAATCCTGGAGATCAGGCTACGAATGTAAAGGCCTTTCCAACCTTTCCGGCCCGGCCAGTACGCCCGATACGGTGTATGTAACTGTCGTGTGTCATGGGTACCTGATAATTTATAACATGGGAAACATCTGATATATCCAGGCCACGGGAAGCCACATCTGTTGCCACCAGCACACGAACGCGTCCTTGTTTAAATGCCTTTAACGCAGACTGCCGGGCGTTCTGGCTTTTGTTGCCATGAATCTGATCTGCCGGGATACCTGATTTATTCAATTTGACACATAGCTTGCTTACCCGGTGTTTGGTTTCCTCGAATAATAACACTTTTTTGAAATCATCCTGAGATAACAATTCGTGCAGCACCTTGAACTTGTCCTCACCAGGTTTCAGGCGAATGATGTCCTGGTCTATGGTATCAACAGGACGATCCCCGCTGCTTACCTTTACGGTAACAGGATTTCGAAGAATGCTGTTAATCATTGATTGTTGCGATTTATCAAGGGTGGCCGAAAACAGCATGGTTTGGTTGCGCTGATGCATACCGTTAAGAATGCGTTTCACATCATGAATGAAACCCATATCGAGCATGCGGTCAAACTCATCCAATACCAGCGTTTTAAACTTACTCAGATCAAGCGCTTTTCGATTTGTGAGGTCAAGCAACCTGCCCGGTGTTCCAATGACAACATGACTCGGTCTCCGAAGCTTTTGCATGTCTCTGTTGATATTGGTACCCCCGATGAAGCATGCGCTATATAATCCAAGTCCCTTGGTCATGCTGCGAAACTCTTCTTCCACCTGCAGGGCCAATTCCCGGGTGGGCACCACAACAAGTGCATAAGGATTCATTCTGTTATGAAGGAGTTGTTCTATGATAGGTACCAGGAATGCTCCTGTTTTTCCGGTTCCCGTTTGCGCAATGCCTAACAGGTCCTTGCCTTGCATTAATGCTTCCAATGTTCTGTCCTGAATCTCAGTAGGCCTTTCATACCCCTTTTTCTTAAGACATTGCTTAAGTTTCAAACTAATGGGTAATTCATTGATAAGGCGATCTGCTCTAAAGTCCCTTTCTACCGCCTGGGTTGCTTCTTTAACCAGAAGAGAAGGATCGAGGGTTGATGTTTTTAAACCCGGCCTCGAAGACTTTCGGTAGTTGTTATACGAACCGGAGTGCCTGTATTTCACTGGTGTTGGTTTATTTCTTTGTTTGTTTTTAAATGTTGTATTACTCATAAAATTAATTTTGCGCAGCCTTGGAAGGCTGCAATAACATATATAGGCGAACTTTGATGAGTTCGCTGGCCTTAGCTGAATCAGAAAAAAAAGAGAGGGGTCCCGATAGATGGGAAAACTGCCTTATAAGAATGTCGGCTAAGAAATTTCGACAAAGATAATAAAAAGCCTGAGAAAAAAGACTCTTGTATCTTGCCCTGTTCTAAGACAGTCTCTGTTATATTTATCTACAACTATAATTTTTGAGATATGAAAACTTTGAATGTTTCACTATTTGTTATCCTGTTGAATCTTATTTGGTAGTGGGTGTTCCCCGACTCCTTCCAAAGATTATCCTGTTCAGCCGGTTTCATTTACATCCGTAGAAGTGTTGCCGGGATTTTGGTATGACAGGATCGAAACAAACCGGGAAGTACCATGCCATATAATTTTAAGAAATGTGAAGAGACCGGTAGAATCAGCAATTTCGCCAGGGCCGGAGCCCGATCCACAACTTAGTAAATATCTTGATGATGTGATTCTTAATATTGCTGCAGCTCAGGAAGATGACGGATATCTGTACACTATCAGAACGATAGATCCAACAAAACTACACAAGAACTGCGGAGAGGAGAGGTGGTCCTATTTGGATCATTCACATGAACTATATAATGTCGGGCATATGTACGAAGCGGCTGTGGCTCATTTTCAGGCGACCGGAAAGAGAACCCTTCTTGATGTAGCGGTAAAAAATGCTGACCTGATTTGTGAAGTTTTCGGACCTGGCAAAAACATGGGGGTGCCGGGTCATCAGGAAATCGAAATCGGCCTGGTAAAACTTTATCGGGTTACAGGTGATGAGAAATATTTGAATCTCGCACAATTTTTTATCGATCAGAGGGGAAATGCCGAAGGTCATAAGCTTTATGGATCATATTGTCAGGATCATAAACCCTTTGTTGAACAGGGAGAAGCAGTGGGACATTCCGTCAGAGCAGTATACCTTTATACTGGTGCTGCCGATGTCGCTGCACTTGTTGACAATCAGGAATATATTGAAGTTTTAGAGAAAATCTGGCAAGACATGGTTTATACCAAAACGTATCTTACAGGTGGTATTGGGGCTGAACCAAAACACGAGGGATTCGGACCCGCATATGAGTTGCCCAATGGTTTTTAATCAATCATTCAATATTAAACAACAATCTGAAAATCCGGATACCTGCATGGAATAGAAATCAGGTACTGCCTGGAGATTTGTATTCTTATTTGACTGAACGAGATGAGAAAATATCCCTGTCGGTAAACGGAGATATGCAACAGGTCGATGTTGAAAACGGCTATCTGATTTTGGACCGGGATTGGGAGGGGAACACTTCAATAATATTGAATATGGATATGCCGGTTTTCAGTATGAGTATGACAATGAAGTGTTAAACGGATTAGGTGTTTTGAAGGGGAGTGTTTTAAGAGATAGAAGTGCCCAACCATTCGATTTTAAAGCGATTCCCTATTATGCGTGGTCTCACCGGGGAGTTGGTGAAATGGCCGTATGGTTTTCTTTGGCAGAAGGGCACTTCTAAATTTAAAAAACTCACCTTTTATTGTTTAATGATTTTTTCTTTCACAACATTGCCATCTTCAAATCCAACCTCTATTAAATAAACTCCTTTTGGATACATATTTAAATCAATTGTTTGCTGATGCAGTTGTCCTGTTTGTGAAATGGCTACATCCAATTGCTGACCAGTTATTGAATAGATGCAGACACTATTAAACAATTTATCTGTTTTAATTGTCACCCTCTCTGTTGCAGGATTTGGAAATATTTCAAGATGATAATTTGCCCGGTCTTCAATTCCCGTTGAATAATTATGATCAACAAGGTATCTTACATTATAGCCGGGTAACCAATCAATTTCTAAAATAATCATCACAGGAACTTTAATGTTTGGTGCATACCACTCATGTTGAATTTCAGTGAATGGTTCGTCTGGAACCCATCCCTCTCCAGTATAATCATACCAGGAATAATCTATTCTTGTTCTTTTTACCCGCAATACATTTTGAAACTCCCCGGCAGGTGTTGTAATTGTACCATAAGCATCAGCCTCAACTGTTACTATTGATGAGTCGCGCCAAAAGTAATACCCCTTATCAATATAATACATCAAAAGTTCCCAGGTATCATCGAAACTGTCACCATATGTAAAAGGGAATTCAAGTGCTGTTGCGTTGTCTGAATAAGGTGTAAAACTATTGTTATTTGTTCCAAGGAATCCCATAGCAAGTAGATTCTGTGATGTGTTATTGCAGTCGTAATACTGATAAGGACCAAAATTCGGGTTATCCAGATTCCTGATACAAATATTAGCGTTTGTAACGGCGGCCGAATCGGCAAAAGCTGTTGTTGATGGATCAACACAAATAGCACTATTCCCTTCATAATAGGTGCCTGCTGATATATTACCAAAATCCCATGTAAAATTGGCCCCTCCGGGGCCGGGATCAATATTTGGCACATCCAGATATCCATCATATCGATAGGTATCACCGATTTTAAAATTCAGATCGCTGGTAA
Organism: Bacteroidales bacterium; assembly: GCA_023138875.1. Taxonomy (GTDB): domain Bacteria; phylum Bacteroidota; class Bacteroidia; order Bacteroidales. The sequence continues at coordinate 13,270 of JAGLOO010000059.1, forward strand.
GTACAGTTTGTGAAAACAGAGCCTGTAACGTAAATAATGAAATAATAACTAGTGTAATTTTTTTCATTTTGAATAATTTCTAATGATTTTATTTAATGCACCTTTTAAGTCAGGAGATTGAGTCAGCTTCTAATTTCCATTCCACAACTGCCAGTCGGGAGCACCAAAGTGCAAGCCATTGTCTTGATGGGATGCAAGCATTTTATAGGTACCGCTAATTTGGAATTGGTCATTCGACACAGTAAAATCAATCACGTAAAGATCTCCTCCTCCCGGCTCATATTTATTGAAGGTAATTTTGTTTTCGTTGGGAGATGTCCACAGGCTTTCTGTGTGTAATCCTTCAACGGTTAAGTGACTGGTGATGTCAACAATTGCTTTGCTGTTCACATGCAGGGCTTTCACTTTAACAGCCGTGCCTTCTGTTAACAAAAAGATGAGAAATTCACCATCTTTAGTCCAGCATATGTCTTTGTAATGGGTTTCTTCCACCGGCACATCGTAGAGCACCTGTTTGTTTTGACCATCGTCATCCATGATGACTATTGAATTGTGCGGATGATTGGATCCAACTTCCCGTAAATGGCAATCGAAAGCTATTTTTGAGCCATCAGGTGACCATGCCGGATCGTAGGAAGACCATATTTTGGTTGAAACACCCTGACAGTCAACAATTTCATTTGAAAATGACAATCGTTCATATCCTGTACCATCCTCGTTAATCTTGTGAATGTTGTCATCCGACAATTCATTTACATTTTGTGCGCTAAATACAATTTGAGGGCCTGCAAGTGAAATATCTACAAACATAACATCCCAGTCTTGCTCGCTTGTTACCTGAAAAAGATTTCCGCCGGTTTCCCGGTCACAGGTGTAAATAACCTTAACAAAAGTTCCCGATTCTTCTTTGCTGACCACAATAGCTTTTTTGCTTTGAAAACCAAGTGCCAGACTGTTTACAGATTTTACATCCGGTTGCACTTCGGCACGAATTGTTCCTGTCGAAGGAGATACGATTACGTATTTTCCTGTTGTTGCAGTGGCAATAATAAGAGAATCGTCGATAGGGTCTTCATTTGCTTCACATCCAACAATCGCGAAGATTGTGAAGAGCATGAGGAAAGAGATTTTCGTGATTTTTTTCATAGGTATAATCATTTTGAATAGTTTTTAATGATTTTATTTAATGCATCCTTTTGATGCTTTATTTTCTTTTTGAGTTCGGAGATTGAATCAGTTTCAGTTTTCTTTTTCCTTGACCTCTCTTTTTTAACTGTATTTTGATCTTTCTTTTTCATACAATCATCTTCAAAATTTGCATAGTGAAAAGTATGTGACCTCAAGGGGGTTACAAAATATTACAGGTCGTAAAAAAGTAACATGAAAGGTTTCAAAAAGTCACAGTCCTTGTAACTAATTGAAACTATGCGAGATAAAGTCGGAATTTGTTAAATCTTCATCAGGAACGGAACCAGTTTATCGTCAGACGAAAGGCTTAACTTTTTTCTTAAACGATAGCGTGTGGTCTTAATGCCTCCTTCTGATTTAAAAGTAATAGAAGCAATTTCTTTTGTGGTCAGGTTCAGTTTCAGAAGGGCTGCTGTTTTTATTTCTGTTGCTGTCAGATCAGGGCATATTTCAAGTAACTTATCGTAAAACCCTGAATGTATATTCTTGAAAATCTTTTCAAATTCATTCCAGATATTTTGTTTTGTTTGATTTTCAAGTTCATAAATTATTTCGTTGATGTTTTTTGATTCTTCCGGATTTTTATCAATTGTACTTTTAAAACTTCCTAGTTTTTCAATAATGATCGAAATGGTATCATTAAATCGAAGCATTTCTAAAGCCTTTGAAGCCAGCTCCCTGTTTTTCGACTCCAATTGTTCCTGCAATATCAGTTTTTCTTTTTCAATGATCTCACTTTCCTGGGTATGAATGATGTGTTCCTGGTCTATTAGCTTCTGTTGCCGGTTTAATGCTATTGATTTAAGTCTGAACATGAAAAATAGCAGGACAATAACTCCAACCAAAACAGTGATCAGGATAGTTAATAAAACATTATTCTTTCGTTGAATCTTGCTTTTACCTTTAAGCAATCTTATTTCATTATCCTTTCGTTCCGATTGAAACTTTGCTTCAAATTCGGTCAGTAATCGCTCTTTGTCGGCAGTGAATAAGCTGTCCTGTAAAGTTTTGTGTTTCAATAAGTATTCATGAGATTCTTTATAGTTTTTATCATGAAAAGATATGTCAGACAATATTTTATACCCATCACTGATTAGGGATGGATTGTTTATTCTTCTGGCCATTGACAAGGCGCTCTCAGCGAGATTGAAGGCATCGGTTTTCCCCTGGTAATTTCGGGCAATAGCCAAACGAAAATTTGTGATACATATCCCTGTTTTTTCGTCAAGCTTTTCAAAATTTTCAAGCGCAGTTTGTAATGATTCTTCAGCCAGTTTGTAATCACCCATATTAATTAATAAGACACCTATATTGTATTTTGAGGATGCGATGCCCCTGTCCATCTTTAGTTCAATTCGTATTTTCAGTGCTTTGTTGTGATAGATCAAAGCTGAATCTAAATCCTTCAGTTTCTCAAAAGCAATTCCCATCTGATTTAATACCGATGCTTTGCACGTACTATCGTTAGTTGATTCTATTTGCTTCAGTGCCTCCCGAAAATATACTAAAGCTTTCTCAGGATCATCCCTGTTTAATGCAACTCCTCCCATGCTGTTGAGGCAAACTGATTGAAGCTTTATATTTTGTGTTAACTCAGCTATCTTATTTGCCTCGTTGTACATGCTAAAGGCGTCAATATAGTCGCCCCTGATTTTATATATTTCACCCTTCGCGAAATAGCAGAAAGCTAAAGCGTCAGGATCATTTAATGCTTCGAGAATTCTTTTTGCTTTGTCCAAATATCTAATAGCAATGTCGTACTCATCCTTATAATAATATACTCTGCCTTGCCATAAAAGGCTTAGTCCAATTCCTTTCGGGTAATTACCAGTAGTTGAGATGGTGAATGCCTCCTGTAAAAGGATCAGGGCTTTTTCATTATCTACACTGCAATAATACTCACCTAATTCAATTAGTGTATTTACTTTTACAGTATCATCGGGCAGGTTTAATAACTTGGTTTCAAGTCGCTGAATTTTGTCTTCCGCAAATATATTTTGAACGTTAAACAGGACTAGGAGAACAATTAATAAACACTCTTTGGAGAAATAGGAAACTGATTTTCTAAATGGAGTTGGATTTTTGTTCATTGCTATTAGTAAATATTTACCCGTCTCTATTTTCAGTGAAAAAAAAATTACCATCTAAGGTAGTACAAAGTTCAAACAAAATGTTTCTGTTGATTTTTCCTTCAGTTTCCGGATGCTTTTCTGTTTTTCCGGTTTTTACCTTACCTTTTGGAATTAACCTTCTCTTAAGATTATGCGCTAATGAAAAACATACTGCTTTTTTCCCTGATCTTCTTGTTGACCTTTCTTAAACCGGTACAATCCCAGGAGGATCTTAATTTATTTGACTTCTGGAAGTATTATTCCGATGTGGAGAACTCTATGTATAAGAGTTCCTGTTCGCTGGCTTTTAAGCAACTACAGGAAAGAAAAACTGCAATTGCGCAGTTGCATACAAAAAATGACTACTTAGTAAGGCAGGATTTTGTAAAAAATAAGTTGTTACAACTTATGGGGCCTTTGCCGGAAAAAACGCCATTGAATGCGCGCGTTACCGGGGTGATTAAGAAAAAGGATTACAGGGTTGAGAAGGTTATTTATGAATCTATGCCGGGATACTATGTAACAGCTGCCCTTTTTTTGCCTGAAAAGCAAAAAGGGAAAGCCCCGGCTGTCATTTATGCGAGCGGGCATACCTCAAATGGTTTCCGAAGTGAAACCTATCAACATATTATCATTAATCTGGTAAAAAAAGGTTTCGTTGTTCTGGCATTTGATCCGATCGGACAAGGAGAGCGGTTACAATATTATGATGAAAAGGAGGGGAGATCCCGTTTTGGTCCTACTGCAGAACACTCCTATCCCGGGGCGCAATGCTATATTTCCGGATATTCCCCTACTAAATATTTCATATGGGATGGCATCAGAAGTGTCGATTACTTACTTTCCCGGAAAGAGGTGGATCCGAAAAGGATTGGTATGACCGGAAGGTCGGGTGGTGGTACCCAGACAGCCTATACAGCCGCTGTTGATGACAGGATATTAGCTGCTGCTCCTGAATGCTTTATTACAAGTATGGAATATGTATTGAAATCAATCGGACCTCAGGATGCCGAACAAAATCTGGTTCATATGATCAGTGAGGGGATTGATCACGCAGATCTATTGGAGGTCAGGGCGCCCAAACCCTGCTTAATGATCACAACCACCCGTGACTTCTTTAGTATTCAGGGTGCCAGGGAAAGCTTCAGTGAAGTGAAGCAGTTTTACGAGATACTTGGAGCCGGAGACCATATGAGCATGGTTGAGGATGATGATGGTCATGCATCAACAAAAAAAAACCGTGAGGCCATGTATGCTTTTTTTCAAAAGTATCTGAACAATCCCGGCAGTCCGGCTGATATCGACGTGGAGGTTTTGGAGGAGAAGGAATTATGGGTGACAGAAACCGGTCAGTTGGCAACATCACTGAAGGGTGAGACGCTCTATTCTTTAAACAAAAAAAATGTTGAGAATCAAATCGCAAAGTTAAAGTTTATTAGAGACAGTGAGGATTTTGATGAGCATATTATGAGGGTAGGAAATGAAGCAAAACAATTGTCAGGATTTGAATATCCCAAGGATTATGGGAAGGCTGTATTTTCAGGCCGATATGTGAAAAAGGAGTATGTTGTGGAAAAATACCTGATCCCGGGGAGTGGCGATTATATGTTACCTGCAGCTTTGTTTATGCCTGTTGAAAAATGGAAAAATGAAGTTGTTCTTGTATTGGATGAGCAGGGAATGGAACACACCGCCAATAAGGATAGTCTGGTGGTACATTCAATGCTGAAACAGGGCTATGCCGTATTGCTTTTTGATGTTCCGGGCATTGGTAGTTTGGGGCCCGGTTATTTGAAAGGAGACGCCTATATTGAAAATATATCATTCAATCAGTGGTTTGCAGGAATTCTAACCAGTAAGTCTGTTGTGGGAATGAGGGCTGAAGATATCCTCAGGATAAACCATTTTATTAAAACCGATATTGGAGAATTTGAGACAATTTCAGCGCTTGCATCCGGGGTAACCGGTAGTGAATTGCTGCATGCGGCTGTTTTCGATAAGACCATTCAAAAAGTATGCCTCATAGAGCCTTTAGTAAGTTATGCAGATGTTGCACTTTCCCATGAATATTCACCGGAATTTATTCCATCGACCGTGGCAGGAGCGATTGAGCAATATGATCTTCCTGACCTCATGGCGGCTCTCTGTCCCCGGAAAGTTTTGATTGTTAACCCCCGCATTGGAAATGGGGATCCTGCAGGGGATGGTAAGAAATTATGTTATCTGACTTATCCGAAAATTGTATATACCCAAAAGGGTGTTGCAGACAACTTTAAGCATTCCGTTGTGGGAGAAGAACAGTTGATTCATGAACAAATCATTAAGTGGTTGAAATAATATGAAAATTCAGTATTGTTCCGATTTACATATCGAGTTTCCGGAAAATTTAAGATTTCTTAAAAAAAATCCAATTGAGCCTGTTGGAGATATCCTGGTATTAGCAGGAGATATTATTCCTCTGAATCTAACTAAGATGTACCGCACATTTTTTAAAAAGCTATCTGCACAGTATTCTGCAATTTACTGGCTTCCAGGCAACCATGAATATTACCGGAGTGAGTTTGACAATTCTTATCAATCCTTTTGCAAAGAGATATTTCCCAATGTTTTTCTGGTCAACAATCATACAGTAGAATTCAATGAGGTAAATCTGATTTTTACAACCCTGTGGGGAAATATCAGTCCTCAAAATTCACGGTTGATTCAGAAATCGGTTTCCGATTTCCATGTTATGAAATGCAATAACGAATTATTCAATATAAGTCATTTCAATTCAGCTCATGCAGAAAGCTTTCAATTTATAAAGACAGAACTGAATAGAAACAGGAATGATAAATATGTGGTTGTTACCCACCATGTACCAACCTTGTTGAATTATCCTGAGAATTATAAAGACAGCCCTATTAATGAAGCTTTTGCTGTTGAATTATTTGATTTTATTGAACATAGCGAAGTAAGTTTTTGGATATATGGGCATCATCATACGAATGTGACTGAGTTTTCAATAGGGAAGACAAAATTAGTCACCAATCAATTGGGCTACGTAAGAAGCAACGAGCAAAGTGGATTTAAAACAAATGCCGTGATTAATACAGACGATATATAAGATGACAGCACTGTTCACTCCGCTAGTAATCGGAGTGTTGCCACAGGATTTCCGGAATCGATCAGCTGAAGGATATAGAGGCCGGGGGCAAGATTATTCCGGACAAACCGGTGAGAGTTACTCCCGGACTGCCTGATATCTCTCACTTTCCTGCCATACATGTCGAGAACAAGGATACGCAGCTTTGAGTCAGCAGATCCTTCAATTGTGAGCATGGTTTCATCCCTGAAAGGATTTGGATGTGCCAGCAGGCATACCTTCCCTGAAGGGTTGGTTATTTCCGTAGTCCCGGTACCGGATTTGATGCCTTCGTACACATGGATCACCCTGGTATCATCCGGGAGGCAGTTAAACAGGAGGTAATTTCCTCTTTCATCCGGGAGGATGCTTGCGGTAAAAAAGGAATCACCAACACCAAGACTTGCTATCTCCCCAGCCCAGGAATCGGGCAGACGGATCTTCAGGGTCAGTTCTACATTAAAAATTGAGTCCGCAAGGCCATCGCTGGCAACGAAAGAGAATTGGCCCGGTGCTGCTTCCGATTCCCCTGTTTCAACCCGGATAATCTTCAATGCGTTTCTCTCCCGGATGTACTTGTAGATCCTTTCATGGGTATCAATCCAGACATCCCTTCCGCTCACTGACTGGATTGTCTCACGAAACAGATCAAAGCTGTAGGAGTAGATCAGGGAATCTTCATCGAAGGGCTCATTCAGGATGTCATGGTACATCAAAGGAAGATAATAGCCATAGGTTTCTGCAATACTGACCAGGCCATCTACGAAGGCCGGAGAGCTGCTGCTCAAAACAGGCCAGGATCGCAGGGCAAAGAAATCATAGGGTGTGGCCAGATTAAAGCCGAACTGGCTGCTTCGCGCAGTATAGAAGTATCTGGAAATATATTCCAGAGTTTCATATCGAAAACTGCCGTAGGGGATAGACATTGAGAAGGTTTGCTGGTCAAAGCGTTGGTTGAGCAGATTAACGGAATTCGCAAGTACCTCGGTAAGGGTTCCATAATTCTGGTTTGCCGTGAGAAGGCCGAGGTTGGAGTGATTAGTGGTATGTGATCCAATCTCAAAGCCCCTGTTCCGGTATTTTCGTATCAAACTGGTTCCTGCAAGCGGTGCATCATAAATACCAACTGTATCAGTTAATATATAGAAGGTTCCCCTCAGACCAGCAGAATCGAGCTCAGCAGCTCCATTTTCAAATGCACCCTGGTAGCCATCATCAAATGTAAAGCTTATTGCCCCTTGCCTGTCATCCTTCCAGGTCGTGGCGGTAACCAGGGGATGATGGACAAAAATCCCCCCTTGGACTGTGGAAATGGAATTGAACGAAAAAACTGCCGGATCCGACCCATAATGGTTTTCAGGGGATTTAAAGCCAATTGCCTCACTTTCAAGAACGAGGATCTCTTGCTCCCCCGTTCCTGGATTGTCATAAAATAAGGCAAGATCGGAACCCAAATTCCCTGCATACTCCCCGGCCAGTGCATGTTTCACATGTGAGAATTCTAATGCTGAAGCAGGTGTAGTAAAATAAATCCCGGGGGTGATCTTGCCGGATCCGGAACCTTCAAAGACCGGAATGCTATGGTTTTGGCTTAGCGGATCTTCATTCAGTACGGCAATGTCCGTATATCCATCCAGGTTATAATCCCCCGCCAGAGCAAATTTCATGGCTGAAAAATCATAATCCTGTTTGATCCCATTGTAAATATCTGCAAGCAGTGTAAAGGCATTTCCATTGGATTCGAAAAGGAAAATGGACTGCTTCGTGTCCGGTGCTGTTCCGAAATAATTATAAAACACGGCTACATCAGGCATTCCGTTCCCATTGAAATCGCCGGAGCAGGCAAAACTGAGTGCTGTGAAATTAAATTCGTTCCTATTGGTGGTATAGTAAGTTTTTGCTTCGGAAAAACCGGAACCGGTTGATTCCAGGACAAAAACTGATTGCAGCTCTGAAGAAGGATCGTTGTAGAAAAGCGCGATATCAGCCAGCCCGTCCTGGTTGTAATCAGCCGCGACCGAAAAATCAACAAATCCAAAATCCATCAGAGAGTCCAAACTGGAAAACCATGTTCCTGAAGGAATCAGTATGTCGCCCGCAGACCGGCAGACCATGATCACAGAACAGGTAAAATCCGGATTCATGTTCGGAGCGTATTGCAGATCATAAAAAATTGCGATCTCATCGAGTCCGTCCCCGGTGAAGTCCCCGGTGACAGTGAGTTGTGGGTAACTCTCTGGCAGGTCCACTGCCCTTGCGGTGAAAGCGTCATCCATTTTTGAAAAACCTTCACCCGGATTTTCAAACAGGAGATGATGGACCAATTCATCATCCGTACTATAGATAGCGGCGATATCTGTCAACTGCCCATGAGCATGGACAAAAACAAGTGTACAGATAAGCAACTGGCAGAACAGTCTCATATTTCTTTTACAATAAACACAGGTAATTATTCGTAAATATGATAATAAAAGTTTCCTTTTAAGCTAAAATCAAATCAACTCCCGCTTTTTTCAATTCATTTTGATACATAGAACTTAGATCGTTGTTGGTAGCAATGTGATGAATGTCTGCCGGAAAGCAAATATTGGTAAGCTCTGTTTTTCCGAATTTACTTGAATCGGAAATAATAAAAACATCCTGTGCTTTTTGAATGATATAACTTGAAATTTCGGCCCTGAAAAGATCACACAGTGTAAATCCGGAATCGGTAGTGTATCCATCAATTCCAATAAAAGCTTTATCAATGTTTATCTGATCAATACAGGTTTTGGTCATTTTCCCCACCAGGGTTTCACTGTCGTGCTGGTATATACCACCAAGAATTATAATATTGGCTTGTTCATTTTTTCTGAATTGCCGGGCGATGTAAACATTGGTGGTAATAATGGTAACTTTTTTGATCTTCAGAAGTTCACGTGCCAGAAGTACATTTACCGAGCCTGATTCAATCAGGATTGTTTCCCCTTCATTTACACAGGAAGAAACCTTTTTGGCAATCCTGAGTTTCTTTTCATAATTAACTCCCAGCCGGTTCACAAGATCGTCTGCATCTTTTAATACTGCACCGCCATGAACGCGCTTTAAAAGACCTTCCCCCTCCAGGAAATTCAGATCCTGCCGGATGGTAACCGATGAAACACTCAGTATTTCAGAAAGAGTATTTACAGAGGTCTTGTCGTTTTTTCCCAGGATCTCAAGGATCCTGTTTTGTCTTTCATTTAACATAATTTACTCCAGCGTTAAAGCAGCCGCCCCGATAACTCCGGCATCGGCAGCGATATTTGAAACCGTTATTTCAATGGGGTCAAAAATCATATCGCGGGCTAATTCGTAAAAAGTCGATTTTATTTTGTTCAGATAGGATTCTCCCCAATTGGTCAGTCCTCCCCCCAAAACAATGAGTGGTGGATTCAAAGCCTGAAAAATGTTATAAATTCCTAAACCTACATAATAGCCACAGTCAGATATGACCTCTTTGGACACAGGATCATCCATGTCAAGGCCTTGTTTCAGAACCTGTCCACTCATTCTTGACATATTAAAATCTGGCGGCAGATTTAGCCGGCTTTTTTTACCCTCCTTTAATTTTTGTTCAAAAAGATAGGGCAGTGCCATACCACATGCACATGCCATTAGACAGCCACGGTTGCCACAGGTGCAGGTCAGCTCACTGTCTGGTTCCACAATCATGTGACCAAATTCTCCTGCAGTTCCTGTCATACCACGATAAAGCTTTTTGTTTATAATAATACCGGCCCCAATTCCTGTACTTATGGTCAGAAAAACCATATCATCAAATCCCTGTCCGGCACCAAACTTATATTCACCAAAGGCCTGGGCATTAGCATCGTTGTCCAGGATTACAGGTATTTTAAAATGGGATTGGACAGCTTCACGAAGCGGATAATTTTTAAATCCTTTCAGGTTGGAAGTGGTTAAAATTACTCCATCACGAAAACGGATGTGGCCTGCACAACCCATTCCGATTCCTGGAAGGTCAGATTCCTGCAGGTCATTTCTTCTAAGTATCTCTTTGATATTTTCAGCTACCATTTTAATCCGGCCTTCTTCGTTTTTATCAACATGGTCACAGCTATAAATTTTATCCAGGATTTGTCCTTTTTCGTCAACCAGGGCTATGGAACACTTGGTGCCACCTATATCGACACCGCATAAAGTTTTGCTCATGGGATTAATTAGCTTAGTGAGTGTTCGGTTCTTGAAATAATATCATCCTGAGTATCGGGTGCCAATGTTGTGAAAAATGCGGAATATCCGGCTACCCTGACTATGAGATCCCTGTATTTTTCCGGGTTCTTTTTAGCGGCAAGCAGTGTTTCTTTTGAAACGATATTGTATTGCACATGCCACCCTTTCAAATCTTCAAAAAAAGTGCGTATGATCGAAATCAATTTTTGTTTGTCGGAATCTTTCTGAATCGTGGCAGGGGATAATTTCTGGTTCAACAGCACCCCACCCATGATTTTTTCCGTAGGTAACTTTGAGACTGATTTAAACGCCGCAGTCGGTCCCAGCATATCTGTCCCCGAAGATGGCGAACTTCCCTCGGCAACCGGAGTAAACGCTTTTCTGCCGTCGGGTGTGGCCGGAACAACAGCTCCGCTGGGAACATTGGCTGAAATACTGGAGGTTCCAGCATAATATTTACATCCGATAGGGCCACGGTTGTACCGGGTGGTATGATATTTCTCAAGTTCGTCGATAAATTCCATGTAGGCATCTCTTAAAAGGAGATCCACATAATCATCGTCATTCCCGTATTTCGGCACAAAATTCAATAATAGTTGCCGGATTTTTTCACCATCCTCTCCTTCGAAGTTGTTTTCAATGGCAATTAAAAGCTGTTCTTTTGTTATTTTTTCTTCTTCGAAAACCAGTTTTTTAATGGCTGCCAGTGAATTCCCCAAATTCGCAATTCCAACCTGCAAACCAGAAATAAAATCGTATTTCGAACCACCTTCCTTAATGGTTTTACCCCGGGGAATGCAACTGTCTACAAAAGCAGAACAGAGGATGTCCGGAACAATCTCTTCGAGGGCAGTATCAACAGCAGTATCAATTTCAACCGTTTTCCGGGTATAATATTTTATCTGATGTTGCCACGCCTTAAATACATCTTCAAATGAATTAAATTCGGCAAAATTCCCTGTGCCTTTTTTAAAGACTATACCTGACTGCTTGTCAAGTCCGTCATATAACGAGGCCAGGAAAACCCGCATCAGGTTCAGAAAACTCATTCCGGTACAACGGTAACCCCATTTCCCCGGTACAGCAATTTCAATACATCCGATTGCAGAGTAGCTATAAGCATCTTCCGGTTCAACCCCAATTTTAATTAATCCGGGAATTACGATTTCATCGTTGTTAAAGGAGGGCATGCCAAATCCCTTTTCAATGATCCGCGTGCACTCCAACATGAAATCATTGTTTATCTTCTTATGGAACCGTACTGAAAGGTTGGGTTGGGTAAGTTTCATTTTTCCAACCGAATCGAGAATAAGAAAACTCAAATCATTTACAGCATCCAGCCCGTCAGTTGTTTGTCCGCCTATGGTAACGTTCTGATACAGCGGTCCGCCGGCAGAGAAACGGGTATGTGACCACGGACGAATTTTATTAATAGAAAGCAATTTGATCCAGGTATTTTCTAACAGCTCTGATGTAAAATCCTCAGAAATATATCCTGTGATTTTATCATTTTGATAAAAAGGGAAGAGGTACTGATCCATTCTTCCCAAGGAGACTGAATGGCCATTACTTTCGATTTGAAGAACAAGCTGCACAAAATAAGTGAGCTGCAGTGCCTGATAAAAGGTTTGAGGGGGCTTTTCTGCAATGACTTCACAATGGTTAGCGATCAACAACAGTTCCTTTTCTCTTTGTTTGTCCTGTTCTTTTTTACTGAGAGAAAGAGCTAAAGTCCTGTATCTCCGAATAAATACTTGGAACGCTACAATGGAAATAGTTAGCGCCGTATAAAAATGGTCTTTTTTTACTCCTTCCTGTTCGAATCTTTTAACCTGTTGATGATATTGTTTAATTTCCTGAAGATATCCACCTAGCCCTATCGATAATATTTTGTAAAAATCAACTGCAATATGAGCATCTCCGGAGGTGAGGTTGCCAGTAGCTTTAATAATGGCTGAATCCTGCAGGTTTCGTAATTCCTGCGACATGATTGCCCTGCCACGATCCCAAAGTACTTTCCCTTTCCACCATTTTGCAATTTCAAGCAGTTCCTTTTTATGTTCAACTGTTATAAAAAAAGCATCTCCAGGGCGCTTATCCAGTTCATCCATTTCCCGGGGTAGCCAGTCAACAGCATATTCAGGAAAAATAGGGGCCGCCCTATGCTGCGATGATTGGTTTCCCACAATGAGTTCACCATCATCAATAAAAACGGTCATTTCATTAAGGGTTTTTTCAAGTGCCAGTGCCCGTTTTATTATGACTGGTTGATCATCATTCTCCTGATAAATTTGGGTATAAAACTTTGCCCTTTCTGTACAAACCGATGGTTTTGTGCTTAAAACCTTTTCACGCAGAGCCCATATTCTTTCCGTTACCGTTGTCGATTTCTTTTCAGTGATCATCTCAACCCCCAATTTTAGTTTGTAATCCTTTTGATTGTGCAAACTGAATATATGGTTCTAACTCTGAATCCTGAACCTGCTTTTTATGACCAAAAGTGTAGTCCATGCCCAGCGATTTGTATTTTTCAACTCCGAATGTATGATAGGGCAGAAAATGAATCTCATTGACATTTTTTAATGAAGAGACAAATTCAATCATCTGTTTTATTTCCTTTTCAGAATGATTAAAACCGGGAATCACCGGAATGCGAACGATTACCTGTGCATCAGCATCTATGAGTTTAATCAGGTTGTTCAATACCAATTCGGAGTCTCCCTGTACAAAGGATTTGAATTTATCCTGATCAATATGTTTCAAATCTACCAGGAAAGTACCGACCAAACCTATACATCTCGCCACACTTTTCCAGTTCACATGAAGTGATGTTTCCATGTTTACGTTGATGTTCCTGCCCTTAAGTTTCTGTAGCAAGGTTATAAATTCTTCGCCCTGAGAAAGCGGCTCTCCCCCTGAAAGGGTTACTCCTCCGTTGTTCCGGTAAAAAGGGGAGTCTTTCTCTATTTCAGTTAGAAGTTCATCAACACTTTTGGATTCTCCGGATATGGTTAATGCTTTCGACGCGCAAATATCCCTTAATTTTTCAGGTCCAGTTATAATTTCACGGTCAATCTGAATCCCATTATTATTGATCCGGGTAATGGCTCTATTATCAGCCTTTATGCAATCCCCAAACCCCCTGCAACTCTTTTTATCGTACATAACGCTGTAACCGAAAGACTGACTTTCCGGATTACTGCACCACTGGCAACGAAGCGGACATCCTTTATAAAAAATAATGGTTCGGATACCGTCGCCATCGTGAGTAGAAAATCGCTGAATATTAAAGATCATATACGATTTACAATTTGATTCTTCCGAGAAACAAATATAATAAGATTTCGAATGAAAGTGAAATGTCTTTCGTATAAAATACCGTGGGCAATCAGATTTATACTTCCTTTTTCAGAAGTACAGCAATTCCCTGTTGAAGAAATGAGATACAAATAATTGGTAAATTTGCAGTATCAGCGCCAATGTATAACCATTATTTCATAGGGTGACAAAGCTTATAATCATCACCATTCTTGTTTTAGTTTTAAATATCCCGTTCGGGTATTGGAGGGCTAATGTCAGCCGGTTTTCCACACAGTGGTTCCTGGCCATACACATACCGGTACTTTTTATTGTTGCTCTCAGGCTTCTTTCCGGGATCGGATTTAGCTGGTATACCTATCTTTGCATGTCTTAGCGTGCTATTACAAGTTTACGTGTGCCTTTTATTGTGCCATTATTCGTTAACTGACAATTATAAATACCGCCCGGAATGCCGGAAAGATCCAACTCAATCTGGTGTTTTCCGTGAGGCAAAGTACCCAGATCATGATGATATACTACCTGACCTTTCAGATCTACGATTGTCAGAGCCATGCTTTCTGACGACTCAACCTGAAAGCTGAATGTGGTAGACGCTGAAGCTGGATTGGGATAGACACTCAAGTCCTGGCCAATAATCTCATTTTCATTAATACCGATAGTGCTTTGAGCAGTAAAACTGATACAATTACCATAAGCAGTTCCTGCACTGTTGGAGGCATAGGTTCTTGCATAATATGTATCTCCCTCTGTCAGACCGGTCAGTGTGACTGTAAACTCGCCTGTTCCAGTTCCGGAACCTTCCGCATTATCGTCAGTAGTAGGATTGTGATATGTAGCCCAGGTAATTCCCCTGGAGGTTACATCAGCACCACCATCTTCGATTACATATCCTCCCAAAGTCACACTTGTAGCTGAGTTGCCGCCTGCAAATACAGTGGTTACCGTTGGAACACTTATTACACCTTTATTAACGAGGTAGGCTTCCCTGACTGACTTCTTTATGATATCTCCCTGGATGAATTGCATGAGTATGAAGTATAAAGCAACCTCAGAGACCTCTGCCGGGGTTGAATTCAATAATGATGGTTTAAGTATGGAATTGACTTCATGCCATATGCTTTGGATATCATTATTTACATAAACCCTTGCTGCACTTTTCAGCATATCAGCAGATGTGGATTCTTCCGTATCCATGATAGATAGTATTGCTCTGAACATACGCACATCCACACTATCTACAAAAAATGGATCTTCCAGATCAAGGATTCCATAACTGGCCATACAACTGTCCAAATCCTGACTGAATTCTTCAAAATCCTGATCATCCACATCACCATAGCTTAAGGATATCAAATAACCGGGATAGGTAGTTTTTACAATATTGTAGGTGCTGTTTCCATCCGACCTATAATGATCGATAACAGCCATCCTGAGTTCTGAGTTTTTTATCAGTTCAAGGCCATTCATGAATGACAATAGTGAATTTGCGCCAATTATGCTATCATAAGGAGTTTCTTCCAAAACGGATATAGCATCATCATAACATGAATCGAAATCTATACTTTCAAATTCATAGGTACCCAATACTGTTACCAGTGTATCCATATATGCCTCCACATATGCATCCTCATAACCCAAGGCGTTCAACATAACTAATAACCAGGGATGCTTATTGTTAAGAACCTGGAATGCAGAAGGGTTTTCAGCACTGATATATGCAGCTTTTTTTTCACAGTCAACTACAACACCCATATTGTAACAAGTAATTTTCTCCTCTTCAGTTCTATAATAAGTAGTTACGGATTTCCCGTGTTTAATTCCATTTACCATATTAACTTTTTCAGTGAAATCACCCCAACGTTGTTCAGTATTAACACTTATCACAATTGGACCATGCCATCTATTGTAATCGTCACGTTTTCCCTCAGTAGAATAGCAATCATAATCACCTTCCCAATATTCTTCTACAATAACCCCATCGCCACGATCGATAGTAATTTTTTCATTTTCATTCACCCCTGCAAAATAATCCAACATTAGTACAGAACCTGCAGCCAATAATGTAAAAATCCCTATAACCACCACCGACAACATTGATTGCCAAAATGATTTCTTAAACAAATACTTTTTCATGATTATCCGGTTTAATTATTTTTATTCCAACTATGATTCCAAGAGTAAGCCCTGCCATTCCAAAAGCAATGTCTTGAATACAAAATGTTCCACGAATGATCCCAACATATTGAAGAACTTCAAAACCCAGCACCAGGATGGGAATGCTGGCCATCCAGAAATATCTTGCCCTGGATTTACTTCCCAACCAGATACTGGTGATGATCAAAGCATAAGCAAATGCCCACAATCCATTGGGCAGGGAAAAAATAATCCAATCCGGAAGATGCAGGCTTAGAGAAGGGGAATGATGCCTTGCCAGGCTGAACAAATTGTCTAATCCAATAGTACTGATCCAACCATCGAAAACATGTTCTGAAGTTCGAAGGAAAATGTAGATGATTCCGCCCATTGATAATGCTAAGGCAGATAGAAAGATGTATAATCTACTGGGACAATTCGCTGAAAAAAAAAGCAGTTTTTTATTCATCTTTCAAATCAAGCTCATTTTCAATTGATCGAAATCTATGTCAGAAAAAAAGGATTTCAAAAAAAAATAAGTTACGAAAAAAATTGATAACAAGCAGGTTGACCTTCTCCCGAATTTGACTATGTTGGTTTTTACCAGTGCGGATCGGAGACGATCCTTAAACTGTGCCATGCGCTGTGATGTGTCATCATTACACATCACCAATTTCTATATCTTTACCAAAATTATCAAAATCGCAATGAAGTTCAGGCTCCGCTCCATAGGCCCCGCCGCCCTTGTAACAGCAGCATTCATCGGCCCGGGTACCATCACCACCTGTACTCTTGCCGGCGCTGGCTACGGATACGCCCTGCTATGGGCCCTGCTCTTTTCTGTGATCGCCACCATAGTGCTGCAAGAGATGGCAGCACGATTGGGTATTATCACCAGAAAAGGCCTCGGTGAGGCACTGAATGCCCAGTTTCATACTGGTATAGGACGTGTGATATCGGTTTTGCTGATTCTTTCAGCCATCGGTATTGGTAATGCAGCTTATGAGACCGGTAATATTCTGGGCGGAGCATTGGGGCTGGAGGCGCTGTTTGGAGATGTCTCCCTGTTTAACTCCGGCGAATTCAGTCTCAGAATATGGGGCCCTGTGATCGGAATCATTGCCTTTGTATTATTATTACTGGGCAGCTACAAAAAACTTGAGAAAGTATTAGTAGCCCTGGTCATTCTGATGAGTATAGTATTTCTTGCTACTATGATCTCTCTGGCACCTCATCTGGGTGAGATTGTGAAAGGATTATTTGTTCCGCAAATACCCAAAGGAGCAGTTCTTACAGTGGCCGGATTGGTGGGTACTACGGTAGTGCCCTATAACCTTTTTCTGCATGCTGCCCTCGTTCAGGAGAAATGGAAAGGCAAAGGTGATCTGAAAGCGGCCCGACTGGATATCTGGATTTCCATTCTGCTGGGTGGGCTGGTATCTATGTCTATCGTAATCACTTCTGCAGCAGCATTTTTTGATGCCGAAAAAGATATACAGAATGCTGCCGACCTGGCCGTTCAACTTGAACCAATTTTGGGCAATTGGGCCACCGGATTTATCGGTATAGGTTTGTTTGCTGCCGGATTAACCTCAGCTATTACCGCTCCACTGGCCGCTGCCTATGCTACCTGTGGTATACTGGGCTGGAAAAAAGATCTTAAATCGAAAAAATTCAGGATCATATGGATGGCGATTCTGGCTATCGGCATCGTATTATCGGCCATAGGATTAAAACCTGTGCCGGTAATTGTTTTTGCCCAGGCCGCAAACGGTATATTATTACCCATTATCGCCATCTATCTCCTCTGGGTGATGAATGATAAAAAACTACTCGGGGAGCATCATAACCGTTTGTCATTGAATATTATAGCGGGTCTGGTGGTTTTGGTTGCAATCTTTCTTGGACTCAGAAGTATACTCTCAGTTTGTGGAATCATTTGATCAGATAGTCTGTAAATTTTATGTATACACTCAATATCGACACCGGGGGCACCTTTACCGATTGCATTGCAAGCACTCCTAAGGGCAAAATTCTCCGTCGCAAAGTGCTCTCAAGCTCGTCTCTTCGTGCGAATATTACCCGTGTGGTCTCTTCCACAGAAATCGAAATATCATCGAACTGGGGACTCACCACCGACCTTTTTATTGGATATAGCTTCCGATTCCTGGAAATCGATCATAAGCCGATAATAATAAAACAATTCAATCCACTCAACTACCGGATGGTACTTGAGTCAGACCTTCCGGATCATCTGAAAGGAAGGTGCCCGCTTTTTGAGATCACGGCCTATGAGGAAGCCCCGGTTTTGTGTGCGAGGCTAATCACTGAAACACCACTTGATCAGCCCTTCCCTGAAATGGAAATTCGTCTTGGATCAACGAAGGGAACCAATGCCTTGCTCGAATACAAAGGAGCCCGAACTGCCATGCTGGTAACAAAGGGATTTAAGGATTTACTGGCAATCGGCAATCAGCAACGTCCGGATATTTTTGCCCGGGAGGTAATAAAACCACCGCCATTGGCCGAGCTGATCATCGAAGTGGATGAAAGACTGGATGCTACGGGAAAAGTATTGCAAATTCCTGACCAGACCTCCATACGGGAGGCTGTAAAAACCATACGGCAGGCGGGAATTACGACGGTTGGAGTAGCGCTCATGCATTCATGGATAAATAGTGCTCATGAGGAGCTGGTTCGCAGCATTATTATTGATGAGGGATTGCAATATATTTCGGCATCATACCAGCTGTCAGGATTGATTAAGTACCTGCTTCGAATGCAAACCACTGAGGTGAATTCTTATTTGTCACCCATCATTGATCGGTATATCAGGCAGATTAGTGATAAAGTACATGGTAATCGTTTCTGGGTAATGACCAGCGCCGGGGGACTGGTAAAGGCTGATCATTTCATGCCCAAAGACAGTCTCTTGAGCGGACCAGCGGGTGGGGTAGTGGGAGCGGTTGCTATGGGTATTGAGGCCGGCTTCGATAAGATTATAAGTTTCGATATGGGCGGTACCAGCACGGATGTGTCGCGCTATGACAAGGAATTGGAGTATAGCTTTGAACTCAAGGTGGGGTCGGCGAATATTCACAGTCCGGCGCTCACCATTGAAACGGTGGCTGCAGGAGGAGGATCGGTGTGTGGCTTTGATGGCTATAAGCTGGTGGTAGGTCCTGAAAGTGCCGGGGCCATGCCAGGGCCGGCCTGCTATGGTGCAGACGGACCTTTGAGCATTACCGATGTGAACCTGTTATCAGGACGATTGGATCCCGGACAATTTAATATCCCGGTATACCCGGAGGTTGCAAAGGCGAGACTCAAAGATATACAAGATGAGATAGCCGAACGGTCGGGAACCAGGCCTGATGAAAACTACCTGCTCAACGGCTTTCTCAGGATAGCCAACGAAACCATGGCGGGTGCCATAAAGAAAATCTCAACCGGAAAAGGATACAATCCAGCTGAATACGCCATGGTAGCTTTCGGTGGTGCCGGCGGTATGCATGCCTGCAGCATAGCCGGATTACTTAATATCAGCAAGGTTCTGATTCCCGAAAATGCCGGATTACTTAGTGCATATGGCATTGGAGAAGCTGTGATCGAACGTTTTGCGGAGAAACAGGTTCTGAAACCTCTCAATAACTCTAATAAACTAGCTGATCTTCTCCCGGTTCTTGAAGAAGAGGCGCTCAGAAAGCTCTTTGCAGAAGGTGTCAATGAAAAAGAGGCCATGATTCGCAGTCGACTGGTATTCTTACGCTTCATGGGCCAGGAATCTACCATTGAAGTAAGCTGGAGCTCACAAGAGCAAATTATCAAGGATTTTCGTTCAGCGTATACAGCTGTTTATGGTCATTGGAGTGATGAGCGAATTGTGGAGATTGAATCAGTCAGGGTGGTGGCTTCATCAGTAAAAAAAGAATCGCAGATCCATGATTTGGATACTAATGGTAAAGATGCTCTCCCGGCCTACCAGAATGATCAGGGATATCCGGTATTCATACGAGAACACTTAAGTCCCGGAGATCAGACTTTTGGGCCTGCTATTATTCTGGATCCTTACAGTACCACCTTCTTAGAGAAGGGATGGAGCTGCCGGATGAATGGGCAGGGAACCCTGGTAATCACTGATGAAAAGAAGACAGCGAAAAGCCAGGACGAAAACCTGACACCTGAGGCTGAACTTGAGCTATTCTCTCGCCGTTTCATGAGCATAGCTGAAAATATGGGCGCCATGTTACAGCACACCTCTGTATCGGTGAATGTAAAAGAACGTCTCGATTTCTCATGTGCCGTAGTTGATGCGAATGGCTATTTGGTTGCCAATGCCCCTCATATCCCAGTGCATCTGGGTAGTCTGGGCATTTGTGTGCGAAGCCTGTTGCCACATTACGATTTGCAGGCCGGAGACACCCTGGTCACCAATCATCCGGCATACGGAGGTTCACACCTCCCTGATATCACACTGGTTAGTCCGGTTTATACACAAGGGGGCGAAAAAATTGGTTTTGTAGTCAACCGGGCCCACCATGCAGAGATTGGTGGTATTAGTCCTGGATCAATGCCCCCCGGAGCCCGATCACTGGCTGAAGAGGGTGTGATAATTAATCCTTTCTACCTTGTTAAAGGAGGAAAGGCCGATTGGAAAGGCATGGAGGAAATACTTACGAAGACAGTATTTCCTACCCGGGGCATTGCTGAAAACCTGGCCGACCTCAATGGTGCACTTGCAGCCAACAGAAGAGGAGCCACTGAACTGCTTGCTCTCGCTGATAACTATGGCATTGAGAAACTCGCAAAATTCATGATGCTCCTGAAAGAGCATGCCACTCGAAAAACCATAGATACGATTCAAAATTATCCAATACAAAACGGATTTGCCCGTGAATACCTTGATGATGGTACTCCTCTGGAGGTAAAACTCATCCGTCAGGAAGAAGGCTTTTTATTTGATTTTACCGGAACAGGAGGCGTACATCCTGGCAATCTCAATGCAAATCCAGCCATAGTACATTCTGTAATCATGTATGTTCTCAGGTTGTTGTTGAAAGAGGATATCCCCCTGAATGATGGTATGCTGGCACCCATAGAAGTAATTTTGCCTGAAGGAATGCTAAATCCGCCGTTCCCGGATGATCCATTTCAATGTCCTGCGCTGGTAGGAGGCAATGTAGAAGTCAGTCAGCGCCTCACCGACACCCTGCTCAAAGCTTTGAAGCTACAGGCTGCCAGTCAGGGCACCATGAACAACATTCTGTTCGGAAATGACAGTTTCGGCTACTACGAAACCATTTGCGGAGGCTGTGGTGCCGGACCGGATTTCGAAGGAGCCGATGCCGTTCATCATCACATGACCAACACCCGGATCACCGATCCCGAAATCATGGAACACCGCTACCCGGTGCGATTAGAAAGATTTGAGATCCGGCATTCCTCAGGAGGAAAAGGCCAATACCAAGGTGGTAATGGAGTGATACGTGAGATTCGTTTTCTTGAAAAAATGGAACTCTCAGTGATTACCCAGAGAAGAAAAAGTGGTCCTTATGGAATGGATGGAGGAGGAGAAGGCAAGCCGGGGAAACAGAAAGTAGTAAGAGCAAGCGGGTTACATACAGTCTTAGAATCTGTCAGTTCCACCTCAATCGATCCTGGAGATTTGTTGGTTGTTGAGACTCCCGGAGGAGGCGCCTGGGGGGTGGCGAAAGAGGAATGAAGTAATGACAATGAAACCAATGATCTCAGTAATATAAATAAAATTCCGCACCATTTCGGGGCGTTAGATATCTCTCTTCAGATGTGACCATTTCCCACCAGAAGTCATTACTATCAGTCCAATTAGTTTCTAAACCCTCATCGAGATCGGCAGACCATGTACCATGAATTATCAAATTTTCACCAGAAGTGTGTACTGTTCCGTCAATGTTATAGGTAACCCAATTCAGGGTAAGATTATAGTCTATCTCCTGAATACGTAACTTACCATATCTGCCCTCATTCGTTCTAAACAGGATAATAGTTCCCACAAGAATTTTCCTATTTAGATTATCGCTGCCATCGATACTGGCAGTGCTAAGCTGAACACTTAATATGTGGTATAAATGAATATCATCAAATGGAAGCTTAGGAAAAGCTGAGCCAGATGTAAAAGAAACCACTCTTCCGAATTCTGTTCCAGCCCTCGTTTCTGCATATGTTCTGACATAATACTTCGTGCTTGGAGCAAGAACGGTTATTACACTTGAATAGCTGCCGTTTGAATCTCTGTTTCCCAATTGGGTTACAGGCCCTTCTAAGATTGAATTTCCTTCAACAGACCATTGGAACCCATGTTGAGTAATCTCTTCTGCCCCGATATTTACTATAGTTCCTATCAACTCGTAATTTCCTGCTGAAAGAGGTTCTATCGAATCCGTGGTGATTACAAAGATTGATTCCGGATCAAAGCGTTTGCATGCATTAACAGAGAAGAGAAGAAATATCATCCCAATCAGTATTGGACCCACTTTTGAACATCGTATTTCTTGCAAATTGGTCATGCCTGTTTATATCTCATTTCTTTTTCAAGAAGATAAAGTCACCCCCTTCATCCCCAACATTCCTTATTTCTCCGTATTGTGGAATCGCATCGCTGTTATTGATCACTGCAATCCTGAAACTACTAAAGAGTTGCTCGGATGATAAATAAGCATCCTCATTCTCAATTAATCGTTCAAGCAGATATCGGGTGAAAGAACTTCGATCCGGCACTTCGGTTAAAGTCCCGCTTGTCATCGCCTTGCGACTGGATAATTCATAAAGCACCTCATATGCCCTATCCTGTTTTGGGAAACCAGATCTTGTTTTGAAGATTGAACCTGCAAAACATGCATCTGTAATCAAAAGAGTATGTTTGGAATCAATAGTCTTAAGGTAATCCACCAGCGTACTGTTGCGAAACCAGTTTGCCGTGCTTGTCAAGTTTGCGTTGGTTGGCAGCCAATAACCAACATTTGCCTTCTCATCCCACGTTCCATGGCCTGCATAGAATATAAGTACATTATCATTAGGAGTAACCTTACTTGCCAGATCATCCAATGCGTACACTATATCATTTCTTTTGGCATTTGTAAGAAGTATGATATCGCTGCTATGGAATGTATATTGAGATATCAGTGTATTGTAAATCCTTTTCGCATCTTTGATCGGATTCTCCAGATTATGCAGGCTGGGATCACTATACTTGTCTATCCCTATAATCAAAGCATAATACTTTGCCTCCTCTAAGATTCTATCGGCAAGTGTTACAACAGGAGGGATGTACTCTATTGTAACGAATTGTTCCTGCAGGTTGTCGATATTATCAACAGCCACAAGGCGTACCTTGTTCTCACCAGGAGAAAGTTTAAGTCTTGATGAAAAAATCCCTGTTTCATTGATAGTCCTGATATCAGAGTTGACAGAAACAAACTTGACACCACTTTCATCATTAACTTCCCCAATCAAATCGATTTCTTCAGCAGCAGTTCGATAAACCATGTCTCCTGAAATATCGGGAGTCATTAGCTTTATAGTGGGAGGCTGAGTATCCGGAAGATTGTTTATCAGAATCCTGACCTTGTTACTTTCAACCTCCTGGGAGAAGGAATAACTATATCCCCAGATCATCGCAATCATGACCAGGACGAACACCCTTGTACTATAACCAGTTTTTTTCATCATTAGTCTTCAGAATCTATAACTCATACTAACTAAGGGTACGTTTGAAACAGGATCCAGGTTACACTTGAAAGATAGTCCCCGTGCTTCACTGTAAAGCGGAAGTTTCTTAAGATCCGAGGTGCCTGCTATTGTCCATATAATATCAGTTACCCATATCCCGATTGCAGTGTATGCAAATAGTTCAGATACGTTATCCTGACGTACTGAATTATTAAACGCTTCCTTTATATCATTGGCATCATCAAGGTCATCAATGCTATTCATAGTGTTGACAGCCTTTCGATTTAACACAATGGAACCCGTAATGAAACCATATCCGGCTGCTCCACGGATCCAGTGTGGATTTCCCGTCACACGTGATAATCCTAAACCAGGTATGAGCAGTGACTGTAATACCAAAGCCGTACGGTTATAGCTAGTTGTTTTACCTTCAGTTACGGGTTCGATTATACTGATGTCTTTCTCTGGTCCCGGATCGCTGGAATCATCAGTCTGTTCATTCAACTGAGCTATCTCTGGTTCAGGGGGGAGGATCACCTCAGCATTTAACTTCACATATAGATATGCATTGATGAAAATGTTATCTGCCTCAAGATTCCATGTGATTTGCTTATTTCTTCCGCCATCTTCAACCGGACCAATATCTCCGTCTAGTGCACTGGCATTTACCGGATTTCCATCTTCATCAGTTATTTCTATACCAATGATATACTTTTCGGATGGATCGCTGTTTAACAGGTCATATGAAATGTGAAGAGTGTTATCCCTTATCTCAAGTTTTGGATCCGATATCTTTACAGCTGTTTGAGCATAACATGCTGGACCCATCAGGAAAATGCCAAAGAACGACAAGCATAGAATGTTTTTTCCCATTATCAGATCCGTTTTCAGTTTAATCGGTAATCAGACACATTGATATCTCAACTCAATATTGACAACCTGACTGATAAATATAGTAAGTGATGGAATAATACACAAATATAAGCAAATCCATATTTCCTCTTAAAAAAAATGATACCAGGTGTGATTTTAGTTCCATTTTACTATGGACTCCAATGTCAAAATTTCATATTTTTATTCTATCAAAGCAAAAACTCAGCCTTATGTCAACAATTACAAAGATTTTTTCAATCCTGTTTACAACCCTGACGGTACTCAGTTTTCAACCTGTCCATGCCCAGGACAAATTATCCTGGTTAGATGATTATACCGGTGATATGCAAATTGGTAGTGAAACCTATCGATATAATTTCACCAATATAGAAGGCAATGATTGCAAACTTAAATTTGAAGAACTGGTTACTGATAAGAAAGGCTCTACAGAGACACATTCCTGGATCTTTTATCTTTCTGATATTGATCCTTCTGCGATCAGTTTTAAAGCAAAAGGTAAATCCATCACCATCTCTATGGAAACTCACCAATCTCAAAAATTCATTTCTTATTATGAAGAAGGAGAAATCGATGAGTACACGGAAGAAATAAAAATAACAATGAATGAGGTAGATATGACAAGGTCCTTCATTGAAACCATTAAAGAAAACATCACCAATTGTAAAGAAACACAGGTAGCATGGGAAAACCGGGATCAGGCATTTGCATGGCTGGTGAACAATATTGAAAAAGCCACAGATGAGGAAATTGAATGGGATCAAAAATTTGAGCTGGGTAGTCGGATTTACCTGGTTGATTTTCAGGCAAATTCTGTTAACGAAAAAGGCGAACAGGAATTGTTTAGTTATATATTGGACCTCAGCGATATTAATCCATTGGCAATTAACCTGAAAATTTCCGGAAAATCGTTTTTTATAGAGGTACCTGTTAAAGAAGGTAAAAGATTCATAAAAGTTAAATCTCCAACCGGAACTGAATTCACAAACAAACTGCTGATTTATGCAAATGATATTGAGTTGGCAAGGCAGATAGTCAATGCATTAATCTATGTGGTTAAAAATACCACGCCTGAAAGGCCTCAATGGGATTCCTACAGTGCTTCCCTGGGATTTGTGAAAGATAATTTAGGAGAGGTCAAAATTGATGATGAACTGTTTTCCAATAGTATTAACTATGAAGCTTCACCATCCGGTTTGGTAAATTTAGTGATAGGGAAATCAGATTCCAACGGTACTCCTGAGAGTGTAAAATGCTCGTTCTACCTGACAGATGTAATGGATAAAGTAAGACTTGAGGTTTCAAAGTACAGCATCACTATTGAGATTGAGACAAAAAACAAGCGTGACTTTATTCGTGAAATGACTGATGAAAAAGTAACGGATTACTCCTCAACTCTGGATTTCCATGTTTCTGATATTGACATGGCCAGGGATATTCTCAATGCATTTGAGTACGCCATCCGCAACAGCGAAGAAAAAATAGAAGAATTCAGTAACATCAGCGATGTCGGTTCATGGTTTTCAGAGAATATTGGTACAATAGAAACTGACGGGGATAAATATGAGCAAAATCTGAGTATCAAAAAGGTGAATGAAAATCAACTGATTATAGAAAAGAAACTGACCGAAGCTGATGAAGGAAGCACTGAAACCAGTTTCATTCTATACCCTGAAGATATCAGTCTGGATGAACTGGAAATAAAAGTAAGCGGTAAAAAGCTTACCGTACCCCTGGAAACGGAGAAAGGCAAATACATTAAGAAATTTGAGAATGGTAAGCTTCAGAACTTTTCTGGTATTACTGAAATATTGTTTTCTGATCCACTGGTAGCTAAAAATTTCATCGCAGCCATCCGTTTTCTGAAAGCAAATTCTGTGGTTGAAGACAGAGCAGCTATGAACAAGGACGAAGCCATTGCTTTCCTCTCCGGGAATATTCAAAACATAGATTTACCGGATGAACAATATGAACAAAAATTAGAGGTCAAGGATGAGGGAAATTGCAAAATGAGCTTTACACGTGTGGAAACTGATGATAAAGGCGCCAGTGATGAATACATCTACGAGTTCAATATTGCCGATATTCATCCAGGCAGTTCAGAACTTTCCGTGAAAGGAGAAATCATTGAAATTAACCTGGTTACCCGAGGAAATGAGAAGCTAATCAAACCATACGAAAACGGGGAAGCAGGAAATTTCGTTGATGATTTTGCCATTTACGTGGATGATGTTCTGCTTGCAAAGAAAACGCTGGCAGCATTTGCTGCGCTTTCGGAGGGGTGTAAGTAATATTTCCGATTATGGCGGGAGGATTTACCATTAAACCTGGTCGCAAGGATCGTTCTTGCCATCAGTTTCAACTATTCCGGCGTGCCGATTCTTTGTATTTGCGAACCAATGAGATACTCATTGGAAAATGGAGCCTGAGCGAAGAACATTTGTTTATGGGTAAAGTCTTTTTGGAGCTTCTGAATAAGGCATATCATAAAGAGGAAAACGATTGGATGGCTGTGATGCATGGCTCTGCCATAAGTGATGGAAAACACAGCATCATTCTCACAGGTGATTCAGGTAAAGGGAGAAGCACCACACTGGCAGTAATCCTGGCGAATGGATTCATATTTATGTCCGATGATTTTGTGCCAATTGAATCAGTGACTGGAGAAGTATATCAGTTCCCAACTGCGATTTCAGATAAGAGGGCGCAGTGGAAACGCTTCAATCAATATTCCCCGCACTTCTGGAAGCAGAAGAATTTTATTACAAGGAGTTCGATAAAAAAGTACGATATCTGTCGCCCCTTCTTTCCAAAGAACTCCTTCATCAAAGTCGCCCGGTTAAAGCCATGGTGTTCGTGAATTTTGAACCTGGCACAGAATTGGAAATAAGCAGAAAGCCGAAACCCGAAGCCATACAGAATTTGATTACCGAATCATGGATATCCCCTCGCTATGAAAATGCTGAACGCTTTCTCGATTGGGCAATATCCATGCCTTTCTTTCAGCTAAACTATTCTGACAATCAACATTTGAAGAGAATCCAACACTCTTTTCATGAAGCCTATGTGCTCGCGGGATTCAACATAGAGGTTCAACAGACATTCCATCCCGAAAATCCGACAGTTCAGTAACTCTTTTTTGAAGAACCAGGTCAGATGCTTCAAATTTGCAGAGTTGTACCAAAATAACACGCTGTGAATCTGAAGCATATAAAATACATTTGTTTCTCTACCCTGACTCTCCTCCTGACCCATAACCTGGTAGCCCAAAGCCCCATTACAGGCATAGTCCTGGATGAGCAGGGGGAACCGCTAGTGGGTGCTAATATCTATCTTACAGGTACTTACGACGGGACGACCAGTAATAGCAAAGGCCTGTTCCAACTATTTACCGATGAATATGGGAACCAGGTACTTCGCATTGATTTTGTGGGTTTTGAACCCTATACCCATGAGGTTACGCTGAATGGAACACCCATACAGCTATCTGAGGTTACACTTAAAGAGTCATTTAACGAACTCACCGCGGTGACCATCACTGCCGGTACATTTGAGGCCGGTGATAAGAAGAAATCAATAGCACTGAGTTCCCTGGATATGGTCACCACCGCAGGTGCTGCCGGTGATGTATTCGGAGCGTTGCAGGCCCTTCCCGGGACAACCACCGTGGGAGAATCGGGTAAACTGTTTATAAAAGGAGGAGACAGCCGCGAATCCAGGACATTTATTGACGGTACTCTGGTGTATGTTCCTTACAGCTCCTCTTCACCAAACAACTCCGTACGCGGCAGGTTCAGTCCCTTTATGTTTAGCGGGACCATGTTTAGCACCGGGGGATATTCGGCTGAATTCGGACAGGCCTTATCCTCTGTCCTCTCACTGCAGACCAATGCCATGCCTGTACAAGACCATCTGAATATATCCCTTTTGTCTGTGGGCGCTGAACTGGGAGGGACCAAAACCTGGGAGAATGCTTCTGTGACCTCGTCCATCAACTATGAAAACCTGTCGCCCTACATGAGGCTTTTCCCACAGTACAGGACTTGGGAAAAGGAGCCCCAGGGCCTTTCAGGGGATGTCAGCTTCAGGTTGAAGACAGGGAAATCGGGCATGTTGAAATTCTATGCCAATGCCGGCAAATCCCGGCTTACCATAGTGGAAAACAACCTGAATAATCCCGGAACAACCTATACATACAGCCTGTTGAATGACAACTACTACATCAATGGTTCGTGGATTGGGGAGATTGCCACCGATTGGATTATGACCACAGCATTTTCTTACACAAACAATACAGATGACGTGTCGATTGATAGCCTTCAATTCAATGAGCAGCTCACAGGCACCCATGCCAAAGTGATGATCAAACACAAGCTGAATGAGCGGACAAAGATCATTGCCGGAACAGAACTATACACCAAAGAGTACCGTGTAGAGTTTCCATTCCAGGAGCAGTCAACAGGCACCCATGAATTTGTGAATCATACGCTAACCGGATTTCTGGAAGGTGAGATATATGCCTCATCGAAATTCATCACCCGCCTGGGTACAAGGTTCGAATACTCAGATTACCTGGGAAAGGCAAGCCTGTCACCCAGGATCTCCTCTGCCTATATACTGAATAAAAAAAGCCAGGTATCGCTGTCCTACGGGTGGTTCTTCCAGGATCCGGAAGATGAATTTCTCCTTTACACCAACAACTTCTCCTTCGAGCGTGCTGACCATTATACCCTGAATTTCCTGATGAACGGGGATAGGCGGATGCTACGCACCGAATTGTACTATAAAGATTATAAACAACTGGTAAAATACCAGATTAGTGAGACCAATGAATATAACTACATTGACAACAGCGGGTATGGCCATGCATGGGGAGTGGATCTGTTCTGGAGAGATCGGAAAAGTGTGAAAAACGCGGAATACTGGATCTCCTATTCCTACATCAATGCCCTGAGGAATTATCTCATTTTTCCTTACGAAACAGTCCCTGATTTTTCGGCCAGCCACAACCTGACCCTGGTTTACAAACACTGGTTCAGCAAGCTGAGATCGCAGATAGGTGGCACCTACAGGTTTACCTCCCCCCGATACTACAACAATCCAAATCTTGAAGCATTCAATAGCGAAAAAACCATGCCATATCAATCCCTGGATGCAAACTGGAGCTATCTGCACAAACCCAATGTGATCTTCTATTTCTCCGTGTCAAATCTTTTGGGATTTGAACAGGAGTTCGGTCATAAATATGCATCCATTCCTGACAGTGAAGGTGTGTATTACAGTGCCCCAAAACTGCCGGGCTCCAGGAGATTTTTTATCATGGGATGCTTCATTACCCTTTCAAAAAGTGGTGAAATCAATCAAATAGATAAAATCAATTAAATCAATCAAATCAATCAAATCAATCAAACCAATCAAACCAATCAATCATGAAAAAAGCAATCTTAATTATCTGCGCAGTTTCCATGGCCGGCACCTTGCTGGGTGCAAATGAGAAGTACTACCAAAAAATGGGGGAGACACTTGGTCAATTCAATTCCTGTACTACCATCGATGATTTCCAGGCACTTGCCAATACCTTCAGGAATATTGCCAATATGGAAACAGAGGAGTGGCTACCCCTGTACTATGAAGCTCAGTGCTATATTCTCATGAGCTTTATGGACAATTCGGGAGCTCAGGCCAAGGATTCTTACCTTGACCAGGCCAATGCCTCCCTCGAGAAAACGCTGGAAATGGCCCCCGGGGAATCAGAGGTTTATGCTCTTCAGGCTCTCTATTATACAGGTCGGCTGGTCGTAAATCCGCCTGCCCGTTCCATGGATACAGCCCCTCTGGTAAGTGCTGCCATCGGAAAATCATTAAGCCTGGATCCCATGAATCCCAGGGCAAAATACATCCGGTTATCCAATGATATCGGCACCG
Organism: Bacteroidales bacterium; assembly: GCA_023138875.1. Lineage (GTDB taxonomy): Bacteria > Bacteroidota > Bacteroidia > Bacteroidales. Next base: position 43,882 of record JAGLOO010000059.1, read on the forward strand.
CCTCCTACTTTGGCTCCGACACCGGACCCTATTGCCAGAGCGCCCGGGAATTGCTTGAAAGATGGGATTCATACCCCGTGAAGTCTCCCATTCATCCAGTCTGGGGAAAAAAGAGGGTGGTGGAAATAGTTGAAGCATGTGGTAAGTAATCACCTCAAAAGATTCTATCTTGTACTTTGTGATGAATTTATCCTATTTCAGCAAAAATTCTTTTGGCAGGTTTATACGAAATCTGACCGGCAGTCTTTTCCTGGCACTGGTAATCGCCCTGGTGAATATTGAAGGAGCTTCTCAAAGTTTACACCACTTTTTGATTGCCTATAGCTGGGCCTTTGCAATTTGCTATACTCAGTGGATAGGTCATACCTTTCTCTTTGAGGTGCTTGACAAAAAATATCCATGGCAGGATTACCCTGTCAGGAGAGCTGTTTCCGGTAGTATAACCATCATTGTTTATTCCGTTTTCGCCTACCTGGTGGTTTCGGTGATCATGGCACGCATAGTCTATGGAGAATTGCCGGATAATCCGTTACGGTGGGGTTTCCGGACAAGTTATTTTGCCGTGATCGTATCCTTTACAGTTTCCATAATTTTCCTGGCTATTGGATTCTTCAAGTCATGGAAACAATCTTTGCTTGAGGCAGAAAGATTCAAGGCAGAAATGCTGATGTACAAGTATGAATCTCTTCAAAACCAGATCAATCCGCATTTTCTCTTTAACAGTTTCAATGTGCTGAGCGATCTGGTATATGCGGACAGCCAGAAGGCCGTCAAATTCATCAAACAGATGAGCCAGTTGTTCAGGTACGTTCTGGACAGCAGGGACCGGGAGCTTGTCCCCATTACAGAAGAGCTAGAGTTTATTTCATCTTTTGTTTACCTGCTTCAGACCAGGTTCGAGCATAAATTGTCCATTGGCCTGGCAGTGAAAGCTGAACCGTATGAAATGATTGTGCCCATGACCATGCAGCTCCTTATCGAAAACTGTGTGAAACACAATGAGATTTCCGCTGCAAAACCCCTGACAATCAGAGTGACAAGGAGTAACAACAGCATTACGGTTATGAATAACCTCCAGGTGAAGCAGCCTGGCCATGGGTCTACTTCAACCGGATTATCCAACATCAGGCAGCAATACAGTTACTTTACAGACAGAGAGATCATTGTTGAAAAAACCGGGGAACACTTTTCGGTGGAGGTGCCTGTAATAAAATCCATGAAGAAATGAATGTGCTGATCCTTGAAGATGAAACCAGGGCTTCCAGTCACCTGCAACGATTGATCCAGGTAGTTGCCCCTGAAATGAGGATTGTGGCAGTTTATGAAACAGTCAGAGAGTCTGTGGAATACCTGCAATCAAATCCTCCTTTATCCCTGGTGTTTTCAGATGTCCAACTGGCGGATGGATTGAGTTTTGAGATCTTCAGGCAGGTGGATCTACAATGCCCGATCATTTTCACTACGGCCTATGATACATACGCCATCGAGGCATTCAACACCAATGGAATTGACTATTTGTTGAAACCCATAGAAGAGGAGCGGTTAAAACAGGCCATAGACAAGGCCAGAACGTATTCTGCCCGTATCGACCTGAATAACCTGCTCCACCTCACGCAGCTGGCTCCCTCGAAAAAAACCAAATCCAGGTTTATGGTCAAAGTAGGAGAGAGGATAAAGAGCATTATGGTGGAGGATATCAAGGCTTTTTACAGCTTTGACAAAGCCACCTACCTGCATACGGTGACCGACCGAAACTACATCATCGACTATTCGCTCGATGAGCTCCAGTTATTGCTGGACAGCCACAGGTTTTTCAAGATAAACAGAAGGTACATTGTATCCATTGATGCCTGTTCACAGATCTTTGCCTGGTCCAACAGTCGTCTGAAACTAGTCATTTCGGGTATTGACGATCACAAAATCGTTGTTGCCCGGGAAAAGGTGCAGGATTTCAAGCAGTGGCTTGACCGGTAACCATGATTCATGGTTTTTATTACGCTATGTATTAACTCTTTCAATAGCTAAATTATCCGTGTCCGGGAAGCTTTTCACAGATACAATTTTTATCAAAAATCTTACTGAAATAACTTAACTTTATTAAGTTTATCCTTTAATTGAAATCAAATGGCAAGAGCCCTGAACATTACTGTCATGGCGGTTCTGATCCTGCATTTTTGCAGTTCAGCCGCACTATGCCAACAGCATACCCTTACCCAGCTAACTTTCAGTGATTCCACACACGACGGCTATCCGTACTGGTCACCCGATGGGGATTTTATTATCTATTCCTCGGGGACCGGGTCCTCCTGCATGACCATGAAAATACCTTCGCAGGGAGGAACCCCTGAACTGGTCACAGAGATCTTCGCTCAGCATGCCAGATGGTCACCTGCAGGAGATTACATAGCCTTTGACGGTGATTTCGGCACCATGATGCAGATGATCCCGTCCTCCGGTGGTACACCGATACGAATCGATCCTGACACCATTCCCATATACATGAGCGGTATGCCCGTCTGGTCACCCGATGGCAGAAATATTGCATTTAAGTCCATGTTCACCATCTATATCATGGACCTGGAGACAGGATCCGTCTCCCCATTGTACCGGCCGGAGAGCAAGAATGCCGTACCCTATGACTGGTCGCCTGATGGCAGTAAGCTTCTGGTTGATGTAAGGGATACGGTGGACAGGTCCCAATCGGATATCTGGGAAGTGCCACTGAATGGTTTACCCAGGCAGATCACATTCTTACCTGGCAGACAGGTTAAACCCTCGATTTCCCCTGACGGTTCCAGGATCGTCTTCACATCGGACCATGGCGGCAATGCAGATATATGGATCATGCCGGCAGCAGGGGGTGATCCTGTTCAGCTCACCTTTTATAATGGGAACAAGGATAATCCGGGACTAGATGTTGAAAGCAGCTGGTCCCCGGACGGAAAATCCATTGCCTTTTCAAGTACAAGGAATGACATGTGGGCGATCTGGAAAATGGACATTGATCTGGAATCTATCATGAACAATCTTATCGAGCCGGTGCGCTACTCGGTTTTATATCCGGTGATCGATACCGGAACCATACCCGTTTTTCCGTTTTTACTGAACGAGAATCCGATGCAGCCTTCCCCCGCAGAAAGCTGGGACGGCAGGGAATTTGTTCTTGTTATGACAGGGGATGACGCATATGCATGGTTTGATGCAACGGCTGAAAACGGAGATTCACTGAATTATAAGAAAAGGATGCAGGGAAAGGGGAACCAGGTGCTGGCTGATAAAGCCGATTTTCCGGCTTTTGCTTCCTTGGGCATTCATGCTGAGGAGGAGATCAGGAATACCAGATCCATCACCGGCAGGTCCGTTTCCCGGATCACTGTGGACGGAAGGCCCGGTGGATCTTCGGGCGCAGGTTTTATGGCAGCGGATGAGACAATCCTGTCGGTCATCATGAGTGACAACCTGATGGTTCAAAAACTGGGATTGAAACATCCCGACCTGGCACGTCCCCTGTTGCATCTTTGGAATATCTCCAATTCCGGAGAAAGGTACAATGAGCATGCACCCCCCGAGGAGAAGGTCCATCTTCAGGGTCTTATTTACAGGGGCAAGGAAATAGGGATAAAGATCTCTGGCGGTCGCGGATGGCAGGAGTCAATATTCAATGATGAGATCCTTGGCAGCTACCATCTTGAAGCCTGGCGGGATCTGGATCCCGGTGAAGAGGAATTCCTGGAGGAGCAATACGGTAGCCTCCCGGAAAATGAGCTTGAAGAATTGAGAAGAATGATCAGTACCCTGCATACAGGTGAGATGGTACCCTACTATATCAACCGTTATGGTTTCTATGAGGGCCATACTGATTTCAGGGCTGAGCCCCTGTCCATTGCATTTATATTCGGTATCCGTTCCCTGGAAGAGATCCACCAGGCTTCCGGGGGCGATCTTTATGCTTACCTGACCAAGCATTTCACTCAAAATCCCTGAGATTAATGAAAGCCATAACCATTCTATCTATTGTTGCTACGACATTATGGATGAGCCCGCAGGGCTTTTCGCAGGAGAGGCAGCATGAAGTTGACTCATTAATCGTCCTCTTTAAGAGTGCGGGTCGCAACTGGAACATACTTGCCGATCAATTTATCGCGATAGGTGAACCCTCTGTGCTGCCTCTCATCAGCGTGCTTCAGGACAGCACCCAGACGCAGTGGACAAGGCGAATTGCCGCCATGACCCTGAATGACATTCATTCCCCAACATATATTGAACCGGCATTGAAGTTGCTTATGGACAGGAGTGAGACACGTGAACTGCGTAACCATGTCACCAACGGACTGAAAGGACATGATCTTTCCCATGTTTCAGATGAGCTTTGGAAGATTTTCCAGGAAGAAGAGAATGTTTTTTTCAGGTTGAATATAGCAGGTATCCTAAACACCAGCGATCCTTTTCTTGCATACCAGGCGTATGACGAACTATACCTCACCAGTGAAGGATATTGCAAGCAACAGGCACTGAAAAACATGGTCAGACTGAGGCCCCAGGAATCTGCAGACTTGTATATATCGGCTCTACAGGCTGACGATTGGATGACTGCCAACCTGGCCATGGACAGCCTTGTGGCAACCAACCATTTTACTCCCGGAAGAATCATCCGGCTATATCACAGGGCGGGCACACCGGAAATTGTGCGATGGCGGATCATCCATGTAATGGGACAACGGCCGGAAAAGAATTTTCTGAATCTGCATCTTGAAGCACTTTCGGACCCGGACTGGCTTGTTCATAACGAAGCTGCACTGGCTTTATCCCGAATGCCCCATGATCAGGTACTGCATGAAATGAGGTATCTGAAGCAGTCGGGTGATAATAATTTGGTCCGCAGGGCAGGGTGGGTGATAGGCCAGTTTGTAGAGGAATCCAGTCAGGAATTTGCCCTCATGCAGCCTTTTGACGGCTATCCCATGCTGGAAGATGTTGAGGAAATCAAGGAGGTGCTGAGAGACAAATGTGTGGATACCATCACATTCAGGAAAGGTGAAATTATCGCGGATGTTGGAGCCGGGAACGGTTATCTGGAAGCGATGCTATCATTTTTCCATGATGATCTTACATTTTATATTCAGGACATTGATTCGGCTGTATGTAATCCAAACAGCATTCGGGAAGTAGTCGACTTTTACCAGGAAGTGAACGGCCGGCCCTTTACCAACAGGTTTATTGCGGTAAACGGAACGGACACAGACACCAATCTGCCCGATCAGGTTTTTGATAAAATACTGATGTTGTGGACATACCAGTATTTGAAGAATCCCCGTGAATTTATTACTGGTCTGAGGCAAAAGCTAAAAAATGATGGATTATTTTATGTGATCAATCCGGATCAGGATTATGAATACGGAAAGTTGCTTACTATCGAATATGGATGGAACATGGCAACGGTCGACAGGGAGATCTCTGATATCATTAACTGTGGATTTGAACTCGTAGGAATCGCGAGGAATTACGATAATGACGAGCTGCCTTATATTATGGTTTTTAAAAAGAAATGACTTCCCTGGTGAACAGAATTACCAATAAAATAAAAATTCACTTTTAACTGGCTCTACTGATTTCACTTCAACTGTAACAAATAGTAAATAATTGCGTAAAAATATACCTGGGTGGGTAAAGGAAAATAGAGTGAACTCACAGGTATTTCGTCTTTAAATTTTGCGTAGTAATCATAAATGTGGAGAAAACATTGGAATATTCCACTCTCTGTGAAAAACAAAAATAATCGTCATGAAAAAAGCAGTAATTGCAGTAATCATCATTACATTTGGCATAATAATGAGCTCATGTAATAAGCATTCATGTCCCGCTTATTCACAAAAGGATACTGAACAAACTGAGAATTCCGGTTAATCTTTAACGATTATCTATATTAAAGGAATCCCTTCTTTTTTTACGATCTGAAGCAGGGGTGAGACATCGTCTTGATTGAAGCGGGAAAGGCCGACAGCAAACCAAAAGCTAAATCATCAGATCTTTCATCAAATCTTCTGGATACCAACATCACATCAATATCACTCTCCTCATGTTCTTCCTGTTTTCGTCACTTCTTTTCAGATGTCTTTTTAAGTCATAGATAATCAGCGTTATAAGTTCTCGGTATTGGAATTTTCGGGTGTCCCATTATCTTGTATGCGTGTTTGTCCGGGAGAAAAGAACAAGAGCGAGACGGTAAGCGTTCAGATCATATCTTACAGATCCTTGCGTACGGATCATAGTTTACAGATCCTTGATAAGAGCAGTGGCTGTTATTGTGTAGCCAATACTTCCAGATCCGCATTAAAAGGAATAATATGGTAATTGTCCCGGACTATTTTACTTAGCATACCCTTCAACCATCTTATCGACCATCTTTGCAAGTATCCTGGCCAGATGAACACGGTTCTTCTCCGGAAATTCCCGCGCTACATCCTGAAATGTAAAACCAAACATATTTCTGCTTGAAAACTGCTTAATAATGCTCCAACTCAATTGACTACTCATGGAAAAGGGATATCGTTAGTTTGCCGATAAACCAAACTCAACTGTAATGACAAGGAATTATTGTGATATTTATTTTAAAAAAAGCTCTATCTGCTGCGCCTAACTTTAGTAGA
>JAGLOO010000006.1 GCA_023138875.1 Bacteroidales bacterium
AAAGAAAGAGACTTCATACGAAAAGAGAAAAAGAAAAAACTGAGGAATAAACGAAACCAGATTGAAGGGAAATTCGGGGAGGGGAAAAACGGAAACAGTCTCAATCAAGTAAGGGCCAGGCTAAAGGATACATCAGAAAGCTGGGTAGCAGGAGTATTCTTTGTAATGAACCTGAATATGCTCTATTCGCAAATAATAGTATAGGCCTGACTACAAAACACATACAATCGGCTGTATCAACTTACAACTTGGGAGAAGTATGTCCAAATGTGAAAAAGAGTGCTGTTATGTAGAATGATTTCAAATAAAATAGAGTTGAGATCACTATTTTTTTACAAAGTAGTTTTGTATTAGAAATAGGAAAAATAAAGATAAATATTTGCCGGTATAACCCCTGAATATTCCGGCATAAGTGAGCCACTTGTTCCATTTTCAATACGCCTGTCCATTATAACAATCCCCAAAATCAAGGAACTACCCTCGCTTAAACTGTTTGGTAATTCTAAAGCTAAGATCTTTTTATGATAATATCTTTTCGGCTACCTGTAAAGCCAGTGGATACCGTCCAAAGGGTGCGCTAACCTGGATACCATGCACAAATGAAAGCACCCTGTCAACCATGGTCTGGGCAATCTCGATCCCTGCCTTTAACTGATCCTCTTTGGTCTCATACTGTGCAATCTGTTCAATCACCGAATCGGGTACAAATACTCCGGGTACTTCATTTTTCATAAATTCGGCATTGCGAAGGCTTACCAGGGGCCAGATCCCTGCAATAAGGAAAAGATCATCCAGTTCGATCTTTTCAAGGAACGACTCCAGTGAAGCAATATCAAAAACAGGCTGGGTGATGACGTACTCGGCTCCGGCTCTCTTTTTCATCTCGAACCTGTGGATCTCATTCTCCAGGTTCACACTGTTGGGATCCACTCCAACCCCCGTAAAGAAACCGGTGGGCGCACCTATCAGCTTTTCGCCCACATCTATACCGTGGTTCAGGTTACTGATCAAATGGACCAGTCCAATGGCATCTATATCAAAAACCGCCGTAGCCTGTGGATAATCACCGATCATGGGCGGATCTCCTGTAATTGCAAGAATATTCTTGATACCCAAGGCAGTAGCACCGAGCAGATCCGATTGCATGCCCAGTAAATTGCGATCCCGGCAGGTATAATGAATGACAGTCTCTATACCCACCTGGTTTTGCAACAATACAGCAAGGGCCAGTCCGGTCATCCGGGCTGAGGCCCTGGGACCATCAGGTATATTGATGGCATCCACCTTGCTTTCCAGCAATAGTCTTGCCCCCTCCAGGGGTTTCCGGATATCTGTGCTCCGCGGAGGGACCATCTCCACCAGTACTACCCGTTTGCCCGATGTAAGTTTTTTAGAGATATTTGATTTTTCCTCCACAGGTACAGGATCAGGCAGTGGTTCTTCTGTGACCGGCTTGACCCCGATCTTGATGGAATGCTGGATCCTGGTCTGCTTCATGGCAAGTGCATTGGCCATTTTACTGATATGTTCAGGGGTGGTACCGCAGCATCCTCCCAGCACCCTTACACCCTTTTCAATAAACCTTTTTGTATACACAGAGAAATAATCAGGCGTGCTCATGTAGATCATTCTTCCGTCTGTATACTGGGGGCGACCGGCGTTGGGCATGATGCAAAGTGGACGGTCGGATATTTTACTCATGCTTTCCACAAAATCCAGCATGGATTTGGGGCCGACCGTACAGTTCAATCCTATTACCGTGGCTTCAGTGTTGACCAGCCGGAATGTCACATCATCAAGATCAACTCCATACCTGGTCTTACCATCTTCACCCACGGTCATCATGGCTATCACCGGCAGGTCGCTGACACTACGTATGGCTTTGATGGCCTGTTCCATTTCCCTGATATCCTGAATGGTCTCAAGTATAAACAGATCAACTCCACCCTGTCTCAGGAATCCGGCCTGTTCAGCATAGACTTCAAAAACCTCTTCCAGTGTGGCATCCCCCCAGGGTTCAATTTCCACACCACCGGGTCCCATGGAACCCGCCACGTAAGCATTTTCCTCAGCAGCTTCCCTGGCCAGTGAAACGCCGGTCTGGTTGATCCTTTCAATTTGATCATACAGGTTGTGCGATTTCAGTTTAAAACGGTTGGCTCCGTAGGTATTGGTCTCGATTACTCTTGATCCGGCCCTCACGTACTCTTCATGAATTGTTTTAATCAGGTCGGGTCGTGAAAGGTTAAGTTCATCATAACACTTGTCTATAAAAACACCTTTTTCATAGATAAGTGATCCCATGGCACCATCAAGCAGTACCAGGTTATCTTTCAAATATTCCTCGAATGATATCATCTTCTTCTGTCTATTGAAACTGACTAATTCTCCCTATTTATATATTCTAGTCTCCTCTGCACCAAATCCTGTTTTAATACCTCCGAAGATAACAGGTTTTTGTCCAGATCAAACTGGTATCGGAACGGACCATCCATGAGCAGAACCACCGAATTCAGTATTAAAGTTGCTTCAATGTCATCTGCTGTTTTCTGCACTGCCTCTGAAATCACCCTGACCGGATCTTCAACTCCAACCAGGCCAAGGAATTCTGCTGCCCGTGTACGGATCAGCAGGTTTTCACTTTCAAGAAATTCCTTTGCTGTATCATAGAATGGTTCTGCTTCTGTTCCAAAACAGCTGCATACAATCAATCCCCAGTAGTTCTTCCAGGGATTGTCAGCATCAAGTGATGCCTTTATCCCCTGTCTTGCATCCTTGAATGGAAGAAGGCTCAGGTCTGCTATATCAATGAGTTCAGCTATCTCCTGCTGATGTTCCCGACCAAAAACAACAGGATTTTCAAATGCCTCTTTTTGCAGCTCACTTTCAGGATAGAAGCTCAGATCGGGCATCCCTTTTGCCCAGTTTGTAAGTGTGTTTCTCAACTCCAGCAGGATATCTTGGTGTGCAGGATCTGCAGCAAGGTCTTTGGTCTCATAGGGATCGGCTTCAAGATCATACAGCTCTTCGGCACCTCTGGGCTCAAAAAAGTGCCGTTGTATCCCGCTCAGCTCTCCCGCATAAAACATATTCCGCCACTCCTTGAACGCAAGGCATCTGTACCTGTAGAAATTATGCAGGCCATCCGGATTGAAAGGCTGGTAATTGCGTATGTATTTGTAATTGCCTTTCCTCATGGTCCTGACAAGATCATATTTCTCATCAAACCGGTCAGCATAACCGAACGTAACCTCCCTGTCATCCACCTGCTTCGATGAAATGCATTTTCCCAGGAAAGGCTCCCCGTCAATACCCTCCGGGATATTAACTCCTGCCAATTCCAGCAGGGTTGGTCCAAAATCAATGAAGCTGACAAATCCATCTGTCTTCGCTCCTCTTTTGAAATCCACCAGGTGTTTGAACTTCTCCGGGATCCTGACCACAAGGGGTACATGTAATCCGCTTTCACAGGCATATCCCTTGCTTCCTGGCAGCACTCCTCCATGGTCCCCGAAATAGAAGATAAAAGTGGCCTCAAGCAATCCGTCCTCCTCCAGCTGTCTCATTACATTTCCAACAATGGTATCCACCGCCAGGATCTTATCCCGGTAATAAGCGCCGGTAAAACGGAATAATTCTGTATCGGGATGGCAGGGAAATACAAATACCGAATCAGGATCAGTAACCGGCTTGTAGGTTGCCATTAGCTCTTCCTTGAAATGGAGCCTGCTTTCATGGGATACCGGATGGGATTCCTTGTGAAAAAAGGGTTGTCCCTCTTCCCTGTTATGCCAGTGGGCCATTTTTGAGGATTCATCCCAGACTCCCTCGTTTTTCCTGTAATTGTAGTCTTCCTTGCTGTTGTTGGTGGTATAGTACCCTGCGTTTCTCAGGTAGGTGGGAAACATTTCAATTCCCTCCGGCATGGGCACTATTGTTGATTTCCTGTGGTACTGTGTCCCGGTCCGCGGAGCATAACATGAGGAGATCAGGGTCGATCGGGCCACACTGCAAACCGGTGCATTGGAGAATGCCCTAGTAAACAGGATCCCGTCCCCTGCCATATTTTCAATATTGGGGGCAGCAATGCCATTTGGATCGAACAATGCCATGTAATGCTTTGAATTGTCTTCCGAGATGATCCAGATAAAATTGGGTGATTCCTGCCGGGATCCCTCTGCAGGTCCGCAGCCTGAAAAAAAGGCAGTCAGCAATATCAAAGACGTTGCCAATAATCCGGTAATTTGTTGTTTGGTCATTCTTTGATGTTTCTAATTCTCATCTGGTGGATCCATCTCTTCTCACCGGGTAACCGGCTCCCATCTCACGAAGCATGCGATGCATCTCTTGCCTCAGCGAGTCAGCCTTCTCAGAGAACTCCCCCGAAAGATCTTTTTTCTCTCCCGGATCGTAGGTTAAGTTATATAATTCAATAGTTTCACTTTCATAGAATTCAATGAGTTTCCATTGATTGTCCCTGATGGCCGAGCCTGGTCGCCAGGTGGAGCCGTGGTAATGGGGGTAGTGCCATACCAGCATCCTCTCATCCGATCTCTCCGGGTCCCTTAAATACGGAACCAGGCTCTTCCCGTCCAGGTGTTGGTCTGCCGGGAAACCAATGCGTGCAAGATCCAGCAGTGTGGGATAAAAATCCATACTGATGGCTGGTTGATGGCATTCTGAACCTGCATGCTTAATTCTTGGGAAACGGATCAGTAATGGCACACGGATCCCTCCTTCATAGCACCATCCCTTCCCTGCTCTGAGTGGCAGCACCGATGTGGGACCGGCAGTTCTCATGGTAGTTAATCCTCCATTATCTGAAGTGAACACCACCACCGTATTGTCCAGTATTCCTTTCTCCTCAAGCTTTTTGATCACCCTGCCCACATTGGTATCCATGGACCGGATCATGGCTGCATATTTCGGATCGCTTTGGTTAACTCGGGTGCTTCCCAAATGCTCCCTGCGGATTACCATTTTACCGCTGTCGGGCAACGACATACTTTTCTGAAAGTACAGATCATCATACGCATCACAGCCCTGGATGGGCGTATGTACTGTGTAATAGGCCAGGAAAAGGAAAAACGGTGCTTTCCCTGCTGATTCAATGAAATGAAGGGACTCATCGGTAAGTCTGTCGGTCAGATATTCTCCATCAGGACCATCCTCAAGTGTAGGATTTCCGTAGGGTGAATAATATCTGTTTCCTGTTGGAAAGTACGGAGACCCCTTGTAATTCCCACCTTTGTTCGTATCAAATCCCTGTGCCAAAGGCCAGAATGCCTCCGACTCTCCAAGGTGCCATTTCCCGGCAAAAAAAGTTTTATAACCTTGCTCCTTAAATGCTTCTGCCATTGTTATCTCCTCCAGTGGCAGGTCGTGTATATCTTCCGGTGTAACCAGCTGCGGTTCCTCGGCCCATTCAGCTGACATACCCGGGATCCAATCAGTTATATTCACACGCACCGGATGTTTGCCAGTCATGATCGCAGCCCTTGTCGGGGAGCAGACCGGTGAAGCAGCATAGGCGTTTGTAAATCGAATGGATTGTAAAGCCAGTTCATCCAGGTTGGGGGTATCATAAAATGTACTTCCATAACACCCCAGGTCTGTCCATCCCAGGTCATCAACCAGTATGAATATCACATTGGGTTTTTCAATCCTGTCGCATGCAAGAAGGAAAACCACTGCGGTAAGCAGAAGGATTTTCGAATTACCCGCATTGAATCGTCTGTTTCTCATCTGTTATGCATTTATGTTAATTAACCGAAAAATACTGATCTGCAAAATTCAGGTATTGCTCCCAGTCATACCGGGTAAGGTCATGCTTGCCCGTCCTGATATGGTATCCCAGTTTTCCGGACCATAATGGATGATCTGTTTCAGGTAGTTGATCATTCTCCATGACTTTTTCACCATATAAGCCATAGACTCCGCCGGCATAAAAAAGGGAAAGATATTCACCATGTGGATCTGCCCAAAGATCATCTTCAGCGCTTGCTACATAGAGTGGACGGGGAGCCATCAATGCCACCAGCATATGCTGGTCCACAGGTAGCTCAGCTTCATTGTCGCTATAATCATGAAACCCGGAGGCGAACCAGTGTGGGAAACTGCTGTTGATATCTGTAACCCTTTCCCCATATGCCCTCCTGGACAAAGCTGCTCCACCACATCCTGAATTGTTAGAGATCACCAGTGAAAACCTTTCATCCTGCGCACCTGCCCAGAGCGACGTCTTACCCAGCCGTGAATGACCTAAGACAGCTACCCGTCCATGGTCCACATCAGGATCGGTTTCAAAATAGTCCATTGCCCTGGAAAGGCCCCAGGCCCACGCAGCAATAGATCCCCATGCTTCCGGATCGCGTTCAGAACCATTCTCAGGGAACAACCGGTGGATCCCGTTCCTGAAACCATCATCGAAATCCGGGTCAATATCGCCGTAATAGATGGTTGCCAATCCGTACCCCCTGGACAGGATCAGCTCTACCGGCCACCTATGAGCCCTGACTCCCCTTGATCCGGGTACGGCCCTGTTTTCCAATATTCCAAATGTTTCATTGTTCCTGATCCAGCTGTCAGTCAGGCTGATCTGCTCATCGGAATGGATGGTATGGTTCCCGTAAAAATTCAAACCAAGGAAAAGGGGTACAGGACCGGTTAAATCCACAGGAAGGTAGATGAGGATAGTGAATGTGAGTGTATCCGGACCATTACTGACATGTACAGCCACCTCTTTCTGAACAGCAGAACCATCCAGAGCATTCCTGTCAAGCAATTTTACCTCTTGGCTTATGTTTACTTTTGCCTGTGGAGCGTTACCATACACATGATCCCTGAACAATTCAAGGATCTCCTCCCTCCTGATCTCCTTCCATTGTTCAGAGGATTCGATGGCTGTTCCGTGATTGCTCACCAGGGCTTCCGGAAGCGGAGCAAAAGTAAGCGGCTCCGATTCTGTTTGGTTCTGCGCAATTGTCGAATGTATGATCATGCATTGAATGGCCAGGATGAGGAAGATTTTTCCCGGCAATTGTCTGGCAGTTGTCATGATCTTAAAATAACAAAACCTTAACTTCATAACAAAAAGAAAATGAACAAAAATAAGCTGAACGGGTCAGCAGATAAAACACATGTATGAGATCATTCGTTATTTTCTCCATCCTCACCCTCTTCATCCTGGCCATGGACCTCTATGGATTCAGGGGCTTACAGCATCTGTTATCCCCTCATATCGAAGGAAACAGGCTTTTCACCCTGGTGTTCTGGGGCATTACCCTGATCATGATTACTGCCCTGTTGTGGGCGGGATCCCAGTTCCAGAACATGCGGGATCCATCCCGGTTTTTTGGTGTGATGGTGGTCATGGGTATATTCCTGATGTTCTATGTACCCAAACTCATGTTCAATGTTACCCAGCTGCTGGGTGATATTGCAGTGGTATTGACCCGGCTCTTCAATTCAAATGCCGAGGTTGGATCGCTCAGGAACTACTTTCTTATACCAGGTTTCGTGATCGGGATCCTGCTCTTTATAGGTTTTGGCATGGGAATGATCTGGGGAAGGACCCACGTGAAAATCTTCAGAGAAAAACTGGAAATTGCGGGCCTGCCTGAGTCCTTTGAAGGAATAAAAATTGTTCAGCTTTCCGATTTCCACCTGGCAGGTTTCCATCACCATCCAGATCACATTGCCCAGGTAGTAGAAAAGGTAAACCAGCTGGAACCTGATCTGGTTCTGTTTACTGGTGATATGGTCCACAATTTTTCTGAAGAGATGGATCCGTTTGTGGATATCCTGGGAAGGTTGAAGGCTCCCCTGGGAAAGTACGCAGTGTTGGGCAACCACGATTACGGGCACTACTATAATTGGGACTCCAGTGCCGAAGAGGAAACCAACCTGGAGCGGGTGAAGGATCAGATCAGGGCCGCCGGATTTGATCTGCTGATGAATGAGCACCGCACCATTACACTCAATGGCCACTCCATCGAATTGATAGGTGTTGAAAACTGGGGCAAACCGCCGTTCCCTCAAAAAGGCGACCTTGCAAATGCCCTTGCTGGTACTGACCCCGGGCTGGTGAAGATCCTGCTTTCACACGATCCGTCCCACTGGAACATCCAGGTTAAAGGGAAGGAAAGCATTTCTTTAACACTTTCCGGTCATACCCACGGCATGCAGTTCGGTTTCGAGATCGGTAATTTCAGGTGGAGTCCCTCACGCTGGACCTATGAACACTGGGCAGGACTTTACAGGGAAAACGGACAGTACCTTTATGTGAACAGGGGACTTGGCTATACAGGATTCCCCGGCCGGGTGGGCATCCGCCCCGAAATCACCCTTATCACCCTTATCACCCTTATCAGTGAATAGTCTGAGAGAGCAGACTTCAATGGCGATTTGCTTTACTATTTTCAACATTTCCTTGCCTAACAAACGTGCTCCGGAAAAACGTACTTCGTTATATTCTTCCAGTAAATGCAGATTTTCTTCGAGGTAAAAACACAATCATATTTGCAATAGGTGTTGATATAAGCTTCCAGGAATCATCTTCCAGCCTGAAAAATCTGATCTCTATTCCCACTCTTTCAGCCTTGAATAGAGAAGGCGCCGGTTCATTTTCAGATATTCGGCTACTTCCGACTGGTTGTTATTGCATTTTTCAAGTGAGTCGAAGATGATCTTTTTTTCAACGAAGGAGATCACATCTTTTAACGACATGCCCTTGTCGATCATCTTCATGTAATCGGCACTGTCAACATCATCATTGGAATGGGCAGAGATCTGCCCGATCTCCAATATTTCACCTGAGGAGGTCACCATGGCACTCTGGATTGTATTCTCAAGTTCACGCACATTCCCCGGCCAGTTGTACTTCATTAATTTTCGAATGGTATCCCTTGTAACAATGATTTTGCAGTTGGGGCTAAACTTATTTACAAAGTGCTCAACAAGCAACACAATGTCCGACATCCTTTCCCTTAAAGGGGGTACCTTTATGAATACAACATTCAGGCGGTAATAGAGATCTTCCCTGAATTGTCCGGACTCAACCTCTGCTTTGATATCCTTGTTTGAAGAGGCGATGATCCTCACGTTTACATTCACTGGCTTATCACCGCCAACCCGGAAGAAAGGCTGCTTCTGAAGAATCCTCAGCAGCTTGACCTGCAGGGAGGGGGGCATGCTGTTGATCTCATCAAGATAGATGGTCCCCCCGTTGGCAATCTCAAAAATACCTTTGCGTTGAGTAAAAGCACCGGTAAAGGCCCCCTTCTCATGGCCAAATATTTCACTTTCAAGAAGGGACTCTGATATAGCCCCGCAGTTGATCTTCACATACGGTTTTTCATTGATCAGAGAGTGCCTTTGAAGGGCATCGGCAACCAGTTCCTTCCCGGTTCCGCTTTCACCCTGGATGAGGATGGTCGCATCCGTAGTTGCCACCCGGCCGATTAGTTTATAAATACCCCGCATTTTGGAGCTCTTTCCAATTATATCATCATTTGTGGAAGCACTTCCGGGAGAATCGACCATTGTCCTCAGCTGCTCTACCTCTTTCAGCAGGTTCCCAAATTGGAAAGCCCGCTCTATAATGAGAAGGAATTCATCCAGTTCAAAAGGTTTTTCTATATAGTCATAAGCCCCAGATTTCATTGCTTTGATAGCCCGCTCACTGGTGCCGAATGCAGTAAACATTATGACCGGTATATCTTTATTCAAGGCCTTTATTTCTTCAAGCACCTGTAGGCCATTCTTACCGGGAAGGTTGATATCCAGGATGACAAGTCCGGGCACCTCCTCTTTGAATGTATCTATGGCCACATCTCCGTTTTCAGCAGTAATGACCGAATACCCCAGGGGTGTCAACAGATCAGAAACATTCCTTCTTATGGATGACTCATCATCTACAACCAGTATTAATTTCTCATTATCTTCCATATTAAGTTATTTTTTGATGTACCGGCAAGGCTATTGTGCACCTTACACCACCCTTCTCAAGATTCTTTAAAGAGATTGTTCCGTTATGGGCAGCCACAATTTCATGTGATATTGCTAAACCCAATCCTGAGCCGGTCTCCTTGGAGGTAAAGAATGGATCAAATATTATTTCCAGTATCTCATCAGGAATACCGGTGCCTGTATCAGTGATTTCAATAGTTACCATCTGCTTTTCCATATCATAGCGGGTTGAAATGGTAATCACTCCCTGATCTTTGATGGATTCAACGGAGTTGTTTAGCACATTGATCAGTACCTGCCTGATGGAATTGCCATCTACCTCAATGGATGGAGGTTCCTTACAAAGTTGCTTGCTGAACCCGATCTGCTTACCGGAATCACTTAAATCGATCATGCTCACAACCTCTTCCAGTATTTGGTCCAGATTCGTTGGTTTCAGGTGTTTATAGATGGGTCTTGAGAACACCACCAAACGCTTGACCAGCAGCGATAGTCGATTGATCTCATCCAGGACCAGTTTCATGGAATAGGGGGGGATCTTTTTCTGCAACGCTTCACTTATAAGGACCTCTTTCTCCCACATCTGCACCCGTGTTTTCACAACGGACAATGGGGTTTTTACCTCATGGGCCACCCCGGCAATCATCTTTCCCAGGGAGGCCATCTTCTCTTTTTGCTGCAGGCGTTTCTCCAACCCGGCGCGGTCCCGGCTCTCCTTTTCCAGCATACTGAGCATCTCATTGATGCTTGCAGGAATGAACCCAAACCACCCGCCTCTCCTTTTCAGCCGGTACCCGGGATTATTGTGGGCATTGTTTAACTCCTTCCTTATATTTTTGATACCGTTCCGCAGGAAGAGTGATATCATGGCCATTACCATGAATCCAAACAGAGAGAGAATCGTCACAAAATTGATGATCCTCTTTAATTTTGCAACGGGCAGTTCTCTTTCAATATGCACCCTGATCCAAACCGCACCCACCGGTTCACCCAAATCACTGAACGGAACCGTAGCAAGTGGAAATACTGCAGGATCAAACGCATGTACATTGATGATCTCCCTGTTGCCTGATAAAGATAACATGGCCTGCTCCTTGATAATGTTGTAAGACCTGGGGGGGGGTCCGTAAACCGGAACCGGTGGTGGTGAAGTGGGAAATGCATAACCCATAAAGCCATCCAAGTGCTTAAAATAGACTCCTCCCTCCAATCCTTCATACTCCATAAGGAGCGGATTCAGCAGATCGGTATAATAGCGATCAATCATCATTGAAGAGTCACAGGAAAGTGTACCAGGAATCGATAATTGTGTAAAACGCCTTGCCGAACTGCTGTTTTCAATTTCCTCTGAGAGGTGCCTGGCATAAGATAAGCAAATCAGTTTTTTTTCCTCGATCAGTCTCTTTTCCCACCTGGAAGAAAAGTAGAAAGAGCCCAGTACCAACATCAGGATAGAGGTAACAGCAATGAACGCAATCTGAAGAATTCTTTTGTTTTCTTTTGTCAGGCTCATGCGAGGATTTCCTTCTGTTTAGAAAAGATCCTGCACAAGATCGTAATTATTTAGCGCTTTTGTCAATTCAGGGGAGGAATCGGAAAACAAGTTACACATGGCATCTCTGTTCCTTAATTCAACTTTGGAGACGACCTTCATGGTAAGCCTGGTCTTTGAATATCTTCTCCCGGCATCCTCCGGCATTAATACATCACCCATAATCAGGTTGGGATTCAATACCCCTGACAGGTCACTACTTGTATATTCAAAAGCTCTTTTCCAGAGAGGTTCAGAATAGCCATAATGGCTGCAATTCAGACTCAGATAAACAGAACCATGGCCGTCAGGAAGTTTTGAGACGGCCTCATCCACATAGAATGCAATAAGCATCTCTGTATCCTCACCCATGGGATCCTGTTCTATATAGGACTGTAACTGGGGACACGATTGAGTGATGATGCGGCTTTCCGGAAAGCCTTTTTGTATCAGCGCTTTTCGGTGACTATCCTCAGAAATGGTAGTTTCTGTTCCGGTGATAATAGCCACAGAATTTTCCTCATCTGCCAGGGCATCTTCAATCAGCTTTACACCGGGTTCCACGATTCCAACCACCTCTGTACCGGAGTTCTGGACAAATGGTGTATCCCGGTAAATAACAGAGAGGGTATTACAGGCTATCAGAATCACGTCGGGTTGAAAAGTACGCTCTATTCCACTAAGTACATCATTGAAAATCGCTATTTTCTCTTCTCTTGTTGAGAGGGCATTATACCCCTGGTCAGCTTCAAAGAGTGCATTGACAAAAACCAGGCTCACCCTTTTGTAGTGTCCTGATTTGGATATCTTTTTCGCTATAACATCCATGACTGCCAACCCTCCAAGCCCCGAATCAGTGATCACCACCGTAATCTCTTCCCTGTGGGCAGGCGAATGATTGGAGGGCTGTATTCCTGCTGAGAACAGATGACTTGTAATCAGAATAAACGCAATAAAAAACACTTTTCTTCCGAAGAATTTCATCATCATATTCTCCTGTTAAATAATAAGCTGTGGGTGCTTCCACCCACAGCTTATTTATGTTTGATAAAACAGTCCAATACTAATTAACAATCACCTTTTTCGTGCTAATCATTCCATCCAGTTTTGAAACCCTTAAAAGGTATACTCCTTTTTGATCTCCAAGGTTGATGGAAAAGTCAATAGCTGAACCGGGATTACTATCCCTGAAAACAATCCGGCCAGTCATGTCGAACAGGGCCAGCTCTTTCAATGCCCCGCTTTCTACTCTCACCCTGAATATTCCGGAAGACGGATTGGGATATACATCCACTGTAAATTTCTGATGAGCGAATTTTTCAACACCAACTTCAGACTCATACTCATAAGCTCCGATGTCAATGACAGACCCCCTGTTCTTACCTTCAATATCCTGTTCAGGAACCCCGGGCTCACTGCTGGTTCCCTCTGCAATGAGCACTGAGGATTCAACCAGTCCCCAGTTGGAAGCGGCATCAAAACCCATGTAGCCTGCCTCTCCGGACACGTCAATAAAACCAGGGTTATCGCGGTTAATATCCAGGGTATCGATTAAGATACAGGAAGATGCACTCACAGAGTCCATGATGGCACAATTCACCACATTAACATAGACTCCGGCATCAGCCATCTTACCGGTGTTACTGATATCAAATGTATACTCCTCTGTTCCATCCACATTCATCCAGAACACACAATTAATGATGTCGGGTTCGGTATTCATATAGGGAGAGGTGCCTTGGTAATTCCTGATTGCAGGACCATAGGTTCCTCCTCCTCCCGGATCGTTATCCGGAAGTTTATTATATACAAATGTACAGTTAATGAATGCTGGTGAGCATTCAAAGTTCCTGACGGCTCCGCCTTCATCTTTGGCCTCGTTATTTGCGAAGACGCAATTGATATATTGCGCACGTGTACCTGAAGCGTTATAAACCGCCCCGCCATCATCATTGGCATAACCCCTTATGAAGAAGCAATTCTGAACCACAGGACTTGATACATCATCCCCGCTCCTGTAAAGGTACAGACCTGCACCGTCATCGCAGTAATTGTCGTAGAAGGTGCAATTGACCACATTTGGAGATGATGCTCTGAGTTTCATCCCTGCTCCATTGCTTTTTTCAATGTCAGAGAAGCCACCAGTTATTATAAAGCCATCTATGGTTGTAAGGGCTGAAATAGATTCACCATAAATCACCCTGGGCGCATTTCCACCTGTCAGGTAGCCATTTCCATCCACATCGGCACTCAGCTGTGTCTCATTGGCTTCTCCCATTCTGTATTGACTTCTTTCATCCTTTGAGGATTCTGTTCCTGCAAATCCTCCATAGAGGCTAACTCCGCTCTTCAGTGTAAAAGAGGTGTCTGTT
Organism: Bacteroidales bacterium; assembly: GCA_023138875.1. Classification (GTDB taxonomy): domain Bacteria; phylum Bacteroidota; class Bacteroidia; order Bacteroidales. Next base: position 13,873 of record JAGLOO010000006.1, read on the forward strand.
GGTACCAGGTATTTCCCTTTTGCAACCCAGATTTCAGTTCCAATCTCACCTGCATCAATTGCAACCTGGATATCTCCCGATGCATTGGCCCATGAGGAACCGTCACCTGTACCACCCTCGGTGATGTATACCATACTCACCACCATTTCAACAAATGTGACTGCCAGTGTTGCATCTGCATCGATCCCTGTCAACAGATAGGTGTATGTACCATCGCCGTTATCAACAACATCTCCTGTTACATCTGTACCATCCAAAGTAATGGCATCAAGTATGTATCCTGCATCTGCAGTAATTGTAAATTCCGTTTCATCGTTGATAGTGACATCCACACTGCCCGACGGATCGACTGAACCGTTAGCACCTGCTGATATGGTCACCGTAAACAGTTCCAGGAAGGAGACGGACAATGTGCTGTTCTCCCCAACACCAATCAGCGTATAGGTGTATGTACCATCCCCGTTATCCGTAACCTGCTCCATAACAGAGGTGCCGTTCAACAGGATCTCAGCAAAGACAAATCCGGCATCGGGGGTAATGGTAAACACAACCTCATCGGTGACTGTAACTGCTGTATCACCCACCGGGGATATGGTACCCCCTGCACCTGCTGTAACAGCAACCGTGTATTTTACAGCCTCTGGCTCAAATGTGACTGCCAGCATTCCGTCTGCATTAACAGCAGTGGCAGTGTACCCAAAACTACGGTCTCCGTTGTCGGTAAGTGATGGCATGATATCGGTGCCATTATAAGTGGCAGCAGTCAATTCATATCCTGCCCTGGGTGTTAGTGTAAAAGCCTGGTCTGCACCGGAAACAACGTATACTCCAAAAGGAGTGATGGTCCCGTAACCGGTAATATCGCCGGCAATAATAAAGGGTACGGCTGCACCGTATTCATAAGCTCCCACATCGGGTGTGGCGTCCCTGAACCCAGGTATAATATCCATGACCGGGGCACCTGCCACCAGACCGGCATCAATCAATACAGATGTGGCCTGAATAGCCCAATCAGCTGCTACATCATAACCATCACTGCCTGAGGCGCCTGAAGTATTGACAAACAGCGGATCTGTTGAACTGATGTCAATCAGACCTGTTACTGTCGCTCCTGTTGCAGTGTATGTGCCTTCCATGGCACAGTTTATGAGTGTTACGGTTCCATCAGTAGTAAGGGTAATGTCTTCGCTTACAACACCTGATTCAGTGTTTCCCCAGGAAACAGAGTTTGTAAATACAGGAGCGGATACTGAATTATTGATCTCAATAGCCGGTCCATCTCCTGCACCAGGCAATGAATTTCGGGTAAATGTACAATTCATAAAAGTTGGAGAGGATTTATACACCCTGACTGCACCACCATCATTTACCGCACTGTTGTTTGAGAAGACGCAATTGGTAAATACCGCATCACAACCGGTTGCCGTATATACTGCTCCACCTTTGTCTGCAGCGTAATTTTTTACAAAATAACATCCTGTAACTGCCGGAATCGATGTTGTTGCAATGTAGAATCCGGCTCCGTTATCACCACACCAGTTATCAAACAATGTACAGTTGATGATATTGGGCGAACCATTAGAGAGTCTCAGGCCGGCCCCGTCATCCGAAGAAGCATCGGCATAGCCTCCTGTAATGGTCAGACCATCCAGTGTTGTCACATTCGTGATATCCTTTCCATAAACCACCCGGTTTGCATTGGCAGCATCTGTCACTCCGTTCTTATCGATATCACCACTGAGAATGGTCTCATTAGCCCCACCCAGGCGGTAGTCTGTTCTCTGAATCGGACAGGTTTCCGTTCCGGAAAAACCACCATACAGGCTAACTCCATCCTTAAGTATAAAAGTAGAGTCACCGGGAACATAATAGGTTCCACCCTTTATCCAGATATCAGTACCGGAATCAGAGGATTCAATAACATCCTGAATGCTGCCAGCTGCATTCGCCCAGGATGTTCCGTCTCCGGTACCATCCGAAGAGACGTAGACAACGCTTTGGGCATTTACTGAGCCTGCCAGTCCAAAGACAAGTAAAACCGCAGTTGCAAAAAGCATTTTGTAAAGATTTTTCATGATTGTACGTTTTAATTTAGTTGTACCATTGGTTCTGAATAAAATCTATAATCACTTATTGTGCCATTTTCGCTGTTTTAGGATGTTCCATAATAGATTATCTGCCGGAAAATGAATCGCATTATTCCTTATGGCCTGTTAAAGAGTAGGTTACGAAACTTATTACGAAGATAATTTTCAGACTGAATTATTTACCGAATGGCAATTCGTACATATTGAACAGGTAAATCACGCTATTTCTGGTTTTTTTGTGCAAAAACAGCACAATTGCTGTGCTAAAAGATCACAAAAAGAGACTTTGCTTCAGGGTTATAGACAAATTACACATCAATTCAAAAAAAAACAAACTATTAATTGACACCTATTTTTAATTGTCTGTAATTTTATCAAAGATCCTTCTGGTAAATCTGACTGAAGTTGTTTTGTCAAATAATCAAGCTCTGTTTAAAACCTATTAAGACAATATCTATGAAAAAATGTTCATATGGCCATATTGTGCTCCGGGGTGTAATGATCCTTGTGCTTGGTTGCCTGATTCCCGATAAGGCTCTCTCAGGTTCTACATACCAGCAAAATCAGCAAAGAACCATCTCGGGCACTGTAACTGATGAAGATGGTTTTCCATTGCCCGGAGCAACCATTTTAATCAAGGGTTTTGAGTCCGCCGGGGTCTCAACAGGGGCCGATGGAGAATACTCAATTGCAGTAAGCAATGGAGACGTCCTGGTTGTATCTTTTGTGGGTATGAAAACTAAGGAGGTTTCCATTACCGATCAAACCAACCTGAACATTGTCCTGTTAAGCGACCTGACAGAGCTTTCTGAAGTGATGGTAGTGGCCTTCGGTACTGCAAAAAGAGAGACCTTTACAGGTTCTGCCAGTGTGGTAAGCTCAGATAAAATTGAAAGTCGTCCGGTTGCTTCGTTTACAGCCGCCCTGGCTGCAAATACTACCGGAGTAGTAATTAATACCTCGGGGCAGCCAGGTGATGGAGAGGTTGTCAGAATTAGGGGCACCGGTTCTGTAAATGCCACTCTTGCACCGCTGTATATTATCGATGGAGTTGCTGTCAATATGAGCGACCTTTCCGGGCTAAGCACCTCAGATAGTAATCCGATGGCCACGCTTAATCCCAGTGATATTGAATCGATCACTGTGTTGAAAGATGCAGCAGCTTCTTCATTATATGGGTCACGTGCGGCAAACGGGGTGATCCTTATCACAACCAAACAGGGAAAAGAGGGTAAGACAAGATTTATTCTTGATGTGCAATATGGTATTGCCAATGGGCTTTACTCCAAACCCATTGCCGATAAGGACCAGTTTGCGGAGCTCTGGACAACTGGAGAGGTACACAGGATTATGGCCCAGGACGCCATTTTCACCGGGTTAGATGCCATCGATTATATTAAAAATACGTACAAGAACCCAAATACATATGACTACTATATTAAAAAGGCAAGAGATAATTTCAATACAGCTTTTGCCATTGATGGAATCGAATATGATTTCTGGGGTGACGGATACGATTCTATACCGGATACCGATTGGTATGATGTGGTAAGCCGAACCGGGGGGACCCAAAAAATCAACCTCTCCGCATCCGGCGGACAGAATGGAGTAACCTTTTTTGTTTCGGGAGAGTATTTTAACCAACTCGGGACCATCATCGGATCAAACCTGTCCCGTTTCTCGGGGAGGGTTAATCTTACATCCAGAACCAATAAAGTGGCATGGTTTGGTGTCAATATGGCCATGTCCTACAACAACCAGGATGGACCTATGCAGGGAAACCTCTATGCAAATCCGCTGCGTGCAGCAGCCAATATTCCATCTGTGGTACCAGTATACATTGATGGAGAACCCAATCTTTCCCTTCCAGGTGATATATTAAATAATTATAACCCTGTGGCCATTATGAATATGAATATTTATAATGCCTATTCTTACAGAACTTTAGGTACAGCATGGTTACAGCTGAATTTTACGAAAGATCTCTTTCTGAAGACAACCCTGGGCTACGATAACAGACCCTATTATCAGATAAGATGGGAAAACAAGGATATCGGAACAGGGGCCGGATACAATGGCAGAAGGCAGGATATTGAGGTCACCAGGCGAAGGTTGACTTCCTCAACCATTTTGAATTTTGAGAGAAGCTTCAATGAAAAGCATAATCTGGCCCTGCTTGCCGGATGGGAATCGGAATGGACACATACCAACCGGCTCGGTGCAGTATCAACAGAGTATAGTTCAAACCTGACACCTGTTCTGAGTGCCGGAACAATTCCCACGGCAGCCTACGGAAGAACATATGATGATGCGCTTCTGTCAGCAATCTCCAGGATCAACTACAATTTTAAAAGTAAATACTATGCCCAGTTCAGTTACAGGGCGGATGGCTCCTCCAGATTCGGTCCAAACACCAGGTGGGGTAACTTCTATTCAGTTTCCGGATCCTGGAGATTCTCAGAAGAATCCTTTATGAATATGGGTTGGCTCAATGATGGGAAAATTCGAGCCAGTTACGGAATCAACGGTACTTTACCCGGTGGCCTTTATGAGTATCTGGGCAATTATACACTGGGTTATGACTATTACAATTTACCGGGAGCACGGGTTACTAATATCGCCAATATGGGGTTGAGCTGGGAGCAAAGTAAAAATATCAATCTGGGGTTTGAGATAAAGATATTGGATGGCAGAATCTTTGCGAGTGCTGAATACTACAGCAGGCACGCAGAGGACCTGCTCTTCGACAGGGAAATATCCAGAACTACCGGTTTTACCACAGCTACTGTGAATATGGGTGCCATGCGGAACTGGGGATATGAATACTCTCTGGAGGCATACCTGGTAAGGGCCAGTAATTTTACATGGGATATTACTGTTAATCTCTCAACACTGACAAATCAAATAACTGAACTGCCGAATGATAATGTGGGGACAACGAACATAGACAGGGAGGGATATGCAGAAGGATCCCTTTATTTGCCTGAATATGCAGGTGTTGATCCATCCACAGGAGCACCCACATGGTATCATATCAATGACGAAACCGGGGAAAGAACGGTGACATTCGATTACAGTGAAGCCACCCGGCAAATCATCGGGACACGGGAACCTCATTTTTCAGGAGGTTTTTATTCGCATTTTGCGTACAGGAATTTCAATCTTGATATGCTGTTTTCTTACGCCTGGGACTATTATACACTCGATTATTGTGCAAGCAGATATACCCAAACCGATGGGGGACAATCCTATGTGAATTCAGAAATTGTCCAATTGGATAACTGGACACCCAATGATACAGTTGCAGCGAATCCAATCCGCATTAACGGGATAACAAATGGCAACCGGTTCTCCACCAGGCATGCTTATGATGGAGACTATATTAAGCTAAAAAATATTAAGCTTAGTTATCGGTTTCCTGTTCAATGGATCAGGAAGATCAAACTTTCAGGAGCTTTGATTTATGCACAGGTTGAAAATGTATTCGTACTTACAGATATGCCAAACTTCGATCCTGAAATCAGGGTAAACGGGTACCGTTATGTTTACGATTTCCCCTCTCCCAGAACTTATACGGTAGGTATCAAAATAACCTTTTAACAATCAATGGTCATGAAAACACTATATAAAATTGCCGGTATTTTCACAGTGGGATTCATCCTTCTGGGCACTTCTGGTTGTGAAGATTTTCTGAACAGATATCCGGATAATGCACTTACTGAGGACCAGATATTTACCAATGAGAAAAATGCTGAAACTGCAGTTATTGCCCTTTACGATCTCCTGTCGGAAACCTATATGTTTGGTCGAAATGTGCCTTTACGTGGATCCCTGAAAGGTGCTGATTTCTTTCATTTTATAGAAAATCCGAACCTTCGCTTCGACATAGAATACAAGTATGTTGAAATATCTTCTGCAGCTGGTTATGCAGGCTATTTATGGAACTATTGTTATAAAACCATTGCAAGCTGCAATCTCATTTTGACCAATCTGTCAGATATGGAAGGGGACCAGGAGATCATCAATGACCTGGAGGCTCAAACACTGGCTGTAAAAGCCATCTGCTATCTGGAACTGGTACGCTCCTTTTCTTATCCGGTGTGGATGGCTGAAGAGGATGACCTTTACGGGATGGGGGTTCCATTGATAAAAGACTTCAATGACAATTCCACTGCCATAGAAACTCCCCCCGGAAGGCCCCCCCTTCTTGAATGCTATGATTATATTGAGGAGCTGTTGCTGGATGCCCTTGATAAGATTGATAAATCCAGAATTGAAAAACAGTTCTTTACCGAGCAGTCATTATGGGCCATACTGGCCAGGTTCTATCTCTATACCGAAGCGTGGGAACAGTCCAGGGACGCTGCAATCATGGCCGAATCACTTGGAGGTTCCATGATCGGATCAGCAGACTTTATTGCCGGCATGACCACACGGTTTAATGTTGAAAGCATTTTTGAAATACACTTTGATGTCAATGACAATCCTGGCACCAGTTGTCTTGCCTATTATGCTTTTAAGAGTGTGAATGAACAGGGACAGATTGATGCAAACTCCATTGGTTATGGAGACTATGGTGCCTCAAATGCTTTTATCAACCTATTTAGTCCTGAGGATATCCGGAACCAGCTCTTCAAGCAGGATAAGACCGGATCAGCAAGGGCCTATCATAAGTATATTGGAATTGAATCTGCACTGATCCATGATGTTCCATACATCAGGCTGCCTGAGGTTCTGCTTATTGCGGCTGAAACATATGCTGAACTTGAGGATTTTGGTAATGCACTAAACTATCTCAACAAAGTGTACAGTGCACGGACGGATCAAATCCTTTCGGGGATCACCGGGCAGGAACTTAAAAACGAAATCTTTAAGGAGCGAAGACGTGAACTGGCCCTTGAAGGCCATGAGCTTTATGATTATCTCCGGACAGGCAGGTCCTTTTCAAGGGATGGATCTCATCCTACTCCCCTCACCATAGATCCGGTGAATGGCAGGGAGGAGAAGAAATTTCACAGGGTGGTGTACCCCATTCCACAACCTGAGATGGATGCCAATCCAAACATAAGAGATCAGCAAAATCCTGGATATGCACCTTACCAGGGAGGGATTTAAGGGAGAAGTCTCTAAAGTTGGAAATAGTGTATCCTGAGAAATTGTAACAGGGCTTGAGAAACATCCTCGGCAACTCTCTTTTGCTTCCTTTTGTCACTCCTTGTCTGCAAATCAACCTCAATCTGAATACCATCGATGGTCCCACCACTTGAAGAACCATGCCGCATGATATTATATCCGCCGCTGAAATAGGGCTCACCCACATTCGGCATTTCATATTTCATTGCAGGCATGCATGGCTGACCCAGCTCACACAACATGGCACCCAGGCTATACTCTCCCCTGATCAGTTCAGTTAAAGAGAGCCCTTTATTGTTGGTGTTGAGCAGATTCCTGATGCTGCAATATTCATTCAACAAACCGGAATTCAAAAGCTCTTCATCCAAACGCAGTTCATCTGCACTCAACAGATAACCCAGTTCCATTCTCTCGATCTTATGCCGGTGTCCATGCAGGTCAATAAATAACCCCTTCCCATAATTCTTATTTATCGAGTACGCCACACTGTCTAAATGTGATTGATAAGTGATCCATACACCCTCTGCATCGGAATTGCCATTGGCGGCTTCTGCAATGTTGCGGTTGGCATCAAGCCTTGTTCTGTGCAGATGATTAATCACAATATATGGGTAAAGGCCGGATGCTTTATATATGGTTTTAGAAATCTCATAAGCAATCTCAATGGTATAGATATCCTGATTCTTGGCGAACCTTCCATCTCGTTCAGGAATCGTGTCCGGTTTCTCGTATCCCCCATGAGGGACGGATATGACCAAAGGCATATTGCCATGCATATACTCTACATAGGCATTCAACATGTAAGATCCTCCCGGCTCAAAGGTCTGCCCGAAAGCATGATGAGCGGACAAACAGATCCCTATGACCAGCAGCAGGCTGATTCGGTTTCTTTGTACCATCCTTTTTGAATTATGATAGAGCGTCAGCAAAAAGCAAGCCAATATAATCCCTTTTAATAGAATAGATGCCAGTCCCCTGATTGACAATAACTATGATGACCAATATGTGTTGTTTTGGTATTCAGATTGAGTCATATTAGCACACTCATGCATGCAAATTCCGGGCGAAATGTGGTCACCGCCCTCATCTTCTTATATATACATCGTGTGGCACATGATTTGGATTGAATCTAATCAATTTTAGATGTTCGCGCGCAATGAGTATTGAACTGATCATTTTGTTAAGCATGCTGGCAACTTTTGCCGTTAGTGTGTTTATTGTAAAGCTGCCGGCCGGAGTCTCTTTAATGATGGCTGCTGTTATTGGAGCACTGGTGGGAGGCCAGGGCATTCCCGTCAGACACCTGGTGGAGGGCGGTTTTGGATTTTTCGAGGCCATTCTGATCATATCCACTGCCATGATTTTTATGAAGGTGATGGAATACACTGGAGCCCTGGCAGGCATGAGTAAAGGCATTTTAAAGATCTTTTACAAAAAGCCGACTCTGTTAATCATTGTACTGGTTCTCTTCACAATGTTCCCCGGTATGTTAACCGGATTATCATCTACATGCATTCTTACCACAGGTGCACTTTCCGCACCAATATTGCTTGCAATGGGTATGCCCCGGCTGGCGGTAGGATCCTTGATAGCCATGTCTGCTGTATTTGGCGAAGTAGCTCCACCAATCAGCATTCCGGTGATGATTATAGGAGGAGGATGTGATATGCCCTATATTGGATTTGGCATACCACTTCTCATTACGGCCCTCCCTGTTGCCCTTATGGTCGCCCTCTATTTCAGATACCGGTTCCTGCATAATTACGATCCTGAAAATATCAGGAGATACCTGGATCAGCTGAACCAGGAGAAGCATGGAGTCAGGCTATATATTCCCCTCCTCTTCGTGGTATTGTATATGGTAGGAGAGATCAGTTTCCATGAGTATTTGCCACATCTGGGGGTTCCGCTGATTTTTATGATAGGAGCACTGATGGGATTGCTGACAAAGAAGGGGACCAGTCTTATCAGGGCTTCAAGAGAAGCGATACGAAACGCCATGCCGGTGATGGCGATTCTGGTCGGAGTGGGCATGTTTTTACAGGTCCTTGCGTTGACAGGTGTCAGGGGATACCTGGCTGTGGTAGCACTTGATCTCCCTGTAGGCCTCCGGTACCTGGCTGCCGGGATTATGCCGTTCCTTGGTTCAGCCTACGGCTCAGCCTCCATCATTGGAGTTCCCCTGGTGTATGTCTTCATAGGGAAGAGTACCCTTGTTGTAACTTCAGCACTTGTCCTTATGGCTGCCCTGGGGGATCTTATGCCACCCCCGACACTGCTCTGTGCTTATGCAGGACAGATCGTTGAGGAGAAAAACCATTTCAAAATCCTGCGTGTATCATTGATCCCAATTGCATTTTCTATGCTTATCGGGATACTGATCATTATATTTGCCCAAGAGATAGCGAATTTCATATTATAATACCTATGACCTCATATATCATATATTCGCTAATTTTACTCTTTTTTACAACCATTTTGGTTTTGGAGTTTTTTAAAGAGAGAGACTGGAGAAAAATGGTCGCCGTATCAATGGTCCTGCTCGTATTTGTGCTTAGACTATTACAAATCAAATAGGGATGATCAGGAAATATATACCACAATTGATCATATTGGCTGTGATCGCTGTTGCCGGAACAATTGCATCCATTGAATTCTTAGAAATGCATCATCCGGAGCCCTTGTATCCTTCGGAAAATCTTACAGAGATAGTTATGCTCAGTAACTATTCGGAAGGTCTTAAGGGGACAAATGCCGATACAGAAATCTTTGTCTTTGACAGTGGGAAACCGGGTGGAACGGCCCTGGTATGCGGCGGCGCACATCCCAACGAATGCGCCGCATATCTTGCAACGGTTCTGATTCTGGAAAATATCAAAGTTACCAAAGGGCGGGTGTTTGTCCTGCCAAGGTTGAATAAAAGTGCTTTTACGTGTACAGATCCAATGGAGGGATTTCCACAGTTTTACAATATAGAAACAAGAAATGGCACCCGGATGTTCCGGCTGGGCTCAAGGGTGACAAATCCGTTGGATCAATGGCCCGATCCACTGGTGTTTTCTCATTACCCATCAAACCAGCAGCTATCCGGATTTGAGACCAGAAATATTAACCGGGCCTACCCGGGAAGAGAAGACGGCAACCTGACTGAGAGACTTGGGCATGCTGTTTTGCAGCTTATAAACGAGGAAAATATCGATATATCATTCGATCTGCACGAATCATCTCCTGAAGTGCCCATCGTCAATGTGATTGTTTATCATGAGAAAAATGAAGAGATTGCCATGGGTGCAGTTCTCGGGCTTGAGATGCAGGGACAAAACTACTCGCCTGAACTCTCTCCTGACAATTTCCACGGCCTGAGCCACAGGGAATGGGGGGATTATACAAATACAGCTCCGTTTCTTCTTGAAACAAGTAATCCGTCAATGGGAAGGATCAGGGAGGCCACCACCGTAGAGCTTGTGCTGGAGGGTAAAAGTAAGTTCTACCAGAAAGCAAAAGAGACTAAAGCCCTGAGAATAGCCTACAATGAAGAGCGGGGTGAACCCATTGATCACCGGGTAGCCAGGCATGTGATCGGGGTTAATGAGCTAATTTTTTCCTATAATATGCTTCAGGAAGAGAGAACCATTGAGATTGAAAATCTTCCCGATTACATGGAAATCATGGAAAATGGTACAGGATACTATCTTCATGATCCTATGGAACCGAATCATGAAAATAAACAGTAAAGAATTATTATTGTTATACTTTGTAAATGTACAAACTGATGAGAAAATTACTATTCAGAAACATAGCGGTTGCAATGTTTCTAAGCGTGACATTTCTGGCTCAAGGCCAGAAATTTGAATCACCCATATTGATCACTTCAGCCGGACAAAGTGCAGATGTAAAACTGGTTAAGTTACTGGCAGCAAGACAACAGCTGGAGGCAACAACAGTTTTAATGGCTGAACCTTCTGATGTAGAGGGTGTAAAATCCATTGTTATTGTTCCTGGTTTCAGTTCAAAAGGCCTTGGCGCTGCAGGTATCAGCCAGGAAGAGGAAATGAACCGTGTGAAGGAGTTGGTTAACCTGGCCAACAGCAAAGAGATCCCCATCATCATGGTGCATGTTGGGGGGAATGCAAGACGGCAAGGCCAGTCCGATGCATTTAACGAACTTATTGCAAACAACTCAAAATACATGATCGTTGTGGCACAGGGTGATGAAGATCAGTTTTTTACAAATATTGCCTCGAAGAGAGGAATCCCGCTGAAGGTGGTTGAAAAAATTGCTGAAACCGGGGAACCACTTGCAAATCTTTACCAGTAAATTCTTCTCCCATGAAGGCGGTATATCTTAAAGCGGCACTCCACATTTTCCTCCTGGGATTTGTGCTATCTAATGCTTATCCGCAGGGTGAAGCAGAAGGAACGAAAGGAATGGTGGCCACGGCCCACCCTCTGGCATCAGAGGCAGCCATTGAGATGTTACAAGGTGGGGGTAATGCAGTTGATGCAGCTATTGCTGCAGCATTTGCCATCGGGGTTGTTGAACCTGACGGTTCAGGGCTGGGCGGCGGTGGCGGAATGGTGATCTATCTGAAGGAGAAGAATGAATCATTTTATATCAACTACTACGCAAGAGCCTCTGAAAGGGGAAGCGAAGCCGGTTATTCAGGAAGTAAAGATGCAAAAACAGCAAAAGCTATCTGTGTACCCGGCACAGTAGCCGGCCTTACCATGGCCCATGAGAAATTCGGAACACTGCCTCTTAAAAAAATCCTGGAGCCTGCCATCCGGTATGCCTCCGCAGGATTTACGGTTGACGCCACACTGGCAACGCTGATTCTGGATAATATTGAAACCGTATATGCAGATGAAGTCACTACCAATGTTTTTTGCGTGGACGGCTTTCCCCTGATGGAAGGTGACAGGATCATTCAGAAAGAACTTGCTGAAACCCTTTCTGTAATATCCAGGGAGGGGAAAAGAGGGTTCTATGAAGGAGTTGTGGCTGAATCAATGGTAAAGGGTATAGCTGAACGCGGAGGCACACTGACCATGAATGATTTTATGTCTTACGAAGCCGAACTTACCGTACCGCTGCATGGCACATACCGTGGCTATGATATATTAACCGCCAATGTTCCTCAATCAGGACTATGCTTAATAGAGGCCTTAAATATACTGGAGAACTACGACCTGAAGAGTGCGCCTCATTATAGTGAATCAGCAACAATACTTCACTTGATTGCCGAAACAGAAAGATTCACCTATGCCGACAGAACTGCCTACCTGGGTGACCCCAATGAGAATGTGATCCCGGTAAGCGGTCTCATATCAAAGAAATATGCAAAAAAGCGGTTTCAGCAGATTAACCGGGAGCAGCTCGACCCCCCTGCCTATCGAGATGTGGTGGAGGGTGATCCATTCCCCTATGTGAAGAAGAAAACGGGTAAAACCAAACAGGAAGAAACCACCGATTCAGGGGGGCACACCACCCATCTGTCCGTCATCGACAAGGACGGTAACAGTGTGGCCCTGACACAAACACTCGGACTGTTCTTTGGATCGGGACAGACCGTAGAAGGTGTCCTGATGAATTGTGCCATGACCAATTTCTCACACAGATCAAAAAACAGCGTCAATTTCTACAAGGATGGCAAGCAATCCAGAAGTTCCATCATGCCCACAATCATCCTGAAAGATGAGCACCCCTTCCTGATTGCCGGATCACCGGGAGCCGCAAGGATCATTGCCACACTGATCGAAGTGATCATCAATGTGATTGACTATGAAATGAGTGTGACAGAGGCGAACCTTGCGCCCAGGTTTTTTGTCAGAGATAGTGAGGATTATCTATATTTAGAATCGGGCATTAGACCGGATGTCCGCCAGGAACTTACTGAAATGGGCCACACCCTGAAAGTGTATCAGGGAATTGACCTGTTTTTCGGGGGAGCCCAGATGATATATGTTGACCCGGCAGATGGAACCTATTATGGTTCTGCTGATAAACGAAGAGGAGGAATTGCCATTGGATATTAGAACAAAGCTGTTGCAATTCAGTATAATTGTACTGTTAATTCAGCTTTCAGCTCCCGGGATTTCCCAGGTTGAAGAGTGTACAATTGGAGTGGCCTGTGGAGCTGCCACACAGGATGGCCGCCCCATGATATGGAAGACAAGAGACTACATCTCTGAACTGGATAATGAGGTGCGGTATAATCCGCATATGAAATACAAGTTTATTTATGTGGCAGGGGCAGGCAATTCCTCAAGTGTAAGAATGGGTGTGAACGAACATGGCCTGGCCATTGTTAATTCCACTTCCACCGACCTTGACGAGGGTTCTCCAACAGGACTGCTCAACGGAGAATTAATGAGGGACGGGTTGGGGAATTGTCTTACAATAGAGGAGTTTCAGGTTTACCTGGACGAAACAAACCTGATTGGCCGAAGGTCAAACGGAAATTTTGCTGTCATTGACTCAACCGGTGCAGCCTCTATGTTTGAAATTGGTGAAACCAAATATTGGCGATATGATGCTTCTGACGACGCGGAAGGATATATTCTAAGAACCAATTTTTCAATCAACGGAGGTGGAAGTACAGGCACCGAGAGACTGATCAGAACCGTAGCACTTGTCAATGATTTTTATAGCGGGGACTCTCTTAACTACAGGTCTATTCTAAGGCACCAGATGAGGGATTTCTCAGACAACTCCAGCAGGCCCATTCCTGTACCTTTCAACGGATCTATGGGAGGAAGACCCTACGGATATATCGAAACAGATGTAAGTATCTGCAGGAACTCTTCTGTCTCTGCCTCTGTGATCACTGGAGTGCTTCCGGATGAATTTCCTGAACTATCCACCATGTGGACCATCCTTGGTCAGCCGGCCAGCTCTGTGGCCCTGCCCTACTGGCCCATTGGATACACCCCGCATGAATCGGACGGCATAATAACAGCACAGCTGTGTGATGTGGCAAACCAGATCAAGCAGCACCTGTTTGATTATGCGGGTGATGGCAGTTTCATCTATACGTATAAATTGCTGGATGAAAACGGTGGCGGACTATGGACAAAGACATTTCCTTATGAAGACAAAGTGTTTGACGGAGTCGATGAATTATTAAGTGGATGGCGTACCGGGGTTGAGCTGCCTCGCTCCCATATGAAAGCAGTGGAAGATTCACTTGCCCTTAAAACCTATCATTATCTGCAGACCTGCCTGGGATTTATTCTTTCGGACGGATCTGCAATCAACCAAAGAGGCAATTCATCAGCTGTTTATCCAAATCCATACACAGCAGAATCTATGCTGGCGTATGAATTATCAGAAGTGTCCAATGTCAGGATAGAGATCTATACAATTTCAGGGGTGCTTCTTGAAGTAGAATCATTCACTCATCAACTCCCGGGGTACCATCACTACAGGCTTGAAAACAAAGGAACAACTTATCCTGATGGTGTTCTGCTTCTGAAACTTAGCATCAATTCCCGGACAGAGACACATCGGATAATTAAGAATTCTGGTAATCAATAATATGATGTATTAATATGCTGACAGTTTCGGTCGTTTTGTTTGTAATCCTGGCTTTGCTGATTATGGAGGAACGGTTATTCGCCTCAAGCATCGCCAAAATCCGGAACCGCATCCATGTCAATGGCACCCGGGGGAAGTCAACCGTTACTGAATACATTGCTGCAGCAATCCATGAAAACGGGGTCAGTACCTTCGCGAAAATTACAGGTGTCAGACCCACACTGATCCATAACGGCAGCAGAAAGAGCATTAAAAGAGCAGGAGGGGCCAGGATACAGGAGCAGTTCCGGATCATCCGGACTGCGACAAAAAGGGACTGTGAGAATTTCGTTCTTGAATGCATGTCCATCAATCCGGGACTGCAAAAGATCGAATCAAAGTTTTTCAGGCCACATATCTACGTGATTACCAATATCCGCGATGATCACAGGGAGGTGATGGGATCAACTGAAGAGCTACAGGTCAGGGCAATATGTGAAGCAATTCCACCAAACTGCACCGTCCTGACCGGCCAGGGAAAGCACCTGCGAGAAATTGGTGCTGTAGCTTCTGAAAAGAACAGCCATTTGGTTGTGGCAGACTTCACTTTGCTCGAGGGCATTGAGAAAAGGCTGCCCGTGGGAGTATTCAGAGAAAACATAGCCATTGCTTTGACAGTATCCCGATTGCTCGGAACGGACCGGGATGTGGCCTTTGACAGAATATTAAAAATCATTGAACGACAAGATCCCAGACTTACAATCCTGGATAAGGAGAGGGATGTACTGGTTTTAAATGGTTTTGATGTGAATGATACAGATTCTGCGGAAATCTTCCTGAATCATTGGCTTTCTGAAATTGGAGAACCCCGCAAAATTTTAACGCTCTTCAATACCAGAGCTGACAGGCCGCATCGAACAGATCTTTTTGCAAAATGGATCGTGAACATTCCAGATCTTGCATATATATTTATCACAGGAAATCATCATAGAAGAGCCACGCGTGCAATCCAAAGTGCCGGCATTGAATTGGATCGGATTCATATGATAAAACCGAAGGAGATTAAGCAAATCCGGAAGCGTATTCTTGATCTGGCAGGGGATAAAACGCTCATTCTGACCATCGGAAATATTGGTGGTGACGGATTTAACATTTTGAATGCAATCACATGATCGTTGAGCTATTCATCATCGGGTTAATCATTGGATTCCTGTTTTATGAATTTACCGGGTATTCACCGGGCGGGGTTATCGCTCCGGCTTACCTTGCACTGTTCATCAACCAACCCTCGAAAATAGCAATGACAATTGCCATCTCCCTTCTGGTGTATGCAATCATTAAATACCTCTCCTCCTGGCTCATTTTATACGGAAGGCGAAAATTTCTGATTGCCCTGCTCTTAAGTTTCTTTTTCAAGCTTTTCATTGCAACTCTCATTCAACCTATGCCCATCATTAATCTTGATCTTCAATCGATCGGATATATCATACCGGGGTTAATCGCCCATGAAATGGGGAAACAAAAACCGCTGCCAACTTTGTTCAGCCTAGGCATTGTTGCACTGCTAATATTCCAGGTCTCAATCATTATCAGATGAAAAAGCCCGGTCCGAATATGAAACTTTTCCTGGCCTTATTGATCATCCTGGCAGGAACACTTTTTATGGGGTTCTTTAACACCCGCACCCGTGAGTTCCCTTATACAGCATCAATGCTGGAGGCATCATGCCTGGCTCAGGAGTGGTTCAACATTATTGAGCGGATAAAAAGAGAAAAGGGGATTATTTCTGATGTATCCTCAAATGTTCCCAACGGTTTTATGATAGGAAATGACTGGTCAGACATAACCACCACTCTGGGATCACTGGAGGCAAAAGAGACAGCCAGCAATCCCGAATTTGCGGCACTGGTCGTACGCCTGTTGCATGAAGCAGATATTAAACAGGGTGATAAAGTCGGGGTGGTATTGTCAGGCTCCTTTCCAACTATTTCTGTATCCGTTCTGGCTGCTTTGCAGACCATGGGGATCGAAGCAATTGTCATGAGTTCACTGGGAGCTTCTACCTACGGGGCAAATCAGCCGGAAGCAACCTGGCTGGACATGGAAACGTGGCTAAGGCAACATGGCGGGATGGACTATCAATCTGTTCTGGTTTCCATGGGTTCCGGACAGGATTACGGAGACGGTTTGACTGAAGAGGGAAGGGTTGCATTGAAAATGGCTGCTGAGCGAAATCATGTGGTACTCTACATCCCGGAATCAGTCACTGAATCGATCCTGAACAAAACAGAGATATTTATCAATCATCAGATCTCACTGTTGATCAATGTAGGTGGAAATATGGCTGCATTGGGATCTTGTGCACATACCCTGAGCATCCCAAACGGACTGAACTACTCCATGAACACCTGTTCAGATACCGACAGGGGAATTATTCCCAGGTTGAGTGAAAAGGGCATACCATTTATCCAGTTTCTAAATATCAGGGAGCTGGCTGTCAAGTATGGAATGGATATTGCTCCGGGAAATCATTATACCAAATCAACAAACCTGTACAACACTACAAAATCGAACAAGCTGATTTCGGTCCTGGTGCTGATTTGCTGTGTTGTCCCAATCGGTTTCCTGAATCTGAAATAATCCGTCACGACTCCAAAGGAGCTCCGTCACTGCTGCGTAGCAGCTCCAGCAATCGTTCCGGAACCCTGGTGGGTCTGTTGGTTTTCATATCCAGAAAAACCAGCACCACTTTTGCTTCATGCGCAATTTTTCCTGCCTCATTGAATATCCGGTGGTGAAATTCCATCCTGGCTACAGGCAGATCACGGACCGTGGTTTCGATGGTGATCAGTTCATCGTATCTGATCACATTCCTGTATTTTGATTCCAGCGAGTATACGGGCATCACAATGCCTTTCTTCTCTATCTCTAAATATGGCATACCCAATTCACGGATCATTTCAGTACGGCCAATTTCAAAAAACCGGGCGTAATTTCCATAGTAGACCACACCCATCTGGTCCGTATCCGCATAGGTTATCCTGTATTGTGTCGTAGTAGTAATTGGTAACATCTTCCCTGGTATCCTAAAATTCTAACACTCTATTTCTTTATCCCTGACAATTTTAATATAAATGCATACTCCATGGCCGTCTCCTTATACCTCTCAAACCTCCCGGACGCTCCGCCATGTCCAGTTTCCATGTTGCAATAGAGCAACAACAGGTTATCATCGGTTTTCATATCCCTAAGTTTAGCTACCCACTTGGCAGGTTCCCAGTACTGTACCTGACTGTCATGCAGTCCGGTAGTCACCAGAAGGTTGGGATAATCTTTTGCCTCCACCTGGTCGTATGGCGAATAGCTGAGCATGTAGTGGTAGTACTCCTCCTGGTTGGGATTCCCCCATTCGTCGTACTCACTGGTAGTGAGCGGAACGTCCTCATCCAGCATGGTAGTGACCACATCCACAAAAGGTACAGCGGCAATCACACCCTTATACAACTCGGGCTGCAGGTTGATCACCGCACCCATGAGTAATCCACCTGCACTGCCACCCAAAGCAAAGAGATTTTCAGGATTGGTGTAATTCTCCTGTATCAGATGCTCCGCACAGTCATTAAAGTCAGTGAAGGTATTTGTCTTCTTCAACAATTTGCCATCTTCGTACCAGCGTCTTCCATAGATCTGGCTTCCCCTGATATGGGCCAGGGCAAATACAAAACCACGGTCCAACAGAGAAAGGCGGGAAGAATTAAAGCGCGGATCGATGGTGTGGCCATAGGACCCGTATCCATAAAGAAGGGTCGGATTTTCGCCACTCAGCTCCAGTCCTTTCCGGTAAACAATGCTCATGGGGATCTTCTTTCCATCTTCGGTCTTGGCATACAGGCGTTTTGCCTCATAATTATCCGGATTGAAATCACCGATCACCTCCTGCTGTTTCAACAGTGTCTTCTCTCTGGTGTCCAGGTGATAATCGAAAGTGGAGTTGGGCGTAGTCAGGGATGAATAACTGTACCTCAATAATTTACTGTCAAAATCAGTATTAATGGATATCCCGGCTGTATAGACTTCTTCACCCATGTTAATATAATGTTCAGCTCCGTTGTCCCACCTGATCACCCGCAGGTTATTCAAACCTTCTTTTCGTTCTTCCACAACCAGGTAGTCTTTAAAGATCTCTATCTGTTCCAGGAAGACATCCTCACGGTGACCTATCACTTCCTTCCAGTGTTGCTTTTCGGTTCTGTCCACAGGAGTTTTCATCAGTCTGAAATTGATGGCATCCAGGTTGGTAATGATATAAAAATGATCGCCGAAATGACTGATATTGTATTCCAGTCCCCTTACACGGGGCTGTATCACACTGAATTCCCCCTCAGGCACATCAGCCGTGAGAACCCTGTATTCATTGGTAAGTGTACTGGAACTTCCAATGATAATGTACTTTTTTGACTTGGAATTGAATACATAGGTATTGAATGTTTCGTCCTTCTCCTCAAAGACCATCACATCATCAGCCGTCTCTGTTCCCATGGTGTGCCTGTAGATGGCTCTGCTCCTCAGGGTAACATCATCTTTTTGTGTGTAAAACAGGGTCTTGCTGTCATTGGCCCATGAGGCAACCCCTGTTGTTAATGGGATCGCATCAGAAAGCATCGCTCCTGTTTTCAGGTCCTTGATATGAATGGTATACTTCCGCCGGCTCACTGTATCAATACCTATGGCTGCATAGCGGTTGTCAGGACTGATACTCATTCCTGCTACCTGATAATATACATACCCTTCAGCCATCTCATTTACATCTGCCATGACCTCTTCTTCAGCTTTCAAAGACTCCTTTTTCCGGCAATAGATCGGATACTCCTTGCCTTCTTCGTAACGGACATAGTAATAATAACCATTGTCTTTATAGGGTACACTCTCATCGGTCTGCTTGATGCGGCTCACTATCTCATCAAAGAGATACTTCTGGAAGGATTCAGTCCCTTTTGTCAATGATTCCCTGTAGGAATTTTCAGCCTCCAGGTACGCGATCACTTCCGGATCCTCCCGCTCTTTTAACCAGTAGTAATTGTCAATCCGTATATCTCCGTGGATGGATAATTCTTTAGGTTTCTTTGCCGCAACAGGTGCTTCCATTTGATTGGATATTTTACATGAATTTGTTACCAGGACCAGGGATATGGTCAGGGTGGCTGTTGAAATAATCTTCATCGGGTTGCCGTTAAGGCGACGAAATTAATCAATATTTAATCAATTCCACTTCGATTTGCAGTGCCGTTTGACAATTCTTTCAGAAAGTCAGGAAGATATTTACACTAGGAAGATTTCTCAAATCCCTTCATGGAAAGTTGAATGCGGCTGCGCTGAATATCCACCTCCAGCACCTTGACCCTGACATGCTGGTGGATCTTTACCACATCATTGGGATCCCTTATGAAGCGATCCGCCAGTTGTGATATGTGCACCAGTCCGTCCTGCTTCACACCTACATCCACAAAAGCTCCGAATTTGGTAATGTTGGTCACAATCCCGGGGAGTTCCATTCCAGGCTTCAGATCCTCCATGCCAAACACGCCCTGGTCAAATTCAAACACCTCGATCTGCTCTCTTGGATCCCGACCGGGTTTTTCCAGTTCTGCCTGAATATCCTTTAAGGTTGGGATACCGATATCCCCTTTCACATATTTCTGAACATCAATCTGTTTAATTAAAGAAACATTGCTAACCAGTTGCTTCATATTCACACCCAGGTCTGCCGCCATTTTCTCTACAATGAAATAACTCTCCGGATGAACAGCCGAATTATCCAGCGGATTCTCGGCCCCCTCAATCCTGAGGAATCCGGCACACTGTTCAAAAGCTTTTTCGCCCATCCTTGGCACCTTTTGCAGCTCTTGCCTGGATGTGAAACCACCGATTTTCTGACGGTAATCTACAACATTCTGGGCCAGAACGGGCCCCAATCCAGAAACATAGGTAAGCAGATGCTTGCTGGAGGTATTCACATTTACCCCCACCAGGTTGACACAGCTCTCGACCACTTCATCCAGGCTTTTCTTCAGATTCCCCTGATCCACATCATGCTGGTACTGTCCAACTCCTATGGATTTGGGATCGATCTTCACCAGTTCTGCCAGTGGATCCATTAAACGCCTTCCAATGGATACTGATCCCCTTACGGTCACATCATAGTCTGGGAACTCGTCCCTGGCAATTTTAGAGGCCGAATAGATGGAAGCCCCTGATTCATTGACTACATATACTTCAATGTCGTAGGGAAACCTGACCAGCCGTATGAATCGTTCGGTCTCCCTGCTGGCTGTGCCATTTCCAATAGCAATGGCCTCGGTCTTGTATTGCTGAACCAGCGTGCAGATCTTTTTTGTAGCCCCGGCCCGGTCCGACTGGGGCGGATGGGGATAAATGGTCTCATTGTGGACCAGGTTTCCATGTTCATCCAGACAGACCAGCTTGCAGCCCGATCTGAATCCTGGATCCAGGGCTAAAACGCGTTTTTGTCCCAGGGGTGAAGCCAGAAGCAACTGCCTCAGATTGTCGGCAAATACCTTGATTGCCTCCTTGTCTGCCTTATCCTTATAGAGCGATTTGAATTCATTCTCGATGGAAGGTTGCATCAGCCTTTTATAAGAATCCCCCACTGCTTCCGCCACCTGCTTACTTACATTATAAGGCCCTTTCACATACTGATCCTCGAGGGCTTCCACCACCTTCCCGGTATCCGGTTCGATGGATATTTTCAGGAATCCCTCATGCTCACCCCTCCGCATGGCCAGAATCCGGTGTCCTGGACAATTTTTCAAGGGTTCACTGAACTCAAAATAATTCGTAAATTTGACGGCTTCCTCCTCTTTGCCTTTCACAAGCCGGGAATGGATAACCGCCCCCCTATCAAAAAAGTACCTGACGGTTTTCCTGGACTGCTGGTTTTCGTTCACCCATTCGGCAATAATATCCTTTGCCCCCTGGAGGGCTTCCTCGACAGTCTTAACCTCCTCCTTCACAAATTCAGATGCCACCTTTTCCACCTGCATTTCCTGCTGCCTTAATAAAATCTTCGCCAGGGGTTCCAGTCCTTTTTCCCGGGCCACAGTTGCTCTTGTTTTTCTCTTTGATTTGTATGGCAGGTAGATGTCTTCCAGGAGCACCGGATCCAGGCAAGCCGCAATCTTTTGCTCCAACTCGTCGGTGAGCTTTTCCTGTTCATCTATGGTCTTTAGAATATATGCCTTTCGCTTCTCCAGCTCTTTTAACTTGTTCAGTTCATCCCTGATCCCGGTGATCTGCACTTCATCCAGGCTTCCTGTGTGTTCCTTGCGATAACGGCTGATAAACGGAATGGTGGCGCCTTCCTCCAGTAATTCTACAGTATTTTTCACCTGCCTGACGCTGATCCCCGTCCTTTGGGCAATAATCTCTTCAAAAACAATCATTGGTGACAACTTAAATCCGGAATCATTTAGTATTCATAATACCAGTACTCATACTGATATTCCGGGATAAAGGTAGTGATTGTCGTCACATCTGAGGAGTATCCTCCGAAAAAGCCGGTTCCCGATTCCACATTGCTGTAAACAATAACGGGCACTGCCAGGTAATCGTCCTTGGACTCGTAATGCTTTTGGCGTGATTTCAGGTATTTATAATAGGATTCGGAAATCGAGTGGAGCCTGAAATCAACCACCACCGAGTCGGCAGATAAAATCTCATTCCCCACCATCAATCCACGAAAAGAATACTCCTTTCCATCAATCAGTTGATCGGAGAAAAGGATGCCATCACTGGTGATCGCCTCTACAATGATATCCTCTGAACCGAAACTTGGATCATCAATAAAACGAACAATATCCCCGACTGTATATGTGGAATCCCTGGGATAATAATTCCACTTATCTCCATAGTAGAGTGAGTCTATAATGACTACCGTGGTATCACGCCATTCGGTCCTGGACCTGTCTGCCTCCACATTCAGCAGGTAATAGTTCTCGACCCCCGGGGGATCGTTAAAGGTCAGATCGAACTGAAACATGGTTTCGGAAGATGACCAGTATGCATCGCCGTACTCCTGGGTATAGGTCATGGTATCGAGGGAGACAATACCCACCGGTTCCGGAATGTCACACCGGGCTGAGACAGACGGGTAACCGGGATTCTCCACCTCAATGATATATTCCATACCGATTTCCGGTTTATAGCTAGCAGTCAGATAGAACCCATTCCAGGCATAACTGAGCTCTTCAATCATATTACCTCCCTGGTACAACCTGACTATTGCTTTGTCGAGCGGAACCACATTTGCATTGTCCAGGATATGCCGGGTCCTGGATACCTGGATGGCAACGGTTGAATCATTGGTGAGGGCTCCGTAGACCACGATGAGCTTATCCGCCTCCTCCAGTTCAATAAAAAGCACTGATTCACATGAGTTGCTCAGCATCAGGATAACAAAGGTTGCGATCGCAACAATTTCAATTCCTCGTTTTTTATATAGCTGTTTCATCGTATCCTAGAATTCAAATGAGTAACTGACAGAAGGGATCAGCATGAATATGCTCATCTGCTTCAGAGCCCTGTTTCCATAATTATCATAACCAAAGAAAAGGTAAAAGGGGTTCTGCCGGTTATAGACATTATACAGTCCGAAGCTCCAGGTCTGTGTGCCCCACTTCTTCTCCTTGTGCCTGTTGATCCCGAAGTCCAGCCGGTGATAGGCCGGCTCCCTGTATGCATTCTTACCTTTGAAATACTCGATTTCTGAATTGTAATGAGAATAGTAAGAGTATCCGCCTTGATACTCGGTTTCATTAAAATTATAATTGTCAGGAGCATACCTGGACACTGCCAGGGTCCGGGATTTGCCTGTGCCATATACCCAGGTGGCACTTATATCGGTCCGGTCGCTAACCTTATACATGAGCACCAGGGAAACATCGTGACGGCGGTCGTAGGTATAAGGATATGGATTGCCGTTATTCAGCGTTTCAAACTGCACCTCCGCTTTTGAAAGTGTATAACCGATCCAACCCCTGATCCTGCCTACATCCTTCCTGGCAAGGAACTCCAGTCCATAGGATTTTCCCGCGCCCCCACGCTCAATCTTATCCTCCCAGTTAACCCCATATTCAAAGAAACTGGAACCCTCGGAATAATCGATCAACCCCGTCATGGTCTTATAATAACCCTCCAGGGTGAAATACCAGCTGTCGTTCAGGTTGTAAGCCAATCCCAACGCCGATTGGTAAGAGCTCTGGGGAGGAGTCCGGTCGGTGGCCGGAACCCATATGTCGGTGGGGAGTCCGATGGTGCTGTTGGCTAACAGGTGAATGTACTGGTCCATCCTGGAAAAGGCAGCCTTCACAGAAAGGTTTGGAGTGATCAGAAGCCTGCCGGTAAACCGCGGTTGCAGGGAATGATAGAATTCACCCTTTACGAAGAAAGCTGAATAGTGCAATCCTACATTGGCCCGGATCCTGGAACCCAGCTGGAAGTTATCCTCACCGTATATGTAGAACTCACTGGCATAGATCGGATCGGAATTAAACTCCAGGTTGAGCGTATCATCGGTCGATTTCAGTGTCTCAATACCCGGTGAAAAGGTGTGGTACTGGTACTTCCCGCCGAATCGAAATGTATGGGAAGGAACAGGCCTATAATCAAAATCGATCATACCTCCAATATCCTTAATACCCGAGAAGTAATTGTAAGAATAACCCACATCATATTTCCCGTTCACCAGGGTCTGGGTGTCATCAAATGTGTTGAATTTATAATTGCTGTAGATCAGGGAAACGTTGCTGAACAGCTTGCTCCCGTAAAGGTGGTTCCACCGCAGGGCTGTGGTCAGGTTTCCCCAGTAAAGGCCCGATTCAGATTTTGTCTGGTAGGAAGTATCGTTATCAATCCGCTGCTCTTCGTTTTTAATGAACAACTTGTCCCTTCCGTGATAGACACTCAGGTAAATGCGGTCAGTTTCAGAGAACTTGTGGTTGATTTTTGCATTCACGTCATAAAAGTAATAGCCCGATAATCCTTCCACTCCGTTCTGCTTATTCACAGCTTTGATAATGGGACGGGCCAGTATGTCCAGGTAGGTTCTCCGGGCAGAAATGAGAAAGGAGGTTTTATCCTTGATAATCGGACCCTCCAGTGTAAGCTTTGAAGCAATCAGTCCCACCGAACCCGCTCCTTTGAACTCTTTCATATTCCCTTCCTTGAGCCGGATATCGACCACTGATGATAACCGTCCGCCATAATGGGCCGGGAATCCCCCTTTGGTAAGGGTGATGCTGGATATGGCATCGGGATTGAATACCGAAAAGAATCCAAACAGGTGGTTCGCATTGTAGATGGGTACTCCGTCCAGCAAAAAGAGGTTCTGGTCGGGTCCCCCTCCCCTTACATAGATCCCGCTGGTCCCCTCAGTTCCCGATTGCACCCCCGGCATCAGCTGGATGGTCTTGATTACATCCGCCTCGCCCATAAACATTGGGATTGATTTGATATCCTTGATGGAGATGTGGACAGAACTCATCTGAGCATCCTCCACTATATCACGTGGCCGGTTGGTGGTTACCACCACCTCGTCAAGCAACAGTGACGGCTCCAGGTAAATGTTCATGCTCAGGTTTGCTCCCAGTTTAAAAACTTCGGAATAGGTTGTGTACCCGACATAAGACACCTGCAGGTTGATCTCACCTGCCGGGAGGGTCAGGCTAAAAAAACCATAATCATTGGCTGAGGTTCCTTTGCCGGATTGAAAGTCATACACCGTGGCAGCAATCAGCTTCTCACCAGACGATACGTCCTGCACATAACCACTGAGGGTGTATTGCTGACCCAATAGATTAACAGTCAGGAAGATAAAGAGCACTCCAGTGAGAGATATGGATTTTATCATTGATACAAAGCCTTAAAAAAAAATTAAAGGTAATAAAACAACATAGCTTATAAACGATCAGCAATTCTTCTTAGTGTAAGAGTGAACAGGAAGTTGATTGGTTGCGTGGAAACTTCGATGAAGTCGAGCCTATGTGTCATAAAAGACTATTTTTGTATGAAAGAATCCAATATGAGTCAGCACCTGATTTCTCCGTCAATCTTAACAGCCGATTTTCTTCACCTGGAACAGGAAATTGAAATGGTCAACACGTCCGAAGCCGACCTCCTGCACCTGGATATCATGGATGGGGTTTTTGTACCCAATCTCACCTTCGGCTTCCCGGTGATCCGGCAGATCAAATCTGTATCAAAGAAACCCCTGGATGTACACCTGATGATCATTAACCCGGACCGTTACCTGGAGCAGTACAGGGATGTGGGGGCTGACTGGCTGACCGTGCATTATGAGACCTGCCCGCACCTCCACCGTACCATTCAGAATATCAAGGAATTGGAAATGAAACCGGCAGTTTCGATCAATCCGCATACAGATGTTTCTTTGTTGGAACCGGTGCTGAAGGATCTGAACATGGTACTGGTGATGACTGTAAATCCTGGTTTCGGGGGACAAAAATTTATCCAGGCCTCCTATGATAAGATCAGAAAACTAAAAAAAATGATCACTGATGCGGGTGCAGATACTCTGATCCAGGTGGATGGCGGGGTTACGGAAGAGAACATTGTTGATCTGATCGCTGCAGGTGTTGATGTGTTCGTGGTGGGCAATACCATTTTTTCTGCTGAAGATCCCATCCGTGTCACTGCAAACCTTAAAAATCCTGCTTAAAGATGTATCAGCAAAAGAAACCACGAGATTACAGGAGCCTGTGGGTGATCAGCATTTTACTGATCGCCATAGGGATCATACTTACCATCAACCTGGCCATGATCCGACCGGTGGGATATGTCTTACTGGGTGTAGGCGGATTCGGACTCATCTGGAGCCTCACCAATATGGGTAAATGGAAAGATAAGCAGGACAGGGACGACCTAAAACATTTCAACTGATCACTCTTTGCCATCCAGAAAATCCTGCAGGTAAGCATATGTACCTGTTAATCTTCCATTTTCAGCAATGCTTGCCCGGGCAAGCATACCAGTGTCCTTCAAGCCCAGCAATTCAGGGATCACATGTTCCATAATCGCTGCACCGAAATCAGCCGAAGCATCCCTGGGAAGCTCCCCCGGAAGGTTATCCACAGCCATTACGGTGATCGAACCTTTCTCAAACGAGGCGGTTTCATATCCTGATCCCGGATCATACCCGTAAAAGGGATCGGCAATGGTCGATGCCCGTACGGTGCTGGAAATGGGACCGTTGATATCACAACTAATGTCTGCAATGACCCCAATGGGAGTATTGCCGCTCAGGTCGCCCCGGGTGAGTAGAACTGGTGACTGCGGGTCCCAGAAATGGCACGCAACAAACATATCTGTCCGCACTGCATAAGGAATGAAACTGTTCTCGTATGCACCCGGATGTGCCACAAAATGTCCAAAATCAAACACCGAACCATCACTGCGCCGGGTATAATGCCAGGGATCAAGGCGGGCATAGACCGCATGGTCAAATGTCTGATCCAGGTATGACTGAGGCTCCACCTGCCGGATCCCTGCGGCATCAAGGATCTCCGTAGCACCTCCGGCCACCCTGCCGCCACCAGTTATGACAATCCGGACACGGTCCATCTCCACCTTACCAAGCTCCGATTTTAATTCCTCCAGGTCCCTGCATTGAGTTGCAGGACGCAACTCAAATGTCCCATGCCGCAATCCATAGGCTCTCAGTCCATTATAAGCACCTACCACTCCGGCCCACCGGCCAAAAGCCACCACACGAACCTGGTCCTTGTCTGTAAGGTATTCGTAATCTACAAGCCTGATCCCTTTCCCGATGATGGCCTGCAGCAATCCCCGGTTGTAGGGCTGCTTTTTGGCCGTGTGGGAAAAAAAAAGGTAGGTCTTCTGATCAACCAGGGACCCGATCTTAACTTCCTTCACCCCCAGCAGAACGACACATCCTGTCAGGTCCTCTCCAAGGGTAACACCTTCAGCTGTATACTCTTTATCAGTATAGCACCGGTATTCCGATGGTTGAACAATGATCTCCAGGCCTGAATACCGATCCATCAATTCGCGGCATTGAGATGGCGTAAGGGGGACCCGCCTATCAGGAGGGGTTTTGGTTTCGTATACAATTCCCAGCTTCATCAGATCCATAAATATAGTATAATTCAATTTTATTTAAATAAATTTTCGTTTTCATCCATTTCCAGTAAAAAATCCATGTCACTATCAGGAAATGGCTTGTGTCCTTGCTGGTATATTATTAATAACCTTTAGTCCGTATTTCAACATCCTGAATAGCTGGCAGGGAGATAGCAGTATCTATTTGCACAAATGGCCTTCCGGTGAATCCGGAAGCGTAGGGTCTGCGTTCCTTTTCCATACTCCACCATCCGGAACATACAAAATCATCCAGGGTATTAATACGGAGAGATGGTTAAGCATGTAAATACAAACTATTATTGTTCAATTTTTTGAATTCTACATCTGCTCCAAACCAGAAAAGTATCTCTTTTTCCGTAGATGAATTGAAAAAGTGGTTGTCTATCGCCTGCAGCTTCATCGGTTGACAAAAAAAGTCAGCAAACGGTGCCGATACAGCAGGTGTTTCACTACCATCCCAGTAAATGTTTAAAACAAGGGCACGTCCCAGGTAATTGTTTACCTCTTCAGTAGTTGGCAAATATGTACACCAGAATCTGTTAATGACCCCTTCTCCATTGATATTGCATAAGTTCATACTAGCCCCGGGCTATAGTTTTTTAAATCCCCAATCAACTTCTGACCTTGTATTTTCCTGCATTTCATAGATGGCCGGAGCCGGACTTTTTTTGTCACAGGATGCAGAGAATAACAGGAATGAAAGTGTGACAATGAATAAATTTTAACGCTCTAGTTTCATTTTTTCCTTTTTTTGCTTGGTATTAGTTTCTGTTTATTTATAACTGGCATATACAACTGCGTGCCACGGTTCAGACGGATTGCAAGTGATTGGGAGTATAAAATATGCAGGTATTTAAATCAGAAGATGATATAGATTCATTATATGATTTATATTATAAATCTAAAACGGATAAGTCAGATGCACGAATGATCCGGTCTATTATTAAAAGAGGCTTAAGATTAATTTCAAATAATAAATTGCAAATCCTCTAATTTCTGTAAGATACTATTAATCTGCTATTTCTTTTCAATTTACTTGAGCGGGAAGGCAATTAAGGTTTGCAATTTTGAAGCATCAGGTTCACTCGTTGGATCGGTCAGGTAAAACTCAAATGCTTCACCGGTCACCTCCAGCCCATTGGATGAGATGTACTCACCAAACTTGTCATATGAGATGGTAAACTCCTCATAAGGTCCGGTGTGCATGGCCTGTAACACTTTCATTTCATTGTAAACTATCGGGACTACCTCTCCGGATTTCACTCCAGCTTTGGCTACCGGGATCCCGGCCATATAGTTTGAATGCCCTGTGGATTCATCATAATCCAGGTAATTAATAAACGGCGCTCCGGCCATCTGTAACTGCTGCATTTCAACCTCCATCATGATCATGCCATAAAGCCTTCCCAGGTCTTCCCCAATGGTTTCCATGGTCCCGGATCCTCTGGCAACCATAGCTACGATAGCCTGCTTCGTCTCAATGGTTATTGGGCCCAGAGAACTAACAGTCTGAGGCATGGCCTCCAGGAACTCCTTCAGGCTGGCCAGTCCGGTTTCAAAACTCTGCTCCAGGAACACTTTCCCGAATATCATCCCCAGACGGCCAATGGGATAGGTTGTCTCCTGGGCAAATGACCATACAACACGCGTCCCCCCATCCACAGGTTCAAAGGTCCATTCAACAAGTGAGGGTGAATCAACATCCCCGAACCACAGGAAGGATTCGATGTGCTCATTTTCAACCACGGAGATCACCTCCATTTTACCGGCACCCAGCTTATCACCTTCCCATGTATAGGTGGAACCGACATAGCCGGGTTCGGACTGGATGGTGACTTTCGTTGTACTATCATTTGCCACCCATGGATCCCAGGCTTCCCTGTTCATAAATGAAGCCACAGCAGGAAACACCTGTGAAGGTTTAAGGGCAATCTCTATTTCGGCACTCACCTCGGCCGTTGCTGGTGTAATCAAAGGTACGATCAGCATGGCTGCAACCAGTATGCCGATGATGGTTAAAACAATTTTCAACGCTTTCATGATTCTCTCTATTTGGTTAGAAATTTGGAAACTATAAAAATAAGAAAGTAGCCAATACGGGTCAATAGCATTGTTTCAGAAGTCTCATGGCTGCAATCCTGTCCGGTTTAAAGGAGGTGTTCCTTGGTATCTCCTCTACACCAACTATTCGTCTGGGGACTTCATGGCCAGGCAGGTTTTCATGAAGCATTTCATTCCACGCTTCATATGTAATAGCATGATCACCAATTTCAACAAGCAGGGTAAGTTTCTCCCCCAGTTTTTCATCCTTTTCCGGAATAACAAGGCACGTGTATCCAATCAACCTGGTGATCTGTTGTTCCAACAATTCGGGCACGATCTTAATACCCCCGGATTTAATCACATTGTCATACCTGCCCAGCCATTTGAAGCTGTTCCCTCCCCGGCTGATCTCCACCAGGTCATTGGTTGAAACCGCTCCGGTAGTAACTCCGGGCACATCAACCACCAGGCAACCGCGCTCATCCTGGTGGATGGATACACCCTCCAGTAGACGAAATTCATTGTCAGGGCTTGTACCATTGATGCGTTTCAGCGCAAAATGGGTATAGGTTTCGGTCATGGCAAATGATTCATATATGGCCGAAAATTTAATCCGGGTAAGTTCTTCTTGAACGGATGGGTGAAGTTCACCACCACCAATGACCAGTTTCTCTATCAGGGAAAGATCATCCCTTTGGTGCAGTGATTCATATACCTGCAGGGGTACCATGGCCCCGAAGGTGATTGCACCTGCAATATCCCTGAGTGGTCTTCCTGAAGGTTCTACCATCACAAGGTCCAGTCCGCCTGCCAGCGCCCTCACCACCATCATCTTACCTGCTATATAGCGTACAGGCAAACAGAGCAGGGCACGATCACCCGGAAGCAAATTAAAAAACTGAATGGTCTTCATTGCGCTCCGAACCATGGAGTCTTTATTCAACACATACTCTTTGGGATCGCCTGTGGTCCCACTTGTCTCCTGTAAAATATGACCCGCTGAACTGTCCAGGAACAACCTGATAAATGACAGCACATCCTGTTTCCAGTCCGGCATGGATCCATCTTCCACAGCATTTTCGCAATGTATAATCAGTGCATCCAGACCAAATGAAATCCCGTCGATATGAAAAGGTCCTGTTAACTTCATAATGCTGGATCAGGTATTGAATATTGATTGAAGGCCCCAATGGTTCTCTGCCCTGTACCAGAGCCGATCGCCTTCCATTTGCAGGGGAGAGGGAAGGTTGTTGGTATAGAGCTGTCCTGTACCAAGACCCTGAGGCATGGAAACGCCGAGGTTATAGGTCCATTGTGCAATGGCATTGAGTCCAATGGAAGATTCAAGCGCCGAGGTGATCCACCAGCCTGCACCCAGTTCGTTTGCAAGATCGATCCACTCATTCGCCACCGAAAATCCACCCAGGAGTCCGGGTTTCAGTATGATATACGAGGGTTTGATCCTTTCAAGCAACTGTTTTTTATTCGCGATCCCGACTACCCCGATCAACTCCTCATCCAGGGCAACTGGTATAGCAGGATCGACACATAGCGCAGCCATAGCTTCAACCTGGCCCTGCCTGATGGGTTGTTCGATGGAGTGGATCCCGTACCTTGCAAATGCGTCCATCCTCCCTGGTGCATCTTCCGGTAACCATGCTCCGTTTGCATCCAGGCGTACCTCCAGGTCACCTGATCCATATTCCGACCGGATCCAGGCAAGCACTTCCAGTTCAGCCTCCATCCCCATAGCTCCCACTTTCATTTTCAACACCCTGAAACCCCTTTCCATTTTATTCCTGATCTGTTCCTGCAGGTAAGAGCGGTTCCCCATCCAGATCAATCCGTTGGTGGGAATACCGGCGTGACCTTCGGTAAAGTCAGATGGAAACAGGATTCTGCATCCCCCATGCCCAAGGTCTTTCAGAGCAGTCTCCATCGCAAACTGAATTCCCGGAAGTGAAGGCAAGGACTGGGCTGGGTCCATCTCTCCCCTGCCGATCAGTTTACAGATATGATCCACCTGGATTTCTATCTCATCCGGATCCTCCAGGCTCAGTCCCGGAATAAACGACACTTCACCTATCCCTGTTAATCCATCCTCACGGGTTAGTTTCAGATACCAGCACTCCTTCCTGCGCAACACCCCCCTGGAGGTACCTGCAGGACGGTGAAAGTTCAATTGGTACCCGGTATAAGAAGCCTGAAACATTTACAGAATAAGTCCTAATCCGAATGAAAGGGAGAATAGCAGTGTGGCAACAGCGAGTTTCTTTAGCTCTGCATTTAACTCAACGGGGACTGTATTGGTAACCACCTTCTTGATATCTGAAGCCAGCAGGGGCAGTGAAAGAAGGAACATCAGCTGAATGAAAGATTCAAAATGGATGAGGGTGTAGGCCAGTCCCAGCAGGAATGCAGTAAAGAGAAGTACTACATGGTAAATCTTGGCCCAGGGCACTCCCATCCTCACCACAAGTGTATTTTTTCCATTCCTGGCATCATTTTCATGATCCCTCAGATTATTGAGATTCAACACCCCCACACTGAGCAGACCAATGGAGGAAGCCGGTAGCAAAATGCTCAGATGGAAGGATTGGGTATGCAGAAAATAGGTGCCTGCAACCCCCAGGATCCCAAAATAGATAAACACCATGATGTCTCCGAATCCTACATATCCATAGGGTTTTTTTCCGATCGTGTATTTAATAGCAGCAAAAATGGCGGAGAATCCAAGCAGGAAAAAAACGGCATACAATAATAGGTTCCGATCCCTTAACCCTGCCCAGATCAACAGTGATCCGGAAACAAGACTCAGGATTACAAAAATCAGGATCATCAGGCGAATCTGCCTCTGCGTAACCAGCCCGGTCTGAGTTACCCTGAGGGGACCAAGCCTGTTCTCATTGTCGGTTCCCTTCCGTGCATCACCGTAATCATTGGCCAGGTTGGAAAGGATCTGCAGGGAAAAGGTGGTCAGGGTTCCAAATACAAATACACCCCACTTAAACTTATTCTCTGCATGGCCCAGGAAACTCCCCAAAATGGTGGCTGAGAGAGCCAGCGGAAGGGTGCGCAACCTGAACGCCTTTAACCAGATGGTAATGCTTTTCATACAACAGCAAAACTAATCAATTTCTTTAAGGTAAATATCAGGGAAGCTTCGGGAACTGGTCCCAATCCGGTTTGCGCTTCTCCAGAAAAGCGTTTTTACCCTCCTGTGCTTCGTCTGTCATGTAGTACAACATGGTTGCATTTCCAGCCAGTTCCTGTATCCCTGCCTGTCCATCCAGCTCGGCGTTGAGTCCCGCCTTGATCATGCGAAGAGCAATGGGACTGTGCTGCATGATCTTCTTACACCATTCAACTGTTGTATCCTCAAGCTGGTCCGGCGGAACCACCTTATTCACCAGTCCCATTTCCAGGGCTTCGGCTGCACTATATTGTTCGCACAAGAACCAAATTTCACGGGCTTTTTTCTGTCCTACACTCCTGGCCAGGAATGAGGATCCGAAACCGGCATCGAAACTGCCCACTTTTGGACCGGTCTGACCAAACCTGGCATTGTCCGAAGCGATGGAAATGTCACAGATCACATGAAGGACGTGCCCTCCACCAATGGCATAACCATTGACCATGGCAATGACAGGCTTCGGGAGACTCCTGATCTGTCGCTGGACATCCAGGACATTAAGCCTGGGAACACCATCCTTGCCCACATATCCTGCAAAACTCTTCACATTCTGATCACCACCGCTGCAGA
The DNA here is from genome assembly GCA_023138875.1 of Bacteroidales bacterium. Lineage (GTDB taxonomy): Bacteria > Bacteroidota > Bacteroidia > Bacteroidales. The sequence goes on from JAGLOO010000006.1 coordinate 47,609, forward strand.
AAGCTTTATCACCTTCGCCGGTCAAAACCACAACCCGCACATCCGCCATTTCCCTGCACAATACCAGTGCCTCACTCATTTCCCTGGTTGTGTCCGGGGTAAAGGCATTGTAGTACCGAGGACGGTTGATGGTGATCTTTGCAATCCCTTCAAAAAACTCAAACTTGATCTCATCAAATTCTCTGATGCTCTTCCAGTCCCTATGCTGCATGATATGCTATTGATTAAGTTTCATAAAGTCCTTAAAAGTACGACTATTTTCACTGGCCGAAGTTTCCACTTCCAGGACGGAAATGCTCGAATCCGGTTGAAACAGGACTTCCAGCTTTTCTTCAAGTTCTTCCATGGACCGGGCTCTCTGAAAGATTCTGCCGAACGACTGGGTCAGCAATTCAAGGGATACCGGGTGATGGGTCACAGAATATTCTTCAAAGAAGTCCATCCGGTCCGGACCCTCCAGCAACCTGAAAATACCTCCACCGCCGTCATTCATAACAATAATCTTCAGGTTTTTCGGATAATTCCTGTTCCAGAGTGCGTTGGAGTCATAGACAAAACTGAGGTCTCCCACCACCAGCACATGCAGATCACTTGAAACCAGGGCTGCTCCCACAGCAGCAGAAACACATCCGTCAATACCCGAGGTGCCCCGGTTAGAGAAATAAGACAGGTCCTGCCTCAATGGCAGCAATTGCGAATAGCGGATAGTAGAGCTGTTCCCCAGGTGCAGTACTGATCTTTCAGGAATGGATGCAATGACCCTTTGAATGGCAGTCAGGTTACAGTAGGTTGCCTGGTCAAGGAACCGGACTGCAGTTTTTCTCACCCGCGCTTCGGCCTTTTTCCAGGCTTTAAGGTACTGGTTGATAGTTGCCGGAGCCGCAGGAGCATTCTTCCCGGTCAGCCTGTTCAATTCTTCTGCAGGACTCCCTTCCAGCATCCATACCTCCAGGTTTTCCAATGCTTGCAGGAATAGCTTCAACTGTTTGGAAACCACCTGTCCCCCGAAGGAGACTACCAGATCAGGCGCCAGATCCTTCCGTTCATCTTCATCTGTTCCTGCAAGGAGCAGTTCCGGATTTGCAATAAAATCATCTGAGGGCATATTGGCAATATTCTCGGCTACAACCACTACCTGTCTTGAATTTGCAAGATTTGTCAGGATCCACTGAATCTCCTCATCCGGAGCGCTGGTACCTGCCAGGATCAGGATTTTCCGATCGGATGGAACAGGGTCTGAAGCAACTGAATCCTGCTGTGCCGAAGCAAGCTGAATTCCAGATCCTGCATGGTGCAGAAGCGGACCGGGCAATTTTTCGTAAAATGGTTCTGCCAGGGGAATATTGAGGTGAACCGGACCACCAGGCAGGGTTACAGCCGTTTTGACCAGTTCTTCTACGATGGATAGGACCTCTCCCAATTCCTGCTGATCACGAACCTCCACAGGCAACTCGAAAAATCCTTTTGAATTGTTAACATAAGGTTCCACCTGGTCAATGATCTGGTTATTGAATTGTGAAATCTTCTCCAGGGGGCGGTCAGCCGTTAACACAATAAGGGGAACATGCTGATAATGTGCTTCGGCCACAGCCGGCGCCAGATTCAGAACCGCAGTACCCGAAGTTGTAACAACCACCACTGGTTGGCGAATTTGGCGAGCCATACCCAGGGCCACATACGCAGCCGAACGTTCATCCACAATGCTGTGGCAGGTAAATGATTCATTGGATGTGAAGAGCTGGATCAAAGGGGCATTTTGGCTTCCGGGGCAGATGATCACATGTTGAATCCCCAGTTGCTCGAATAAAAATCCCAGGTCAGCGATATGTTGATTGTAATTCATCTGCAGGAGCCAGGTTTTTGATATATCTACGAAGGATCTTGAGCAACGATTCAGCCTTCCAGCGGGTTTCATCCCATTCATCTGCAGGATCGGATTCAAGTGTAATGCCACCTCCGATAAAAAGGGACAGGTACCGGGGTGTAATCTGCATACAACGGAGGTTTACAAACAGGTCAATCCTGTCATTTTCGCTTACCGGCCCCAGGAATCCCGTGTAATAATCCCTGTCATGAGGCTCAAGATTTTTTATAAAGTTAACGGCATCATCCTTGGGCTGACCCGCCACAGCCGGGGTAGGATGCATGGCATGCACCAACTCCCAGAACCGTCCGGCTATCTTATCAAAACCGAAAGAAAAATCTGTTCTGAGGTGTACAAGGTTACCCGCTTTTTGTACATAAGGAGAGGTCACACGATAATCCCTGATATGAAATGTTCGCAATACATCATGGATATACCGGGTCACATACTCCTGTTCAAGCACCTCTTTCGCTGTCCATCGGTTCACATCCATGTGCTTTTCGGCATAGGGCCTTGTACCAGCCAGTGATACAGTAGACATCTTGCCATCAATCAACCTCAATAGTGATTCTGGTGAGGCGCCTATCCAGAAGTGATCATCACTTTTAAACAGGTAAACAAAAGCATTGGGATGCCTTCTGCAAAAGGTCTGGAATAACCTGGGAATGATTGTAAAATAATCGCCTTCTATCACCCTGATACGTGAAAGTACCGCCTTCTGAAATGCGCCGGTAGATATAGAAGACTTAATGGTATCCACCTGCTTCATATAGGTATCCCGACCGGTTACAACCGGGTATCCATCCGGCCAGACAGGTTGGGACCGTTTCTTAAGTGCTTCTACATGCCCGATCTGTTCTTCAGATATATCATTGCCATCTATTACAAGGTCAGGTTTGATCAGGATGTACTGGTGACCGTTCCTGATATCGAAGGGCGCCATGATAAATCCGGTATGGCTGGAGATATCCAGAATCGATTTCCATTGAACATTTCCGGAGGTGGTCTGGATGTAGGTTGTAGAATGGACATGCTTTGGTTGCCGGAATGTTACAAAAGGCAGGTTTTTTGAAATACAGGTATTGTGGATTTTTATGAGGCCTTCATTCATTGTCTTCTCTCAGCTGGTCCGCTTTCTATTTTCTGGGTTTAACACTATTGGTAACACGGCTGATCGAAATAAGTTTGCCTTCATCATCTTTAATTTCAACATCCCACACATGTTTAAAATCACTTTTTACAACGATCCTGGCAACTGCATGCAATGTACCTTCCCGGGCGGAAGCAAGATGCTGGCTATTTACAACCGAACCCAGCACATTGTACTTTTCGGAATCCACAATCAGGAATGATCCGGCACTTCCTACCGTCTCGGCCAGGGAAATGAGGGCACCCCCATGGACCACACCCATGGGCTGGAATAGATCAGGGGTGATTTTCATGAAAGCCTCCACTGCGGTATCGGAATACCCTGTGAACTCGATATTCAACAGGTTAATAAAAGTACCTTTACATGCCTTATTTAAATCCTTAACACTCATATGTCCAATCTCCTCCCTCAAAGATACACATTCAATTTATTTTTTAAGTGCGACTAACAGCATGACTGATCCAAGAAACAGCGGTTCGCTTTTCGTGATCACGAAACCTGCATTTTCAAGGATGGTCCCCATCTCCTTCATGGAATAATAATTTTTTGAAGATCTTGCCAGGTACCTGTAAGCTTTCAGGTTACCAGAGATCATACCACCAAGATAGGGGAGAAAGAACTGAAGGTAGGCTGAGTTTAACAGCCTCCAGGGGCCATTCTGCGGCCGGCTGCTTTCAAGGATAACCAATTGTCCCCCGGGTCTCAGCACCCTGCACATTTCAGCAAGATGCCGGTCAGCATTTGAGTTTTCATAAATCAGGTTCCTGATTCCAAAGGTGATCCCAAGTGCATCAAAGAATTCATTTTTAAAGGGCATCTTAATCACATCTCCTTCCACGAAAGCAATGTTCGGCACCTCTGATTTCGCCTGTAAAACCTGACTTTTTATGCGTGCCACTTCCAGCATGGCTCCGCTAAAATCATAGCCGGTCAGGGAAACTCCTTCACTGACCTGACCAGCCAGTTCCAGGATGAAATCACCTGTACCGGTACAGATATCCAGCACCTTTTCCGGATTGAACCGGAGGCATTCTGAAGCTGCTTTCTTCCTCCATGAAACATCCCTGCCAAATGTAAAAATGCGGTTTATACGGTCATAGGTACCGTGTATGTCACCATAAAATTCCTTCAGGGGATGTTCTTCTGTTTTACCCACTTGCATTGTTTAAGCCGCTAAAGTTATTGATTTTGATGCTTCCTGAACCCTTTTTGAAATCCTTTGATGGCCCTGGTAATCAGGTTCTTTTTCAATTCTGATGGAATTTCTCCTGAAGCCAGCATCTGGTCCACATAGTTTGAAGGAGATTTATACTCATGGGAAGGACGGTTATGACAATCCATGCAATCCATGTTACGGATGGTATAATTTTCCAGGCTGTCGGTATAAAAAACCTCATCATCATCCAGGTATTCTGTCACTTCCCCTGTTTCCAGGTTGGTCATCCGAACCCAGGGAATGAACTCCCTTTTTTCGTCCGTTGCCACATATTCGATCCGTACATCCGGATTGATATGCCAGTGTACACCTTCCTGCAGTCCCAGTGCACTGTATTGAGACCCGATCTTTATCTGCAGGTTAATATCCCATTCCGTATTGGACGAATCGGTCAGGAAATACTTTTCAGACCGGCTCAGGTGAGGGGTGAATTTCTCAGGCCAGTGACACTGCTCACATGTCTCCCGGGCGGGCCTCAGGCTGTGGACCGGCGTGGGAATGGGCCTTGGGTATTTCTTAAAAGCTACAGAATAAACCTGGTACAATCCGGACAATTTTGATTTTACATACCAGTCAGCTCCCGATCCTACATGACACTCCACACAGGATACCCTTGCATGGGGTGAATTCTGGTAGGCCACATACTCGGGTTCCATCACTGTATGGCACATGGTTCCGCAAAACTCTGTGGATTCCGTATAATGAAATGCCTCATAACTTCCCACAGCTGAAGCCAGCAAAAAAACAACGGTGCAGATCACAAAGATGGTAAAAGCATTCCGGTGCCTTCGGTCGTTTAGGTCGACCACCGGCCACACGGTTTTCATCACCTCCTGGCGTCTCCTGTCCCTGCGCGATCTGGCCCTCATTCCGATGGGTATCAATATCAGGCCAAGCACAAGGAAGCCGGGCAGAATAATATAAGCGAATAGACCGGCATAGGAACTCCCCTCATTAAAGATAAAGGTAATGGCCAGAAAGAACAGGATCAGAAAGAAACTAATGGCTGCCACTGCTGTACCTATCAATGAGGTCCAGTTATAATATGATTTGGGCAATTTCATTGGTTCAGGATGAAGAAAACAGAACCGGAAATTAGGAAATAGGTTGTATCAAATCCAGTAAGATGGCCAATTCAAAATCAATACAAATTAGTCATGGGTGTCAAAACAGACCTATTCAACCCGGAAATGAGTGGTCGCAGATGTCACTTCACCGGGAACGACCAATGCCCTCACAAGAATCAGATATTCGCCTGGCCGGGAAGGAGCCTGGAAGGGAATTTCCCGGATTTTTCCTCGTTCCAGCAAAACATCATCCAGCCACAAAATGGTATTGCGCGTATCAGGAACCCGGCCCCGGTCACCAAAGGCCTTAACCATCTTCTGCGGAGTTGGCTGGAGAGACTGGAAATCAAAGAAGTACGATCCAATGGGGAGGTCAATGCCAGCCATATCGCCCTTCCGGGAATGGATACTTATGACCCCTCCGTAGGAGATGTTCCCCTTGATATACACTTCATTGATCACATCGATCCTGCTGACCTTTGCAGGAGAAATAGACATGACCGCATGCTGATCAAATACTGGAATGTGATCGATCAACAGCAGTGGTTCATAGATGCCGATACTACTGTTATCACTCTGGACCTTCAAGCTGCTCCGGCTTTCCCTTTTCACCACATATACATCCGGAACAAGGTTAATAAAAACCTCTTCCAGGGTGGGGAGCTTCACATAATCATCCATTTCAATGCTATGCACGGGTGTGCCATAAAAAGATCCAACCGGATCTTCTTCTACTGTTTCTGATTTGGTCTGAACAGGCCTTTGAAAGGCTGTCGAGAGTTGCATCTGAATGGCCATCTGCCTGGCTACCTCACGTTCCACAGGCGACAGGCTGAATTCTTCCACCGGTACAGGCAGCGATCCCACATCGAAATCCTGGTCGATCCGAACCTCTGCCTGAAGGCCTTCTGCAGGATGGGGGGTTACAAACAGTTCCTGGATCCCGGTAAGATCCGGTGTTGAAACCACAAACCTTCCATGGGCATCTGTGATGGTGGTAAAATAATCGGGTTTCTCCCCGAGCAAAGTAAAATGAACCTTCGTCAGTGTAACCGGACGAACTTCCTGGCCTGCCTGAACCACTGTCCCCGAAAGTGAAGGACCTATCGGCTCCGGGAGGAAGTTTACACGGTAATCTTCCGGATTCATTGCTGCCCTGTTAAACACTTGCTGTCCATGGAGTGTGTCGATCCCACCAGCAGGAACAATGGTAACACAACAATGGAAACGTTGTAAATGAGTATTCACAGGTCCAGCCAGGCGAAGCAGCACCTCCTCACCCTGGTTGTAGGAAATAGAAGTGGTCAGGCATTCAATGAGTCCGCCAGTGTATTCTCTCCTGCTGCCTTTTTGCACCTCAGCAACTCCATTGGAATGACTTGTAACCTCCGAATTAAAGGGATTGATTAACTTCAATGGTGTATAGCTGTAAGTCTCCGGACCCGAGTTACGCATCCACCGGGTGTAACACTTAAGAAAGTAGTTTCCGGTCAGAGCACTGGCCGGAATGATCAAATCGCCGGAGCTTTTACCGGATGAAAGGGAGAATTTCCCATGGGCTACAGCCATACCCGAAGAAGTCACCAGTTCAACATACAATACGGTGCTCCATTGTTTTCCTTCACCCAGGCCTTCAACAGAGTAATCAGCCCTGAATCGGATGGATTCATTCACAGTGTAAATGGAACGATCGGTAAACACCTCAACATGTTCCCTGATAAGAGATGCCTCCGAAGCCCTGGAGGGATCAAAGGGTGACTGTCCGGACGCATATGAGGTCTTTCCAAAAAAGAGACCCGCGGCCATCAAAAGGAAATATGCTGATCTGTTCAGTTTCATTATTACCAGTAGTCAGGTTTTTCGTTTACACCACCCTTTAACTGGCAATCAAAGCAAAACCTGGGTCCATTTAAATAAGGTGGCCCCACCCCCAGTGGATCAAGGGAATAGAGTAAATAGGGAAAATCCGATCCAAGTTCCCACAGGCTATTAGCCGTATCCAGTTCGCAGGTAAATCCTGGAACAATGAAATCAAAATCAGATCTGAATGTAAGTCTTTTACTTTGCTGCTGGGTGGCATAAAAACAGCCCAACACCTTTTCCTCAGGATTCCTTGTATTAAAGATATTGCCCACCGTACTTGATGGCTGGGTTTCATACAATCCTCCACCATTGCCTGTCTGCGATTTAATTTTTTCCCAGTAATTGTATATTTCATTCGTCAGTGACTGCTGTTTCACCAGCAGGCTATATTTCAATTTAATCCTGGGTGTTTCATTGGATACATAATTGAGCTTATTGCGCTTTAGTCTGTTTTCTGATAAATACCTGGTAGAAGCCGAATAAAGCCCGTTGATAGGTTCTGTCATATAACAGGTGTTGATGGAGTCTGCTAAAACAGGTATCAATGGCCCTCCGTACCAGATAAGATTAGCACGTGCTGCCGAGTTGTACTCCCATGTTTCTACCAGCTGCCAGCGAAAATTCATGGATGCGTTGGCCGAACCGGTCAATTCTGATAAAAACTGGATACCGTGATAGGTTACCTCAGGATTCGATGTGCCTTGACTTTCCACCTCATAGTAAAGAGTATCAATGGGAGGACAGGCCAACAAAGTATCGTAGTTTGACTGATATTCATCACCATCTAACGTTATGACCAAAAGGCTGTATGATTTATTTATGTCCAGAAATGAAGCATTCAGATTGGCCTCATAGATACCCAGATCTGTCTCCTCATAAACAGCGATATTCCCCCGGTCATCCTCAACCCTGACCACACATCCCGATACCGGATTAAATAATGGATCATTGTAGGGGGTTGATCTTGAGATCGTAACCTGATGGATGCCGGGCCGATCGGTGATTACTCCGTTGATGACAAGTACCTCCTGCGATTCTTCAATAACAGGTTGAAAAGGTTCGATACAGGAACTGCAAACCAGCGACAAAAGAACCAGTATGTGGTATTTACTCACTCGCATAGTTCCCAAGTTTAAAATTCCAGGAAAGGGTCACCACAGGCCGTCCGAAAATGGAGAGCTTATACCCGTTGATCAAACCATCTTCATTAATAAAATATACCGAATATGCATTCTTCCTGCCCGTAAGGTTGTATATGTTCAGCATCCAGTAACTGTGTAAAAACTTCCTTTCCTTCAGGTTTCCTTCCAGGTTGACAGAGAAATCGGCACGAAAATAATCGGGGATCCGGTAACTGTTCCTTGCAGAATAATCAATGAACTGCAATTCCTCAACATAATAGATGGATATGGGATAGGTTACCGGCCGGCCTGTGATATAGACCAGGTTGGCAGAAAAACTAAGCCGCCGGTTCATTTTATAATTGGTGACCAGGCTCAGGTTATGGGGCCGGTCATAATTGGAGGCATATGGATTCCCTTCATTAATGTTCTCTCCGGGAATGGGAGAATCTATCCGGATGATCGACCTTGAATAGCTGTAGGCCAGCCAACCGTTGAACCTGCCCGTGCTCTTTTTGATCATTGCCTCCACACCGTATGCTTTCTGGTTGCCCTGCAGGATTTCTGTTTCGATATGCGGACTACTGATAAAACTGGCTCCGTCGCGGTAGTCAACCACACCTGACACCCATTTATGATAAATTTCAAGGGATGTTGTGAGGCTTTTTCGGGGAATATCCTGGTAATAACCCACTGAGACCTGATCCACGTAAGGTGGAGTGATGTGATAATCGCACAGTTTCCACTGGTCTGTTGGAGAAATAGCTATGGTATTGCTTAACATGAAAAGGAACTGCCGCATACGGTTATAAGAGAGCTTTAATGAATTGTTTGTTCCAAGCATATAATTCAATGCCAGCCTCGGCTCCAGGCTCGAATAGGTTTTAATCACCTGTCCGGGATCAAAGAAAAGGGTGTCGATAACGTTTCCTGGCTTACGTGGTTGTCCCTGCCCGTAAACCATTACCTGTTCCGGTCCCAGTGCCATAAATACTGCATATCTCAATCCGGTATATGCAGTGAGACGAGGCCCAAGAACAATCTCATCTGCCAGGTATACGGCAGTCTCAATACCATTCTCAACACCCAGTTCAACGGGTGCCCTGAGTGAATATGGCCCATAAGGTTCAAGAGTTCCCCGGTCGAGGTTATAAAAGATAGCATTGGCACCATAGGTAAGCTTGTGGCTGCCCAGTGATAACCAGGTGAAATCGGCCTTTAATTCGTAATGACCAATGCGGTACTCATGGGAATAGGATTCGGATGGGATTTTCATATCCACATTCGCGAAATCATATTCTCCATAAACAAGGGCCATATCGCCGGCGATCCTGGAACTAAACCGATGCCTTATGTTCACCGAAGCACCTGCATTGGAGTAGGAGTACTGGTTACTGGTACCCAGGGTGAACCTGTCACGGCTGATATATGCAAAGGCCTTTATCAAAGTTTTTTCACCGGGTTCCCAGGTAAGAGCACCGGCCAGGTCAAAAAAGCCTGCTTCACTGTTTCTCAGGTCGGGATCCTCCAACTGATTGAGGATCCAGTCAGAATAGGTGGACCGGGCGCTCAGGACAAAAGCGCTTTTATCTTTTTTGATGGGACCCTCTACGGCCAAACGACCCGTCACCGGACTTATCCCGCCACGGGCTGTATATTCATTCATATTTCCCTGTCGGGTGGAGATATCGAAGAATGATGCCAGGCGCCCTCCATATTTGGCTGGCAGATTGCTCTTATAAAGGGTGAAATCTTTCACAATATCAGGACTGAAAGAGGTAAAGAACCCGAACAGGTGCGAACTGTTGTACACCGGAACCTTGTTTACGTAAATCATATTCTGATCGGCTGAACTGCCCCTGACATTGAACCCGCCTGCACCTTCCCCAACACTCTGCACACCGGGAAGCATCTGAATGACCTTCAACACATCCTTTTCACCCATCACAACTGGTACATCTTTCATGACCTTATAATTCAGGCGGTCAAATCCCATCTGGGTTCCCCTCACATTGTGATAACGGTTGGCCTGAATAACAACTTCGGTGATCGGGATCAGGCTCCTTTCCAGCGAAATAGACAGGTCTCCTCCGGAAAGGACCTCCAGGTAATTTTGCTTCGTCTCCATACCCATGCAATTGAAATCTACCGTGTACTTTCCGGGTCTGACCACAATGCTGAACCTGCCGTCCACATCTGTGGCAGCCCCTTTCTTCAATTCTTCGATATAGATGGTTGCACCAATAAGAGGCTCCCCGGTTTCCACATCTGTCATCTTCCCATAGAGCACTGCATTTGTCAAGGTGCTCACTCCCTCGCTGCTACCCACCCGTAATGTTTCAAGCATTCCTGCCCTCCGCCCTTCAATGTATTTCTTCTCCGTGGATGTCAGTTCAGACTCTCCAATGGCATCCATGGCTTCGAACAAATTGTCATTTACCCCTGAATATTCCGGTAACGAGGTTACAATTGGAACCTTATTGGATAAAAAGACCTGCTGGTGCTTATCCAGAAAATAGGTTATGCCTGTAGGTAGTAATGTTCTGTCAAGGGTGCGTTGAAGTGAGATTTCTTCTCCTGAGATGGTAACCCTGATTCCCCTGACCCAATCATTAAGGAAATAGAAGGTGGTTCCCGTCTGCTTCTCAACTTGTTCCACAAATTCAATAAAAGGCACATCGTTGAAGTCTCCACTGAATAACACATCCGTTTCCTGTCCCTCCAGTTGGAAAAACGAAATAAAGATCAATAACACGGTTATCACCAGGCTCCTTTTCATGGCAGCCCTCCGCTCGCTGAAAGGTTTGAGACCGCACTCATGTTCCTGACAATGGCACCGGGAGTTGCTTTTCTGAATGTAAAGTGCTTTCGCCGCAGGTAACGCTTGATCATCTTTTGCTGATCTTCAGGAAAGAGTGCTGCAAAGGACTTCATATTATTAAATTCATAAAGCCTCCCATCCATTTCCATCTGGTAGGTCAGGCTGGCCTTGATAAATTGCTCAATAAAAAGCATATTGTTCGTGAGGGGAATGAGTTCCTTCTCCCTGTACACATAACATGTAAACACATTCGTCCTGATTACCTGGTAAAATCTTGTTGGTTCCTGACCAAGATTCAATTTCAGGAATTCAAATGCGCCACGGCTGAAAGCATCCACGTTATCTGTTATGGTGATCAACACGTTGCTTCCACCCGAGAAGTTTTCATACTCAATCTCCACGTGCTGGGAATAGAGATCATACCTGAGCCTGACATCCTTATAGATCCTGCCCCTGACGGATACCGAGCCACTGGCAAACCTGTCTTCCATGAAATATGGATGGCCCTGGCAACTCATGTACCGATTGTGATACTGCACTCCATTTACAAGATCCTGGTCAAGGCCATAAGCCTGCTCCACCAGTGCATGGAATGAATGACGGTCATCAACAATGGAACCCTGTTGACCGTGAACAGGTAGAAAATAAAAAAAAAAGAATTATGCCGGCTGCCAAAACAGCCTTCAGTGCATCAATAATCATTTAATGAATGTCACATTCAATTCTTATGGCCTTCTTTTAGGTAATCAGCCACTGCTGTGTGCTCTGACTGCCGGGCAAAGGATTCCGCATCATCACCATCCACATCTGTGAGCGACGGATCAGCATCAAATTCCAGAAGAATCTTCACAACCTCAAAATTCCCCTCAGCAGATGCATGCATCAGAGGTGAGAAGTGTTCCTCTGAATCGACAATATTCGGTTCTGCCCCCTTATCCAGGAGGATTTTCACTGTTTCGGGAAATGGACCTGTGGAAGCATACAAAAGGGCGGTCCGTCCCAACAGGTCCCTTCGGTCCACACTGGCTCCCCCTTTTATCAGGGCCAGCAAAATTTCGGAATGTCCGTTAAATGCAGCAAACATCAATGCAGTATGGCCCTCCTGGTCAATCGCATTGACAGCGGTGCCCGCATCAAGCAGCGCCTTTACTTTCTCCAGTTCACCATCCAAGGCAGCCTGCCTCATCTGTTCTTCGGCGGCAGATCCGGTAGTTGGAATGGTTTCGGCTGGACCCGGACTCTCCACCCCGGCACCAGTTTGACGGTCTGTTTTGCCGCCTGAACCAGTGCAACCCGTAAGAATCGCCAGGGATAAGATAGCGATCAGTATAACGCAGAATCTTTGGATTTTCATTACTCTGGTATTTTTATGGCGTTGAAGATACGAAAAGAAATCAATGGGAAATGACCAAATGGCTTGACTTCCATGAATAAGGTTGCTATCTTGAATGATTGGTTTATAGGGTATAATTGATTGGGCAACGAATACGAGGCCTTCAGAGAGCACGAAAGACTTATAAATTCCAAATCGTTTTGAAAACCAGCCACCAGAATTACTTCGCTTCTTACAGTCCGGATGGGAAGTTGATTGCCACCACCGGTTCTGATAACAATATCATTTTATGGAATTCTGAGACAGGGATCATACACCGCACCCTGGTGGGATCTTGCCCTGGTCAAGATATCCAGCTCTACCGAGGGACATGCTGGAGCCATTAAGGCATTGGATATCAATCCGGTGAAGTGGTTGGTAGTTCTGAAAAGCTGGAGCAGATTGTTCTTTCGGTTGATGCAAGCCCTTCTCATAGTGATTTCGTCTCTTCCTGCCTGATGTCTGAAGAACTTCGGGTATGGGCCTATGGTTTCGGGGAGGATCGACCGGAATATTCACCAGAATCAATGAAGGTAGAAACAGCTTAGCCTGGTTTCCTGCCGGATCAACCCGCTGAAGAAAAACCTGAGTCGAAATCAGCCTCGCCCTATCCACTCATCTCACTATACTCTCCCGAACCGGTGAATGGAGAGGTAATCCACGACGGGAACAGCACCCTTAGGGACTTTATCGGGAGCATACAATCTAAACATACCCTTTTAATCGCCGATGCCTGTTTCAGTGGATCCATATTTAAAACCAGGTCAGCATTTGGAGGTGATGCGAAAGGGATACAGAAACTGCATGATCTTCCCAGCCGAAAGGCGATGACCAGTGGTGCGCTGAAGGAGGTTCCCGACAAAAGTGTATTCGTGAAGTACCTGATCAGTGAGCTCATTGAGAACCAGGAGAAATTCCTGTCATCGGAAGAATTATTCGGTAACTTTAAAACTGCAGTTCTGAACAACTCTCCCAATGTACCCCAATACGGCACCATCCAGAATGCAGAGGACCAAGGAGGTGATTTTATCTTTGTTCGGAAGTAAATGAAGAAGCTATGAATTTGCCTAATAGTAACGTCTCCTTCCATTTCCAAATCTTGGATTAACAATGTTGTTATAGATGGATCCAAAAGTATAGGTTACCCCGATTTCACCCCCAACACCATAACTTGTTTCAAGCTCCTGAAGCTGTAACAGAATATCGGCCTCAGTTAGCTCACCCTTCACAAGTGACAACTGGTCGTTGATACGGGCGGCTCCGCCACGAAGCCTTACTGATAGGCCCTTAAGGATCCTTATTGAAATGTACCCGCTTAACTCCAGTCTGTTCTTTGAGAAGTCATGAAAATAGTTGGATCCCTCCAGTGCAACATTGATGGAGCCCCATTTCTCCTGAACCTGGTAGGCCAGCTGAAGTTGCTGTAACCACAAGTTTTCTTCGGTCTTATTGAATATGGTGGTGTCGTTATAGACGTTGTATGAATTTCCCACACCATATAAGATCCTGAATTGGCGGTGTGTCGACCTGGAATAGGGGAAAATGTTGTATTCAACCGAAGGCATGAAATCAACTGAGAATTTCGTATTGGTGTATGTTGACGATACAACATCGGTCCTTAGTCCGGCCGACCAGTGATCCCCCAGGCTTTTAACAACCAGGACATCCAAGCCCTGGTAACTTTTATCGTTGGTGTACAGGGTATCATCATAGGTGTACTTTGTCCTGCTGAACCGGTGATCGAAATCAAGCTCCAATTTCCAATCATGGGTTATCTTCACAGCAGAGACCGAACTGCGAAGCTCCAATTCATTGTAAGACTCTTCACCTTCAAAATTGGGTTCCGCATCGAGCTCAAATACCCAGTTATTCCACCTGTCGACTACCTCCTGTTTCACAATGCTCTCTGTAGGATTGATGATCACTTCATCATAGAGGGGTGTCCTGGCTACATATGGCATAAGTCCCATTTTCAACATCTGGGTACGCCATATCCTGGTGTAATCCCTTGAATCATCTGGCCTGCTGGCATAAACCAGGGTGTCACTTTTACCCTCATACTCCATCTGCCCAACAAAAGCATATGTATATTTTCTTCCACCGCTTCCGGTATTCTCCCGTGTCTCAAGAATATAAACCTGAGCCTCCTTCACATCCCTGACATAATTCACATATGGGATCTCCTCACGAATGAAGTCCATATCGCAATAAAAACAATCTATGAACACCCTGATTGCATTTTCTCTTTGAACAACAGTATCAGTATTGACCGCTTGTCCGTTCACATGCAGGGCGAAGAAAAACCCTATGATCAAAGTCCCGTATCGGGCTGGTGCCTTAAATTCCATCTCTTCAAATTAAAATTTACAGAGCAATCCTTCAGTTTAGACCTTTGTTCAAGCGATTGGTTTAATCACCTCTAAAGACAAAGAGCCTTGTTCAGTGCGATAATGGCCTCCCCATAATCCTCCCGGCGGATCACAAACTGCATATTCACCTGCATCAATGATTGTGAAATTGCCTCAACATTGATGTTTCTGCCGAATAGTGCTAAGGAAGCCTTGGCCAGCGCCCCGGGCTGGGCAATGTTTGTTCCCAGTGCACAAACCAGTGCTGCTTTTTTAATGGTGACTTTATGATAAAGGCCTTCGAGCTTCGTCACCAATCCATCCACCAGGTCTGTTTCCCATATGACCATTGTGATGCTGTTGGCATTGGTGGCCTTAAGTATATATGAAATATTGTATCGCTGCATCTCCTTCATCAGGTTCATGTCATATCCAACCTGTCCCACCATGAAGGGATCGTGCACCTCGATTGCGGTTACCTGGTCGGTTCCAGAAATGATCTCGACCCTTGATTCTTCTCCGCTGAAATCCCGCGATATTATTGTTCCCGGATGATCGGGTTCAAAGGTGTTTTTTATGCGGATGTTGATCCCGTTCACCTCAAGCGGTTTGGATGCCTTTGGATGGATCGCCTCCATACCGATATCTGCCAGCTGGTCGGCCACATTAAAATTGGTAGCTCCCACAGGTCGTGAATTCTCAATACCCACTATGGCAGGATCAGCACTGGAGAGATGGTACTGCTTATGTATGACAGCTTCCACTGCCTTCACTTTCACGGCAATCTTGCTGAATGTCACTTCAGAATAACCCCGGTCAAACTCCCGCATGATTCCTTCTGTCCCCTTTGTATACCCGGTAACCACGGGAATGGTAAGGGAACAATCAAGGTCGCTGAATGCCTGATGGATCCTTTCATCAATGGTCAGGTATGCTGTGTCATGGAATCCACACAGGTCGACAAATGTGGCTTCTATTCCATTGTTTCTTAAAATATTGACTGAATTATAGGCCGAATGTGCCTCCCCAAGGGAGGCAAGGATCTCCCTGGCAGCCAGCAGAATGTTCTGCTTATTTACGTAACCTGAAGCCATCACTTCATCAAGACTGACCAGGTAATTCATTGATTGCTCAATCCGTTCTGTTATAAAAGCAGCAGCAGCATCCAGGTCGAGCTTAATCCCTGCCAGTCCTTGATTAATGGCAATGAGTTTCTGAAGCAGATCTTCCAGGGCTTTCCGATAGTCTCTGTTTTTCACAAACAGATCGTAAACTCCCGGTTCACCCGTTTTTTTATGTTCCAGCAACCAGTTGGTGACATTGTTGTAAGCAGATACCACAAAAATCCGGTTATAAAGTTTCCCCTTTGGAGCCTGTCCGATGATAATGTTGTTGAGTACATCCTCGAATTTGGACATGGATGTTCCTCCGATCTTATGAACTGAAAGCATAGCGTGTGTATTTAATAACAATCTGACAAAAATAACAGATAATATATTACCGGATTCTATTTGAACGTTATCTTTTCAGGATTGTTTTAACTTTATATGATTCACTGCATCAAATGAGATCACCGGATTACCATTTTCGAAGAACAATTATTGTTATGACAGCCCTGACAGCGATGATCCTCCTGGCTGTCTCATGCCTGAAAGATATGCCTGAATCACTACCTGAAACGCTTGTTTGGAATCCTGATGTGGCATTCCCCTTTGGCGAGGAAAGTTTCGGATTAAATTGGGAAAGTGGATTTGACACCTTGCTGCTTGAACTGGATTCCATTACCGGGTTACCGGAATGGATTGAGGCACTGGAGGTCATCATTGAGGGTTATATGGATTTCGATCTGTCTGCCATCAGTGAAAACCTGGATCACCTTAACAGGATACTATTCAGGGTAAACATTTATAATGGTTTTCCTAATGATGTACTGGCGCAGGCATATTTCCTGGATGCTGGAAGGAACGTAATTGATTCTATGCTCTTTGATGGGGCTATGCCGGTTCCTCCGGGATTGGTTGTGGACGACGGAAAAATCATCCAACCTTCACATGCCCGGCAGGATGCTGTCTTTGACCGGGATCAGATCGAACCCCTGCAGGATGCCACTGAAATCCTTTTTCGGGCCACCATACTGAATCCCGAGGTTGATACAGCACTTATCCCCTACTATCCTTCCTATCTCATTGATGTGAATATTGGAGCAATGCTTGATCTGACCCTTGAGTTTTGAGAGGGAACAAGCTCTATACCATCATTCCAATCCTGCCGTTCATTCTACTGCTGGTTTCCATCCCGGTCGCCGGACAGCAGAGCAACACTTTCTACCTGATGCACCAGGTTCCCCAGTCGAATCTGCTCAATCCTGCCGTTCAGCTGCAATGCAAATGGTACGTGGGTATCCCTGGTTTAGCCTCCAGTCATTTTTCCTATAACAATACCGCATTTACCTACAATGACCTGGCAGGATCAAACACCTGGAACATTGACGGGGTTTTTGACCAGATGCACCGGGTGGACCTGTTTGCAGCGGAAGCATTGCTGAATCTCGTGTCCGTTGGCTACAGGTACAAATCACTCTATTTTACATTCAACATTATCGAAAAAACCCATGTATATCAGACTGTCCCAAAGGACCTTGCAGAAATGGCGCTTTATGGGAACGGACCCTTTATTGGGGAGACCACACGTTTTAATGCTACGAGGTCTGCCGGTTATTACAACCGGGAGTATTCCCTGGGAATCTCAAAGGTGATGGATCAAAACTGGACCGTTGGACTGCGGGGCAAACTATTGTTCGGGAAAGCAAATCTTTACAGCAGTCGATCTGATATCGATTTCACGACCCGTGAAAACAATTTCGACCTTCTTCTGGAAGGGGATTATACCCTCAACAGTTCCTTTCCTGTCACCATTACACAGGATGCCGAAGGGAATATTGACGGCATAACACTGAACGAAATAAACTATGTCCGGATGTTGCTGAACAGGGGGAATCCCGGATTCGCTTTTGATCTGGGGATCATATACAGGTATGATGACCGGATCACCCTTTCTGCAAGTCTTCTCGATGTTGGGATGATTCGATGGAGAACTGATCTTAACAATGTCAGTGGTGCTGGATCCTTCGAATACGTGGGTGCTGATCCTGGAACTGATATCATATCCTTTGACTTTTTGGCAGACATAAGAGATTCCCTTCTCAATTCTTTTGATGTATCGGTTTCCCAGGCTCCTTACTTTTCATACTTACCTGCGCAGCTATTTCTTGGCGGGAGTTTCCATATCCGCGAAAATATCAAGCTTGGTTTGGTGAACCGGAATGTGATCTTTCACAGCAAAGCACATTCTTCAGTGACACTTTCAGCCAATGCTGACCTGGCCGACAGGATCCTTGCTACAGTAAGCTGGTCTTACCTGAACAACAGCATCAAGAACATTGGTGCCGGTCTTGCTTATCATGGAAAGGGATTCCAGCTTCATCTGGTCAGTGATAACCTGCTTGGATTCTTTTATCCCTTTGATACCCGGTCGGTAAACCTGCGTGCAGGATTCAACGTTATGTTCGGTTGTCCCCGTAACAAAAAAGAGAAATTGGAGAGCGAATCTTACGGTCCGATGCCCATGGTGGGCAATTGCTCTCCGGCAGTATCACCTAAAAAGAGAGAAAGGCAGATAAAAAGGGCCTCAAGGCAGTGTTCAAGGTTATGAGTTATATGAAAGGAATAATTCTTTAACTTGTAAAATAAATTAAACAGCATGGACCTTCTGGAAATATTTGACGCAACCTGGCGAACCGTCATTGTTCGTTTCCTGTTGAATTTCATCATGGTTTTCATAGTAGCCCGGTTCTTATACAATTCCAGGGGAAAAGGTAATCTCGATTATTCATTCACCTATATCTCCATTTCAGCCATTGTATTTATTGTCTGTATCCTGTTGAGCCAGGTACCGGTTGAGATGGGATTTGCACTGGGCCTGTTTGCCATTTTCAGTGTCATCCGGTTCAGGTCTGTTCAGGCCACACCCAGGGAACTGACCTATCTGTTTATCTGTCTTGGCCTGGGGCTAATGAATGCACTGCTCAAACTTGATGTCCCGATTATCAAGATTGTGGCAAACAATCTGTTGATCATTCTGACCATAGGTATTACTGAATACCTGCTGTTCCGGAACAGGATCATGGAGAAGATAATCACCTATGACAGGCTGGATCTCCTCACCAACGATAAAAGGAGTGAGCTTGAAGAGGACCTGCGACACCGGTTTGGGGTAAATCATATTAAACAGATCCAGATTGGGGATATTGACACCTTTAAAAACCGGGTAAAATTAAGGGTCATTATCCGGGATAAGGAGCGCCAAAACTTCAAGGAAAAGTGATAGCCGGACGGTTCAGCGACAGGTCCTTTTCAGTTCCTTCCGGATCAGTCCAGGATCTGATGCAAGGATAAAGAATCCTTCCAGGTAAGATACCATTTCATTCTTTTGCTTCTCCCCCAAATATGGGAAAGAATTGATCATGTCCAGTATTTCATCCCTGTGGTTTTCCATGTGGTTAATGACCTGCTGGTACTCACTCACATCACGGCAGAGTCCCAGGAAATGCCTCTCAGTCACAGACGTGATCCCAAGGTTTTCACCGGGTATAGCATAATAGGCATTGACAAGACCGGTATAGTCAAAATCATAGGGTACCGGAGTATAACCTTCGGATCCAAACCCCGGGAGACCAAGGATCTTTACATTATGACGACCTGTGATTGAATAATCGGCATTCCCGATCATAAACTGGAACAGTGCCACCAGGTCCATGGTTTCCTGCTCCATGAAAATCATGCCCAGTTGGTCATTTTTGACAGCCAGGGCATCATACCGCTCGGCAAGCATTCCCTCAGGTTCTATCATGAATGCCCAGCTCTCGGTCACCCTGTTCTTTCTTCCCGTATCCACATATTTCATGCGCAGGAGTCGAACCCTGAAACTAATGGGTGACAGGATATTATAGATCTTATAGGTAAGATACTCCTTAAGCAAATAATCAGCATATTCATCAGCGCCCCGACAATGGGTTACAATCTTCATTCTTTTTACTTCCTGCAGATGCTGGTTCGCTACATCCGCTTTCCTGATATTGAGCCAGAAAGGTGCAAAAGAGCAATGTTTCCGTCTGAACTCCCCGCGGACTTTGATCCGGATCGATTTTTCAATACTGAGGGTATCATTAATATGATAGAGAAAATGAACCGGCAGGTACTTCCCCTCATATTTATTACGCTGATATTTTTTTAGATCGAAAGTCAGAGTAATATCCATTGGATCAAGTTCATTAAACAGATCCACATCCGTTGAAATGGTATCAACGGGTTCTCCCACTTCCGGAGTATCCTGAGCCTGTAATAAAAGAGGCCAGATTATAAAAATGGCCAGGGTATAAATATTCTTTTTCATGATCATGGGATAGGTTTTTACTAATTTAAATAATAATTAACAAATAGGTGCGGATTCTCTTCCGATTGTTTTGAAAACAACCGGCAAATGTGACAATTTACCATCAATACACGGCTATTTGTAAACAATTTGTTGCAGAAGTTTCTTACATTTGCGGCTCACTTTAAAATATGAAGGAATTGGCTGGAAAAACACTTTTTGATAAGATCTGGGATGCCCATGTGGTGGAAGAGATCAAGGGAGGTCCATCTGTGCTCTATATTGATAAACATCTCATTCACGAAGTGACAAGTCCCCAGGCATTTGCGGGAATTGACAAGCGTGGGATCAGCGTATTCCGTCCTCAACATACAATAGCAACACCCGACCACAATATTCCTACAGTGGATCAGCATCTGACCATCCAGGATGAGCTTTCACGCTTCCAGGTCGATAAACTGACTGAGAACTGTGAGAAGCATGGTGTCACCCTGTATGGATTGAACCATCCCTACCAGGGGATCGTTCATGTGATTGGGCCCGAACTGGGGATCACACAACCGGGAATGACTATGGTGTGTGGCGACAGTCATACCTCCACACACGGAGCGTTTGGAAGCGTGGCATTCGGTATTGGCACCAGTGAGGTTGAAATGGTCCTTGCTACCCAATGTATCCTTCAGCCCAAGCCCGGGAAGATGCGCATTACCGTGGATGGTGAACTTCCCAAAGGGGTTACTGCCAAGGATGTGATCCTCTATATTATTTCAAAGATCTCAACCAGCGGAGGTACCGGGTATTTTATTGAATATGCAGGATCAGTCATCAGGAGCCTTTCCATGGAGGGACGAATGACAGTATGCAACATGAGTATTGAAAGCGGAGCCCGCGGGGGGATCATTGCTCCCGATGAAACGACCTTCGATTATATCAAAGAAAAGGAGTTCGCGCCAAAAGGTGAAGAGTTCGACCGTGCTGTTAAAAGCTGGAAAGTCCTTAAGAGTGATGAAGATGCAGTTTTCGATCAGGAACTGCATTTTGATGCAGCCGATATCGAACCCATGATCACCTACGGGACCAATCCGGGTATGGGAGCAAAGATAACCGGGCATATACCTTTCGTGGAAGAAACCGAAGCTGGTAACAGGGAATCTTATAAAAAGTCCCTTGCCTATATGGACTTTGAAGCAGGCACACCCATTGCTGGCCGGAAAGTGGACTATGTATTTGTAGGCAGCTGTACCAATGGAAGGATTGAGGACCTGCGGGAAGTAGCAACTTTCATCAAAGGGCGTCAAAAAGCAGATCATGTCACCGCATGGATTGTTCCCGGGTCGAAACAGGTTGAAAAACAGGCCATTAAAGAAGGCATTGCTGATGTCCTGGAAAAGGCAGGATTTCAATTAAGACAACCGGGGTGTTCTGCCTGCCTGGCCATGAATGATGACAAGGTACCCGAAGGAAAACTTGCGGTATCCACTTCAAACAGGAACTTTGAAGGCCGGCAGGGACCAGGATCCCGAACCATGCTTGCCAGTCCGATTACAGCCGCCGCAGCAGCCGTTACAGGAACAGTAACCGATCCCAGGTCCATGCTCTAACCCAAAAAAATCCACCAGATGTCCACCAAGAAATTTCATACCATAGAATCCACAGCAGTTCCGCTGCCCATCGAAAATGTGGATACCGATCAGATTATTCCGGCACGATTCCTGAAGGCGACCACCCGTGACGGTTTCGGAGAAAACCTGTTCAGGGACTGGAGGTTTGATAAAAATGATCAACCCAAAACTGATTTTGCTCTGAACAGTTCTGTTTACTCCGGTACCATCCTGATCGGAGGAAAGAACTTTGGCAGTGGTTCCAGCCGCGAACACGCAGCCTGGGCCATTCATGATTACGGATTCAAAGTAGTGGTATCCAGTTTCTTTGCAGATATTTTCAAGAACAATGCTCTGAACAACGGACTTCTTCCGGTCCAGGTTTCTGAAGATTTCCTGTCCAGGATTTTTCAGGCCATTGAAAAAGATGCCTCCTCCATGCTGAAGGTAGATCTGAAGAACCAGCAGATCACACTGTCAGCATCAGGTGAACCGAGTTTACGAGCTCGGCGAAGCCAATCGGAGCGATTCGACATCAATCCCTACAAAAAGGAGTGCCTGCTCAATGGATATGACGACATCGACTTCCTGTTGAGTATAAAGGAGACGATCGCACAATTTGAACAGGCCAGGACTTAAAGCATCAGGATCATGAACATAACTATCATGGATACCACGCTCCGGGACGGTGAGCAAACCTCCGGGGTGTCGTTTACAGCTTCAGAAAAACTCAACATCGCCAAACTGTTGCTGGAGGATCTGAATGTGGACCGCATCGAAGTAGCATCGGCCCGGGTCTCGGAAGGAGAATTCAAAGGTGCAAACCTGATCTTTGACTGGGCAAAGGAACAAGGTCATATAGAAAAAATTGAGGTGCTTGGATTCGTGGATAGGGATATATCGCTGAAGTGGATCCGGAATGCAGGAGGAAAGGTCAACAATCTTCTGATGAAAGGATCGCTGAAGCACTGCCAGATCCAACTCAAGAAAACACCTGAAGAGCATATTGCTGACGTAAAGGAGGTGCTGGGCATTGCCAGGGAGATGGGTATCAGGATGAACATCTATTTTGAGGACTGGTCCAATGGTATGCGCAATTCACCGGAATACATATACAAGGTACTGGATGCGCTGAAAGATGAAGGCATCGACAGGTTCATGCTTCCTGACACACTGGGGATCCTCAATCAGCAGGAGGCCTATGAATTCTGCCTGGATATGATCAACCGCTATCCCGATCTGAATTTCGATTTCCATGCCCATAATGACTATGACCTTGCAACTGCCAACACTTTTTCCGCCATCAGGGCCGGGATCACCGGGATCCACACCACCGTAAACGGGCTGGGGGAACGCGCCGGAAATGCACCCCTCTCGAGTGTAATCGGTGTTGTTAAGGATCTATTAAAATATGATATGTCCATCCGGGAGGAGAAGCTTTACCAAGTAAGCAAGATCATTGAATCCTTTTCAGGGATCAGAATCCCTTCCAACAAACCGTTGATTGGTGAAAATGTATTTACCCAGACCAGCGGGATCCATGCAGATGGCGACCAGAAAGACGACCTCTATTTCAATGACCTGTTGCCGGAACGATTCGGAAGGAAGAGGACCTACGCACTGGGCAAATTGTCCGGGAAGGCCAGTATCCAGAAAAACCTGGAAGAGCTTGGGATCGAGCTCAGCAAAGAGGACATGAAACTGGTTACTGAAAGGGTCATTGAACTGGGTGATAAAAAAGAGATCATTACCAAGGAGGACCTTCCATACATCATTTCAGATGTGCTGCGCAGTAAAAGGGTGGAGGAAAAGATACGGATCAAGAATTTTTCACTCTCCGTGGCACGCGGACTCAGGTCTGTGGCCACCCTCTCCATTGAAATCGATTCCCAGATACATGAAGGAACCGCTTCGGGCGATGGTCAGTATGATGCATTTATGAAGGCCCTCTGGAAGATTTATGACCGACTGGAAAAGAAACACCCGGTACTTACCGATTATGTGGTCACCATTCCCCCCGGTGGAAAAACTGATGCACTGGTAGAGTGTATGATCAACTGGAATTATGAAGGGACCCTCATCAAAACCCGGGCACTGGATTCAGACCAGACCGTAGCTGCAATTAAATGCACCACGAGAATGTTAAACGTTATTGAAAGTCTGAAAGCTAATAATAATCTGAGAACGAATGGATTATAAAATTGCTGTATTGCCCGGAGACGGGATCGGACCTGAGATCGTAGAACAGGCCATCAAGGTATTGAATGCTGTTGGTAAGAAATTCAACCACCGATTCGACTTCACCGAAGCCCTGGTCGGAGCCACTGCCATTGACCGGGTGGGTAATCCGTTTCCCGAAGAGACTTTCCAGCTTTGCATGGATTCCGATGCGGTCCTGTTCGGGGCCATCGGCGATCCGAAATACGACAATGATCCAAAAGCTAAGGTAAGGCCTGAACAGGGATTGCTGGCCATGCGCAAAAAGCTTGGGCTTTATGCCAACATTCGTCCGGTTACCACCTTCAAATCGCTGATCCACAAATCCCCGCTTCGCCGGGACCTGGTAGAGGGTGCCGATTTCGTGGTGATCAGGGAACTCACTGGTGGTATTTACTTTGGTGAACCAAGGGGCCGGTCAGAGGATCAGAATACAGCCTATGACACCTGCACCTATACCAGAGAAGAGGTCCAGCGGATTGTGAAACTAGGGTTTGAATATGCAGCAAAGAGAAACAAAAGGCTGACAGTTGTTGACAAAGCCAACGTACTGGCAACCTCCAGGTTATGGAGAGAGACCGTTCAGGAAATGACTCCGGATCATCCCGATATCGAAGTGGATTATATGTTCGTGGACAATGCTGCCATGCAGATCATCCAGTGGCCCAGGAAATTCGATGTCATGGTCACCGAGAACATGTTCGGAGACATCCTGTCAGATGAAGCCAGTGTAATCACCGGATCACTGGGACTGCTACCCTCTGCATCCGTAGGTATTCACACATCGGTATTTGAGCCCATCCACGGCTCCTACCCGCAGGCTGCCGGAAAAGACATTGCCAATCCACTGGCTACGGTGCTTTCTGCTGCCATGTTGCTGGAAATTTCCCTGAACCTGACCACAGAGGCCAGTGCCATAAGGGAGGTAGTAGACCGGTCCATCGAAGAAGGCGTTATCACCGAGGACATTGCAGAAGGGAAAGCTTACAGGACGTCAGAGGTGGGTGACTGGCTGGCGGAGAATTTGTAACATCTATTCTTTCACTTCCCGTTTCAGGAACCAGACATTGATCCCTGCTTCCCGGTCATCCCATTTGTGATAGATATCAAAGCCCACGTACGTATATAGCTTCAGGACCTTTTCCACAGTTGTTTCAATCAAAATGGGAAGCTGTAGTTTTTTCGAAAGGCCGAAGAGATGATTACGAATATCTGCCAGGCCCCTGATGCTGGTCTTGTCCTGCACACTTCCGAGTATCCATACATAAATATAATCATCATAGTCAGGCCGCAGGCTTTTAATATACTTTTCCCTCTTCAGTGTCGGAAACAACTGGGATGGTTTGATGGCCTTCAAAAACATCTTGCCATATTTAAGGTAATCAATCAGCCCCCTGCGATACTGGCTATTTCTATAATAGAACAGGACTGTTGTTTTATCTTCAGAAAGATAGATTCCATCAAATTTCCCTACCAGCTCGTATGCATATTCGGTCATCAGGCGGATGCTCCTGGCGGGATTTCTCTTCTTCATAATTGCTTGTACCCGGGGATTCTGCTCAAACGCATTGGATACAATACTGATGATGATATCGCGATCGGACTTCTCCATAAAATTGATCAGAAATTACTGTTTACCCTATTACTCCGAAAGCAATAGGGATACTAATTTGTGAAAAATTTCAGTATTTTCATAAACTCCGGCGAAATTTTCTGCTCCGGGACCAAAAGCAAATACAGGGACAAGTGTTGCAGAGTGATTGGCCCGCCCAATCGATCTGCGATCCTTCGATCATCAGAAAGTATCCTTTCTCATCCGACGACAGGAAATCAACCGCAATGGCTGACGCGTCTTCCAGGAAGCCACCCCTTCCTTCCAGCATGGTCAGCATTCGATCAGCAGCCAGCAGGAAACCATACCGATCATCAGGCTGGGGATTCCTGATCTTTTTCAGTTTAGAGAAATTGACTTTCACACCGTTCGCATTGAAATGATCCATTCCGGTACTATCCAGGAAATACTTTAATCCACCCCCTGCAAAAAAGTCAATATCTGATTTCAAGAGGTCCATGGCAATTTCCCTCTGCATGTAACGGTCAGGTACATGCGCATAAAATCCTGCCGGCGTGGCATCGGTAATGGATGAAGTGGCTATAACTCCGGTCAGGTATCCCAGTTCTGAAACAATCTCTACAATGTTTTCCCGTGGTATGCTATCCATACCAACCCCGATAGCCATATTGTATGTCTTAGTCCCCGTACTCAAAGCAGTGGCTGCAGCAGAAGATTGTGTCACAGGATCTGACCCTGAAGAGGTCCTGGCAAGTCCAATGTACCTGAAACGGCTGAAGGACGGTTCCTCATCCATATAATAATAAGTTGCTGAAACCTGTGAAAGGCCCATCCCGTCTCCGATCATCAGGATAACATTGCGGGGTTTGTCGCTCTTTGCAGCTTCCGACGGTTCCTGGGTATAAGCAAAACCGGAAGGAATCAATAGGACCAATATAAATTTTAAATGCCTCATTATCTGTTCAAAAATCAATCATACATAATCTGTATTCACAATAATCACTCCAAACTGGAAATGTTCCTGATAAATTCAGACCTACCGGCATGTAGTTGCAATTTCACGTTCTATGAACCTCTCCCTTGATGCCTGGGAAAAAAAACCCTCGATATAGTCTGTCATATCCAGTTTAGCTTCTTCATCCAGGAGTTCAAATTCATTGATGAGTTCGATAATCTCTTTCCTGAATGATTCGAGATCACTGATGGCCTCCAGGTGCACAAGCTTACTCCTGCAGGGGCCAAGGAAATACCTCTCCCTCACTGAATTGATCCCCAGGTTCTCTCCCGGAATGGCATAGTGGGCATTCACCAGACCGGTGTAGTCAAAATCATAAGGTACCGGGACAAAACCTACAGGACCTCCCGGTCTGTTCATGGCCAGGATCTTCAGGTTGTGTTGGCCGGTTACCGAATAATCCCCATTGCCAATCATGTACTGGAACATGGCCATTTGGTCCATGATATCCCGGTTAACTGTCCGTATAGACAGCTTATCGCTTTTAACAATCCTAGCATTGAACCTGGCTGCCAGAATTTCATTCGGTTCGATTAAAAAAGCCCAGCTCTCGGTCATTTTGTTTTTCCTGCCCGTATCAATGTACCTCAACCTTACCAGGCGGGTCCTGAAACTGTATGGAGAAATAAGGTTATAAATCCTGTAAACCAAGTATTCCCGCAATACGTAGTCTGAATATTGCTGTGCACCCCTGCACCTGGTAACCATCTTCATCCTGCGGACATCTTTCAGCTCCTCCGTTTCAATGCCTGAATACCTGATGTTAAGCCAGAATGGCGGGGTCGTACAATTGTCCCTTCTGTAGATACCCCTGGCCTTCACCCTTACCGGGTGGGTCACCTGGAATGTGTCATTTACAATACAAGTCATCTTAGCAGGCTGGTACTTCTCCTTTTGCCGTGTTCTCTGGAAAGTCTTTACATCAAACTGCAGAGTTAGATTAAGCGGCTCATCCAGATCGAAGAGAGATTCATACACTTTCAGCGTATCCTCGAATGAAGGTTGGATTTCGTACTGGGCTGTGAGCGGTCCGGAGGTTAAAAAAAAAATACAGGTAATTATAATGCAGTTTTTCATTACCAAGTATTTTAACCAATAGACTGTTATCCGGCAATTATGTTACTGATAAAATTGAAATTTTCAAAAAATCCACTTAAATATTTGCTACTTCAATCCTTTATGCATCGAATGGAATACCCCGCATTGGGATACCAGCGAAGCTTTGTTATTTTATAACCAGAGTAAAAAATGGAGTAGTTCCATCTCTGTGTAGGAAAAACATCAGCTATATCAGATGTCCACCACTTACCATATACTCTAATATCTGAAAAACCTCCGTCTTCATCCCGTTCACCCCCTGGTAATGCTGTGAATCCAAATTCATTGGTGGAACCTTCATTGCCATTCCAATGCTCATTACCAACCTCCTTAAGCTTTGCTCCGGCAATATCACTCCCCCCGGCAAATTCTATCAATACATTCCATTCTGCATCACCTGGCACATGCCAGTTATCCGGACAAATATTCCGGTTATCATCCACTGCAATCCAATTATAAAGAGCTCCGTATACAGTTCCGTAAGTGCTTATATCATTGCTATAATAACAATAAGCTCCTTCAGATGTTGCGGTCCAATCGAGAATACCAGTAAGTTGAGGGATCTGATCTCCATTGGCATAGTGTGTTACCTTCAGATTTTCAGCCATCCATGTCTGAGTACCAATGACCAAAGTTTGGTACACATTTCCATCAATATCAGTTACTGATTCACCCATGTCCATGGTGGTGAAACTTATTTCATCCCCGTATGCGGTTCCGGTACCATTTGTTGCATAGGCTCTCACATAATAGGTAGTACTGGCATCCAGACCGATCAAGATACTGGTAAAACTGCCATTCCCACCTCCATCTGTTGTATAATTCCCGGTAAGGTCAGGATTTGGGGAGGTACTCCAACAAACACCTCGTGCAACAACCAACGATCCTCCATCATCAGTAATGTTCCCTCCACTCTTAGCGCTGTTGGTTGCAATACTGTTTGCTGAAGTCGTTGTTAAGGTAGGTAATGAAGGAGAGGTGCTGGTTGTGAAACTCACCTCATTTCCATAAGCTGTACCCTGTCCGTTGGTGGCATAGGCCCGCATATAATAGAGGGAATTGGGACTTAAACCAGTAACAGAGCTGGTGTAACTGCCTGTTCCGGAACCATCGGTGGTATGATCACCAACAAGATCCGGACCCGGAGATGTACTCCAGCATACCCCCCTTGCAATGACTGAAGAACCCCCGTCGTCTGTGACATTCCCCCCACTCACTGCACTATTCTCTGTAATGCTGGTGGCTGAAGCAGTGGTCAGTGTGGGAAGGAAGAGGGATTGGTCAGTTGTGAAACTCTCTTCATTTCCATAGGATGTTCCTTCTCCATTGGTGGCATATGCTCTCACGTAATATGTTGTGTTGGCGGTAAGCCCGGTTATTGAACTTGTATAAGTACCTGTACCTGTTCCATCTGTGGTATTGCTATCCGTAAGATCCGGATTATGAGAGGTACTCCAGCAAACGCCCCGGGCAGTTATGGCAGATCCGCCATCATCTGTAATGTTTCCTCCGCTTACCGCACTGCTTTCCGTGATGCTGCTAACCGATGTGGTTGTCAGAGTTGGCAGATAGTGTGCCTGATCGGTTGTAAAACCCTCTTCCGAACCATAGGAAGTTCCCTCGCTGTTGGTTGCATAGGCTCTCACATAATAGGTGGTATTAGGACTCAACCCGGTGATTGAACTTGTAAATATGCCTGTACCGGTCCCATCAACAGTGAAACCATGGCTTAGATCCGGATTATGAGAAGTACTCCAGCAAACACCACGGGCAATGACTGATGAGCCACCATCATCTGTAATGGTTCCTCCGCTGACAGCACTGTTCTCGGTAATACCGGAAGCTGCTGTTGTTGTTAACACAGGCAGAGAGGCCGACTGACTGGTGGTTGAAAAATTCAGTTCATCGCCGTAAAAGGTTTCGCTGCTATTGGTGGCATATGCCCGAACATAATAGGTGGTACCCGGGCTCAGACCTGAGATAGAACTTGTGAAACTACCGATCCCGGTACCATCCATAGTCTTGCTGTCCGAGATGGTCGGATTCTGGGAAGTACTCCAGCAAACACCACGGGCTGCAATTTCTGAACCACCATCATTCGTGATATTGCCTCCGCTCACAGCACTATTCATCGTGATGCCGGTAATTGCCTCTGTGGCTATGGATACACTTCCCGGTGGAGTACTCACCTGGTGTTGATCACTATAGCTGGTGGCCGCACTGGAAGTTGCGTATGCCCTGATGTAAAAAGCAGTATCAGGAGCAAGGCCGGTAATATAACTGGTAAAGGAACCTGTGCCGGAGCCATCGGTTGTGCAATCGTGATCAGTTGTAGGATTCTGTTCAAGGCTCCAGCACACTCCACGTGCAGTTACTTGCTCACCGCCATCATCAGTCACTATGATTGAGATCTCAAGGGTATCGTTTTCATATTCTCCAACCGATTCAATGGCGACCACCGGTGAGGTGGGAGTCAGCATCGTAACGCTGATCTGATCACCATAATAATTCTCATCGGAGGCTATAGCATAAGCCCTTATATAATAGGTCGTGCCGCTTTGTAGATTGAGAATAGAGTCTGAAAAACTACCCGCGGCTGTCCGTGAACCAAGCTGGGTATTGTCATTGATTATGGTTGGATTTTCAGAGGTGTTAAAACAAAATCCATGTTGTTCGATCTTACCATCACCAATATCAACAACTTTTCCCTGAATGATACAAAATGTGTAGCCCACCTCCGTGATTGATCCAGTTTCGACTTTCACTTTTAATTCCTGCTCAACAGGCTTGCAGGAGGAGAGTGAGATGATAATGGCAACAAATCCAAACTTGAAAATCCGTGCTACAAATTGAAATCTTGTTGAGGTCCGGTTCATTGCAAAATTGGTATTAGTTTGAGAGAACTTACTGTTTGATAAAAATAAAGTCCCCCCCCTGATCACCTACATTCCTGATCTCTCCATATTGGGGTATGGCATCGCTGTTATTAATTACAGCCAATCTAAGACTGCTGAACAATTGCTCCGATGAAAGATATTCCTTTCTATTCTTCTCTAATCTTTCCAATAAATATTTTGTGAATGAACTCTGATCCGGTACCTCCGTGAGGGACCCGCTGGTCATGGCCTTCCGGCTGGGGTATTCATAGAGTATTTTAATGGCTCTGGGAGCATCCTCAAATGCTTTTCGGGTCTTAAATATGGATCCTCCAAAACAGGCATCAGTAATCAGCAATGTATGCCTGGTATTTATTGCTTTCAGATAATCAACCAGGGTGCTGTTTCGAAACCAATCAGCTTTAGAGATCTTCCTTGCATCAGACGGAAGCCAGAATCCAATATTTGCTCCCTCATCCCAAAAGCCGTGACCTGCATAAAAGATTAACAGGTTGTCATCCGGTGTAACCACCCTCGAAAGATAATCCAGGGAATAAATAATGTCTTCCCGTTTTGGATTCTCCAGAAACTGAATGTTGTCTTTTTCAAAGGTGTACATGGTGGTCAAGACATCCAACAGAGCTTGCGCATCCTTTAAGGGATTTTCCAGGGAAGATATGGCGGGATCTGCATAGTTGTTTACACCGATGATCAAACCGAAATACCTGGCCTCTCTGGTAATCTCCTCAATTAATGGCTGATCTATAAGTTTCTGTCCTAACTGAATGAATACTTTCTCACTTTTGAATTCCTGGGCCGAAGCATTGTTTAGGTGCAACAGAGAACATGCGATCAAACATATAGTTTTCAGTTTCATAACCCGAGATCCATTTTATACCATTATCAGTTAAAAAGTGTACCTGAGTGAAAGCATTGGGATATTAGAAGAGCTCTCATAATTTGTACCAATAGAAATGCCCTTTAGTTGCACAGTAGAGGAATGATTATCCTCAGGTTTAGCCCCTACTATGGTCCAGATGATGTCTGCCACCCATATGCCAGTAGCTGTAAACACCATCACAACAGAGAGTTGACCCTGCCTCAACGACTTATTATAATAGTTTTCCCTCTCTGCCTTGTCGCTTGAGTCCAGGTAGTTTTGATAGTTCACATAAGATCTCTGATTGTAAATCAATGAACCCGCTAATGCCCCGTAACCGGCAACACCTTTAATCCAATGAGGTTGTCCCGGATTCAGTTTTGATAATCCCCAACCAGGAAAGGCAGCTGACCTCATAACAGCACCCATCCTGCTAATCTCCTGTGTCTTCGCTCCAATCTCCTCAATCATAATCCTTTTTCCGAATATTTGCACAGAAACTCCCTGATCCATTGAAATGTTGTCAGCTATCAGATTCCACCTGATCTGCTTATTCATACCTCCGGTCACATTCTCACCAATATCCCCGGTCACAGATTTTGGTTCAATGGATTTTCCGCTGGAGTCAGTGACCTCAATTCGGACATGATACCTTTCTGCACGATGACTATCCAGTATATCATATGAAATAAGAAGATAACCATCCTTTACGCTCAGATCAGGTTTTGAAAATCCTGGATTTTGTTGAGCTTCGCCATGGATAGATAAGATCAACAGAAGCAGCGTTATGCTAAGGGGTGCGAAATGCCTCATATCCAAATATAGCAAAGAAATCCTATTCTGCGCCAATCAGGTATGTTTCAAGGAAAAGGATCATGGCTTCTGTTTGCCTGTTCCTGTTCTCCTTTTTCCTGAAACCATGTCCCTCATCCTTTCCCAGCATATACCAGACCTCTCCCCCATTCTCGCGAATGGCCTTCACCATCTGCTCAGATTCGGTCACAGGCACCCTTGGATCATTGGCACCCTGGACCACAAACAATGGTTTATTGATCTTCTCAACACTGTTCACAGGAGAAATGGAATTAAGGAATTCCCGCATCTCCGGATCCCTCTCATCACCGTATTCAACCCTCCTCAAATCCCTTCGGTAGGCCTCTG
This sequence comes from Bacteroidales bacterium, assembly GCA_023138875.1. Lineage (GTDB taxonomy): Bacteria > Bacteroidota > Bacteroidia > Bacteroidales. Next base: position 80,282 of record JAGLOO010000006.1, read on the forward strand.
TATTCTCCAGGAATGTCACGAAATTACTGATTCCAACCACATCGATCCCGCATCTGAGCCTGTCATTAAAATGAACCATTGAGGCCAGCACCATGTACCCTCCATAAGAACCACCGAAAACGCAAACACGGTCTTCATCAAAATCGGGGCTGGCAGCGATCCAATCCAATAGTGCTCCAATATCTTTCACCGATTCCTCCCGCTTATAGCCATTATCAAGTCCCAGGTAGCTTTTCCCGTAACCATCTGATCCGCGCACATTGGGAGCTATTACTGCAATGCTCAATTCATTAACCAGATATGCATAAAAAGATGAAAATCCTGGAGTGTACTGACCCTCCGGTCCTCCATGAATGGAGATGAGTACCGGAAGCTCCGTCATCGATTCCTCCGGTTGATAAACAAAGGCAGGAATTTCCCTGGGCTTACCATCCACCTTATCGAAAGTCTGATAGGTAATTAATTCCGGCTCTGGAAAATACCGGGTATCCAATCCACCCACTTCACTTTCTGTCCACCGTTCCAAATCGAACGTTTCAAGATCAAGGGCAAAAACATCCCCCGGAGTTTGGGGTGTATTCAAACCCAGGCCAAGGAGGTCTTTTTGGGGGTGAAAATCAAGGGAATATACCTGGCCCACCGGTAATCCAGGTACCGGCATAACATTGTTGGTCCTGGTATCCAGCAAATAGAGCTGACTGAATCCATTGTTATTCACCGTAAACGCCAGTCGGGTCCTGGATTTATTCATGGCGAAATCTCCCATATCCCAGGGTATTTCATCAGTGATAAGTTCCACGTTTCCTGAAACCGGATCAAGTGAAGCCAGTGTTTTAAATTCCCTGTCCTGGTCGGTGATCACATAAATCCTGTCACTACGCTGGTTCCAGGCAACAGTCAGAAAAGTGGACTCATCCGCCGGATCATTCAGCTGTGTCAGTTCACCTGCGGCAAGATCATAAACAAATGAATTGGATTTAGTCGCAGATAAAAACTGTACGACGATCAGTTTTGTATCATCGGGAGACCAGTCTGTTACAATCCAGTAACCGGTTCCCTTGTCGATAACCAGCTCTGCCTCCCGGGGACGATCCGCACGAGAAATATACACGTCAAAATCTTTTGTATTCCGCCTGGTGGAAGTGAAGCAAAACCGGTCCCCTTGATTGGACCAGTTCATACCAAAATTGACAGATGTTCCATCAGAGATCATTTCAGCCCCGCTCACTTCCATGTTATACCAGAAGATCTGTGAGAACTCATTGCCTCCTGCATCCTTGGTAAAAAGAAAGGTATTTCGCTCAGGTAAGGGACAAATTGCAACTTCACCCACTGGCTCATCATAAAAAGTGATCTGTTTTCGGGCGCCCATGGGTTGATTCACAACATGGAACTGGCTCGTATTTCCGAACCTGGTGGTGATAAGCATACCACTTCCGTCGGGTAACCACCCGTCCAGTCCGGCAGAACGTGTATTCTGGTATTGATGAAGCCGTTCACTCAGGAATTCAGGAATCTCAGGTATATCCTGAAGTACCAGGTTACCTACCTCCCTGGTAGTTTGTGACAATAGATTATTGACCTGTGAAGGCAATGCGATCAACACAACAATGAAGGTTAGAATTCTGACTGTAGTTTTCATAGTATCGGGATTGTATAAAGGTGAGACATCCGGTTAAGATCAATTCTAAATAAAATTACAAAATTGATCATTCAATCACAATTCATAAACTTTATTAAATTAGCGGACAGGTAATCATCGTCAAACCAACAAATACATAAACCATGAAAAAAATCATCACCTTTCTAATCCTCTCTCTATTTGTTATTAACAGTCATGGCCAAAAGCCTGCAGAAACAGAAGACTGGTCAAGGAAACCCGAGGTTGTCACTCCCGGAAAATGCACCCTGCCTCCATCAGATGCCATAGTTCTGTATGCCGGTGCAGAAGATCTGGGCAAGTGGACCAACGTAAAAGATGGACCAGTGAATTGGAAAGCCGGTGAGATACTCACCGTTAAGCCAAAATCCGGAGGCATTAAAACCATTCAGAGTTTTGGGGATGTGCAGCTTCATATTGAATGGCGCTCACCCGAGATCATTGAAGGCAAAGGTCAGGGCCGGGGGAACAGCGGAATATTCCTGATGAGCAAATATGAGGTCCAGGTTCTGGACTCCTACGAGAATGAAACCTATTATAATGGACAGGCAGGCTCCCTCTACAAGCAGCATATTCCGCTGGTGAATGCATGCCGCCCCCCTGGAAATTGGCAGGCTTACGATATTATTTTTACTGCTCCCAGGTTCAAGGACGATGGTTCCCTGGATTCGCCGGCCTATGTCACGATAATACACAACGGTGTGCTCATACAAAACCATGTGGAGCTCATGGGGCCTACCGTGTTCATTGGCAAACCGAAGTATAAGTCCCACCCGGAAAAACTCCCGTTGATGCTCCAGGATCATAACAATCCTGTTTCTTACCGCAACATCTGGATAAGGAATTTATAGGCTTAACTGATTAAACTGCCAAAAAATGAAAAGACCAGTTACATTGTTCACAGGCCAGTGGGCCGATCTTCCTCTTGAAGCACTCTGTGAAAAAGCCAGATCCTTTGGCTATGACGGACTTGAACTGGCCTGCTGGGGTGACCATTTTGAGGTTGACAAGGCAGATAAACAGTATTGCAAGGATAAACGGGCGTTGTTGGAAAAGTATGGTTTACAGGTATTCGCTATCTCTACCCACCTTGTGGGCCAGGCTGTTTCCGACCGCATTGACGAGCGACACAAGAGCATTCTTCCCGATTATATATGGGGGGACGGGGATCCGGAAGGAGTTCGGCAAAGGGCCGCAGAAGAGATTATCAGGACCGGTGAAGCTGCTGCCAGACTTGGCGTATCGGTGGTGAATGGATTTACCGGAAGTCCCATCTGGCATCTTTTGTATGGTTTTCCACCAGTCTCAACCGACATGATCGAAGCGGGCTTTGAGGAATTTGCTTCCCGCTGGAAACCCATCCTGGATGAATACCAGAAATTGGGAGTCCGTTTCGGACTGGAAGTGCATCCGACAGAGATAGCCTTTGACATTGCATCTGCACGTAAAGCACTGGCCGCGCTTGATAACCATCCGGCATTTGGCTTCAACTACGATCCTTCCCACCTGGGTTACCAGGGTGTGGATTATGTATCATTCATTCACACCTTCAGTGACCGCATATTCCATGTACACATGAAGGATGTGGGATGGTCGGATATACCCGTAGAAGCAGGTGTATTCGGAGGACATACTGAATTTGGAGCCCCTGGCCGTTTCTGGGATTTCAGGTCATTGGGCCGCGGAAAGATCCAGTTCGAGGAGATCATCCGTGCATTGAACCGCATAGGATACAGGGGGCCGCTCTCCGTGGAATGGGAGGACAGCGGCATGGACCGTGAACATGGTGCCACCGAGGCTTGCACCTTTGTGAAAAAGATCGATTTTCCACCGTCGGAAATCGACTTTGATGCTGCATTTGAAGAGTAGGCAGGCGGCCTAAGCTTTGGAATATTATTCCACCAGGACCTTGGTAACTATTCTTGTATACCCGAATTGCACCTCTGCAAAATATAATCCTCCTTCAATATCTGACAGGGAGATCCTCGTAATACCTGAAACCCCTATCCCGGTATATATTAACCGGCCGAGGACATCTTTTATAAATAAATCTGCTTTTACAGCAAGTTCCACAAAAAGCACATCGTGTGCCGGATTGGGATAAACCCTGAACATATTAGCCTCTTGCTCATCCCCCAGAGACACAGCCGGATCGACGGATACTGTAACCACCCAGTTTTGTGTGGTCACACCATCTTCTGCCGTAACCAGGTAGTTTGCAGGAGCAGAAAAATCAACTGAAACTCCGCTTGCAGGATCAATGCTGGCCCCTGATGATACTTCTATTGTAGGTATCAGAGTATTCAAATCGGTTTCTTTCAGAACTTCAATAGCAACTGTTTGCATAAGCGCATCGATGGTTGCGGGGCCGGCCTGTTCATTCAAAGAAAATGCTGTTATATCCGTTTCGGAACTTGGGGGAAATACAATATTTACGATCCAATCCTGTTTTGTTATTTCATTCTGTGCAGTTACAGTGTATGTTACGGGATCTGTAAAATCCACCGTAACTCCGCTCGCAGGAATCACTGTGGCTCCCCTTGATAAATCAATCAGACCGGGAACCAATGCAGTAACGTCAGTACTACCGGGTACCTCAATGGTAATTGTTTTGGCTACATTATCGATGATTGCCGGTCCTGTTTGTACCGGTATCGAAAATGAAATAATCTCAGTTTCGGTATTATCTGGTATCCTGACCACTGAAAAATCATCATACAGTATCCTTCCTGTAGCTGCAAGGCCATCTTTCCCGGCCCTGAAACCAAGCTTGAGATAACCATCCGGATAATTGGCCACAGGAGTAATGGTGTCCCTTACCATAAACCAGTCAGGATCGGTTACGGGATCCGGATTTCCTGTGTAGAACATCAGCTCATTTTGAGAGCCGTTCCAGAGGATGGATAAAGAGGCTCGTTTCCCCTGTTCGACCGACCTAATCCACCCGGTTACCTGGTAACTCTTATTGGCTAAAAAGCTTAGAGGAGCATTCACGCTATCCGTAGAAAAGTAAGACCATTTGTTAAAAACTGTATTACTCAACTCAACAGACCTGATCCCCTCATGTGAATCTGTGGTGATCCCGGTAGCTATAGCAGTTGGAGTTGACGGGTTTATAATTGAAAGGACCCATAGGCTATCCCAATCAGTTATTGCCTCAAAACCTGGATTTTGAACGAGGTTCTGAGCATTCACATTGACAGAAATACAAAACAGGAACAGGATAAGAATCCCGGATTTGAATCGTTTCATGACCGATAAGTTTTTGATAAACAGGCTAACAGCTAAATTAATGGTTAAAAAACTATGTGCATGTATTTTTTGAAGATATTTTTACAATATGCAGGGGAATATTATATAAACAGGACTTAAAATATTTGTAATTGACTCTTCTACACCCTATATTTAGCTAATCGTAACAATTTTATTGTAGTGAGATTAACGGACTTTATTATTCTAATCAGTATCCTGTTATGCCCTGCAATTGACCTGCAGGCACAGTCAACTGTGGAGGTTACCAATCCTGTATTATCGTTGAAAGGAAGCGATGTCCAGATTTCATTCGACCTTCTCAACAGTTCGAGATCCGACATATTCACCATACGCATTGAGGTTACCAATTCAGAAGGGAAAGCGATCGATGCCAGGTCGCTCTCAGGTGATATCGGCAAAAGCATCAATGGTGGCCGGAACAAAAAAATTCTTTGGGATATCGAGTCAGACAGCATCTTCCTTGATGAAGAGATCTTTGTACAGGTCTATGCCTTGACTGAATCTGTTCCGGTTGTAGAAAAACCTCAGGTGGTCGAGACAGAAGAGCCGACCATAGTCGAGACAGAAGAGCCGATCGTAGTCGAGACAGAAGAGCCGATCGTAGTCGAGACAGAAGAGCCGATCGTAGTCGAGACAGAAGAGACACCTGCGGTCAGAGCTGGAGCCGAGTCAGGATCGGTGAATAAGGAATATAACCGAACCTCAATCATTTTACAATCCGTTGCTTTCCCGGGACTGGGATTATCCAGGACCAACCCCGGACAACCACACTGGATACGGGGAATAGCAGGATATGGGTGCATTGCAGGATCCATCTATTTTAACAGCAAAGCCGTATCAAGCTACCAGGCATATAAGAACACGGATAACCAGGATGAAGTTGATAACCTTTTTAACCAGGCAGTAAAGCAGGACAATATCTCTGAGGCCCTGGCATTCATTGCCATCGGTATCTGGGTAACCGACCTGGTCTGGACCATCGCAGGTACCTCCGGTCTGAAAAATGATCAAATCTCTGGTGATCTGAAAAGATTTTCCATAGGCACCACAGTTGAACCGGTGTCTTCTGTTCCGCTTATTGCTTTTCGCTACAGATTCTGATTTTCAAGGAAATGTAAACAGGAACCAGATGAAGATTTATAGATCCATATTCACGATACTTTTGCTGCTGGGTTATCTTATGCTCAATGCGCAGGAAGTCAAAAGTGAAAAATCCAGTTTCCACATCAACAATTTACCCAAAATTCAGGTAAAAGAGATCCCCGATACCGACCCACCCTCCATGGAATTTATTTCTCCCAAAATATTACCGGGAGCAAGATTCCAGAGCAACCTGCCGGAACTGGATCTGATAGGGAAAGTGACTGATGTAAGCGGGATTAGCTTTGTTTCAGTGAATTCTGAGATACGTTCTGTAACAGAAACCGGGATATTCACATCCAGGCTGAATCTGGATCCGGGTGAGAACCTTTTCAGGGTAGTGGCCATGGACCAGAAAGAAAATCTCACCGAACAGTATATCCTTATAGAGTATACACCCCCGGTAGTTACCCTGGCCGAGAGGATCGCCAGGGATGCCATCTACTATGGGCTCATCATTGGCATTGACAAATACAGTGATGGTGAGATTCAGGACCTGGATAACCCGGTAAAAGATGCAGAGAAGCTGTACCGCACCCTCACCCAGAATTACAATTTCAGTGAAGAACATGTCACGTTTATTAAGAACGCCACCAGGGAAGATATAATCAGAAGCCTGGATAAACTCGGAGATGTCATCACTCCAAAGGACAACCTGCTGATCTTCTATGCCGGACATGGATGGTGGGATACGAAAGCCAACAACGGTTTCTGGTTGCCTTCGGATGCTGACAGGTATGTAAAAACCAACTGGTTCCGGAACAGCACACTGGTCAACTACCTGAAAGAGATCGACTCAAAACATACACTACTGATCACCGATGCCTGTTTTGGAGGTTCAATTTTTAAAACCAGGTCAGCTTTTGGCAGTCGTGAAAAAGCCTATGAGAAACTGTATGAACTACCCAGCCGGAAAGCCATGACCAGTGGTAACTTCACTGAAGTCCCCGACCGGAGTTCTTTTACAAAGTTCCTGATCCAGAGGCTTAATGAAAATGAAGAGACTTATCTATCATCCGAACAATTGTTCAGTAGTTTCCGGCTGGCGGTAATCAACAACAGTGATGCAATACCAATGTATGGTGAAATAGATAAAGTAGGAGACGAAGGAGGTGATTTTATATTTCTGAAGAAATAATAAGGAATGTATCTGGCATGAAGAGCAGAACGCGAATATCCCCGGTAATTACAATAATGGCAATAGCGGCAATGGCTTGCATTGGTTTCTTTTCAACCAACTGTGAAAGGATAGAACCGGAAAGACTGATCATCATTAAGGCCAGTACGGTGTCCGAAGTCACCAGAACTTCGTGTACAGTTGCCGCAACACTATTTGATGTAGGCCCATCGGGTGTAAATCAGCATGGTTTCTGCTGGTCATTAACCCCCGATCCGGCTGAGGCTATCAATTGTACCCAGATGGGATCAAAGAAAGCCAAAGGGAAATTTAATGGGGTTCTGACTGGTCTGAATCCTGGCACACCATACCATGTCTGGGCATATGCATCAAACGGTGATGTAAAGGTGTATGGTAAATCTCAGTCTTTCAATACACTCTCTGTGGAATTACCTCATCTGGAAACAGCAGGTATTAGCAGTATCACCTCCAATTCTGCTGGTTGTGGGGGAAATATAATCTCGGATGGTGGTGCGGAGATCACCGCCCGTGGGGTGTGCTGGAATATATCTGGAAATCCGACAATTGAACAGACCCATACCACAGATGGCTCAGGGGCAGGTGATTATGGAAGTAACATCCTTGAATTGAGTCCAGATACCAAGTATTATGTACGGGCCTATGCAACCAACACCGTGGGGACTGCTTATGGTAATGAGCAGTCGTTTACCACCTTATCCGGACCCGGTCTGCCTCAGGTTGTAACAAATGGTGTTGAAGAGATAACCTCAAACTCAGCCCATTGCGGCGGATCCATTAGCAATGATGGGGGTGCAGAAATCACCTCCAAAGGATTATGCTGGAGTGTCTCTCCTGAACCAACCCTTGCCAACTTCTCTAATGTAGCTGGAACCGGGACCGGTGAGTTCAGCATTCAAATGACCGATCTATTGCCCGAAACTGAATATTTTGTGCGGGCATATGCGACCAACAGTGCAGGAACTGCCTATGGGAATGAACAAATTTTCGGCACATTGCCTGAACCTGTTGTTCCCCTTGTGGTAACAAACAGTGTAGAGGGGATAGAATCGACCTCTGTCACTTGTGGCGGATCCATAAGCGATGATGGTGGTTCAGCAATTATTTCCAAAGGATTTTGCTGGAGCACGGATCCCAACCCGACCCTTTCTGATTCTTATAATGTAGTTGGCAGTGGCCCGGAACCATTCACAATTGAAATATCAGATTTAGCTCCCGACACAGAGTACTTCGTAAGGGCTTATGCAACCAACAGTGTGGGGACCGGTTACGGGAACCAGCAAGAATTCAGAACATTATTCATTTGCGGCACGCAGTTCGTCGATAAGCGTAATGGGCAGTTGTACTTAACTGTCAGTATCGGTGATCAGTGCTGGATGGCGGAGAACCTGAATATTGGAGAGCGTATTGCATTTCCTGCGAGACCCGGAGACAATGTTACAATTGAAAAGTATTGTTACGATGATGATGATGCAAACTGTGATTTGTATGGGGGCCAGTATACCTGGGATGAAATGATGCAATACACTCAGGTTGAAATGGCACAGGGCGTATGTCCGGATGGCTGGCATATTCCTTCGGATCATGAATGGAAAATCCTGGAAAGGTCACTGGGCATGACTGAGGAGGAGTCCAACGGAACCCAATGGAGAGGCAGTAATGAAGGTGGAAAGTTGAAGGCAGCCGGCACCGCCTACTGGAATGATCCCAATGAAGGAGCTACCAATTCTTCTCTGTTCACAGCATTGCCCTCAGGATTTTTGATTCACGATGGTAGTTTTTCAGGCCTTGGATATTTCACGGTCTTCTGGACATCCACTCCAATCCTTGAAACACAGGCCTGGTACCGCATGCTCGATGCAGATCACAGCCAGATCTACCGTATTGACGGATACCGTCCCAATACTACTCCTGTGCGGTGTGTGAAAGACTGAAATATGACACCTTTTAGTTTCACAAATTCTTCCTTTTTTAAGTTCAACGTAGCTTTATTTATTAGCATCAATAAAAAGCATCACTTCATCTGTAAACTTTCGCCATTCGTTATTCATAGGCGAATGACCTGATTTTTCAAAAATTACTAACTTTTTTGTAGTAGAACTAATATTATTATAAGTGTCGTATCCCAATGTTGGAGGAACCACAAAATCGTATTTACCCCACAAAGCTAAAACTGGAATTGTTATTTTATATAGTTCATTTGTTAGTGTTGTTGCTTCAACCTCCTCTTCCAGCATTCCATTAGTCATACTACCTATTAAAAAGCTTGTCAGTGGATTTATTGGTCCGTGAAACATAGAAGTTTCATTTCCACCTGCTTCGCCCCATTGCATAACTTCGTCTTCGAGTAACCAATCTTCAACTTCAAAGGCATTTTCGTTTAACTCTACTGTCTGATCATAGGTAATGTTATTTGTGTCAATTGCTGTAACCCAATCTAATATAGATTCCCAATTATCAATGTTATTTTCTAATGCAATTTGCTCATTAGCGACATTAACAAACATTTTGGTAGCTTCAATATAGTTTTTAAGGTTATCGTGTGCTCCATTAGATTCAATCCACCCTTTTAAATTATGTTGAAGATTTCCTGTTGTCATATATTTGGCTGTTAAAGTTCCTCCCCATGAGTGCCCGAGAGCAAAAACACCAACATCATTGCCGTATTTTGCTTTTAAGACTTCTATTACAGCATCCATATCTTCTACCATTTTGGCCACAGTAACATCAGACTTACTGTAATGCCCTTGGCTCATCCCTTGTCCTCTTTGATCCCAATATGCCATTGCGTATTTTTCTTCCAAATCAACAGTCCAAAATCCGTCTCTGTATTCTAAGCCGTTTCCGCCTGGTCCTCCGTGAACAATTAATACTACTACTTTAGAGTTCATATTTCCTCGCATATAGACAGGCATATCGGCACCATCGTTTCTAACATATATAGTTTCGTTTAGTTTTCCAAGGTCTTGTTCTTTTTCGCAAGAGAAAAGAACAAACGCAATTAATAGTATGTATAAGTATTTCATAACTATTTACTTTTTGTAATTGTTCTTATTTCACCTCTATTAATTCCCCAATCTAATGTCATTCTTGCTCCAAGTTCTAAACTAAGTTCAGCAACTGCACTGGCATCGTAGCCTGTTAATACATTTGTGTTTAATTTAGTAAATACAGAGATTGGCATTCCCTTTTTAATAATAAACCGTTTCCCAAAAGCAAAAGAAATGGAAGGTGCAAAATATCCTCTTGAGGTGCTACCTATATTTGAAACTGTTCCATCATCATTTGTTTCCCAAGTTTCTCCTGAATTAAATTTCCTGAAATAACCTGCTCCTAAACTTACTTCTCTGAAAAACAATTTTTCACTATATCTTCTCCAAGCTAAGTCTGTAGATATTATTAAACCCTTATGTGATGCTTTATGGCTGTAATAAGTAATGCTTGGCGTAACAAGCAAGATCTTTTTAATGGTTTTAATCCGTTTTTTCTTCGCTTTTGTTTTTTCTATCATTAATAAATTCCAATCAAAACCTAACTTTATACCAGGGTGTGTAACAAAGTTACCGTAGTAAGAAACATACATTGGTGCATACTCACCAAGTTTAAACTCTTTGTCAGTTACTTCTTTTTCTTGTTCCTGTGCTAAAATTCCAAGAGGAATTAGAAACGAGAGTATTATTATCAATTTTTTCATAACCGTTATGCATTATTTTGTCTTTCTAAATTTCTTTCGATATTCTTTATCCATTTTCTCAGTTGCGTACTGTATAATCAATCGACCACATTGGTCTTTCCATTTTAAAAGAAATTCTTCAATCTCAACAGGATAAGCTTTCCATAATCCACGCAATAGTGTACCAATTCCTTTTTGAACATACTCTGAATCATCCAACATTAATGGTTCAATCAAAAGTAATGCGATTTCAGGTTTCAAATCCTTCTTAATCAATTCAACAAGTGTTACTGGCACAGCCCTTCTTTTCCATTCCGAATTTGATTTTGTCCACTCTTTTAGTTTATCAAACTCGATTATCCTGTCAATTAAAAAACTCGAAAGAACTAACATGCAAAGCACATCTGTATTGGCCCAGTTAGATATTCCAATGTCAAACCAGTTACCAATTCTATCAAATGTCGATTCAGTATAGTTTTCTCTCTCGGATTTTAAAAAACTTATGGCAAAAGAAATTTCCTCGTATTTCCCGGTTTGTATCAACTTATCACCGAGTTCGAGGTATTTGCCAATTGTCATTTCTTTTTTCCAGTCAGCAATCCACAAATCCCTTTGTGCTTCATATACTTTTTGATCAATTCCATATCCATCAAATCCATCCTTGAAGTATCTGGAATACTTATCAATATTGGATTGCTTTGAGTTCTTTATGCAAAAATCCCGAATTTCCTTTAGTTTTTTGTCAATCATATACGGAAGTTTACGGAGTCTGACGGCCAGCTACATAAGGTGTCTGGCAATTAAGCACTTTGTCTCTTGGACTTATGGCAAACAGCTTTCTAAGTTACGAAATGAAATTAGTCAATATTTTAATACTTATTCGGATGATATTGGATGATTATTGATACTCTTCAATACTACATCCTCAACGAAACTATTAAATTGCACTTCTGTTGGTGCCAGGTTAAAAGATATTCCCCACATATTATTATATGCAACCATTGAAGAAAACAACAAATATTCTGTTTCTCTATTTTTCCATAAAAAGGTTTTCCTTATACAAATCATGAAAGATAACTGTATGACTTCTCTGAGTAAGTCTTTTAGTCGTTTACTATTTTCAGTAATGTCACCTTCAATAAAAGCATAACATTTTCCGCAATGCAATCCACAAGGTGCCAGCCTCTGTTTAATCTGCTCGTAATCCATTTTAGTTTGTTAAAAGTATGGCTATTCTATTCATTTCTGAAGGGTTTTCTGATACTACATTTATCTCCATTCCATTGTTTCGTACAGTTTGGTATACATCCACAGCAAATGATTCAGGACTTGGTCTTGACCTTCTTTTATCTTTACAGTCAATTCGGTTTCCTGTACAATCATTGCATAAAGAACAACATGTCTGGTTAAATAAAAATGCTTTCTGATATCCTTTTAGAAAAATTAGTCTCTCAATATCAAGAAGTTTGTTAGTTATTTCTTTTGACCAACCTGTTGGATAATTATTCTTATCGGCTGATTTAGTCAAACGAATTATTATTCCATTTTCATATTCGTTGAAGAAGTCTCGACACTCCTGAACAGATGGAGTATTAGGTGGACAAGTTCCTAATCCATAATCACTACAGCCAAATTCACATTTTACTCTCACCCATTGAGATACAACTATCTCTTTTGGATTAATCCACTTGAAATCTAAAAATCCGTTTGTTTTTAAAATATTGTCTATTTTGATTTTTTCATTCATCGCATATCAGATTGTTGGTTGATCGTTTTGGTATTGGGCACAACGGAGCGCAAAACGAAGTTCCGCACCGAGGGCGATTCCGTGTGAGCTTGCTCACAGACGGAAGTTTCTTATAATACCCGAATTTATAAATGCAATAATATTACATTTTTCACCTTCTGTCAAAAGAAATTCCTTCATTTTTAATTCAAGTAATTTGAAAGAGAAACGAATTTTCATTTTTTCTGCTTGATAATCCAAGAAACTGGATCCCGACACCTGCCAGCAGGATCACCAGGCCGGCGTACAGGTGAAGCTGGTGTTCCTTCCCTTTGAACTTAAGGAATGAAAATCCCTGGTAACCAAGCAATACCGCCATCAGCATGGGGATCAGATATCTACTGGTAGATAATTTTCCGGGTAAAGACCTGGCCATCGGTCCGGATCTTCATGATATATACTCCTGAAGTCAGGTTGATTTCCTGCAGGTTTATGGTTTGGCCATGGACCAGATCTACCTGATAGATCAGCATTCCATCCAGGCCATACAACAGGAATGTAAGGGGCTGGTAATCGTCCAACTTCTCCACCCTTACATTTAACAACCTGGAAGTGGGATTCGGGTAGACCAGAATATCCCGGCCAGATGCATCATCAGGAGCCTGTGCCAGTGCAAACGGATCGTTCTTGAAAGGTGATCCGCCTTTGAAACTGGATGTTTTCCAGTAGGTTGACACTGCCGGATCCTCCACCGGATTATACACTACCGAAACCAGTGAGTATCCGTCACCATCCGCTTCAACCGGCCATGGAACATCATCTGAATAAATAAAATGGATTACCGGGTTGCCATCGCGGTCGCTGAGAAGTACTTCTTCACCACCATTGGACAAGTTTTTTTTGTAATTTCCCAAGGCCACCATCCCGTAACGTAGGTAAAATGATGAGGGTTTGGAAGCAACCACGTAGAACCTGCCAGGTGCAAGGAGCTCATTTTCCGGGAATTCATAAAAGATCGCTGAATCCAGGACAAGGCCAGTCAGATTAATAGCTTGTTCCCCGGTATTTTTGAATTCAATGAATTCCAGGTCTTTTCCCGAGATGGTGTCTCCCTCAAAAACCAGTTCTTCCGGATGATAGTGCAGTTCGGTAATTGTAAGGTGGGTAAAATCGTCAGATTCGGACAGCAAATCTATCTCTTGCAGAGCACTCCATCCCCCATCGAAGATCCTTGCCCTGATCACAACAGATGAATTAAAGCTCAGTTCAGTCTGTTGCTGTGTGCTTGACAGGGCATAACCAGAAATGCCTCCGCCCACACGGCGTGGATCAGATCCGTCGGTTGTATAGTAAATACTCCCCTTGTTATTTTTATTCTCGATCACCAGTGAAAAAGTTCCTTCAACCGCATAGTGGTTTTCATAAAGAATGGTCCCGTTAATTGAAAAAACAGGGGCCTCCAGGCTGGCATAAAGAGCTGCATCCAGAAGCTGTCCTTTCAATATGTCTGTTCTGTACGGAAAAAACTCATCCCTGATTTTCTGAACCTCCGGGATCCAATGACCGTTTTTATTGTATGGATAGGTTACCCATGGTCTGCCATCCCCCCATCTTGCCGATTCAGCGATGATAGCGGATTCAATTTCCGTAGCCCTCTTATTTAATCTTTCCTCGTTTTTTGCGGGTGTGAAAGCTCCCTCGCCTTCCAGGTGCATATGGGCACGGTCCATAAAACGAACCCTGTACTCCCTGTTGGAAGTAAGCTTATGGTGAAGCCATTGGGGATGAAAGGACCCGAACTGAGTTACTTCCATATGCTTACCATCGGTTCTGAGAGTCAGGTTCACCCGGTCCTCATACAATCCTGTCCCTGGATCAGCAACGTACGAAAACAATGAATGCTCCGCATCATGGTTAAAGAAGGTAAATCCCCTTGAACGGTCCTCGCGGCTATTAATGGCGAAAAAGTTATTTGGACCTTTGTTCCATCCAAAGGTTGAGGTGGGCGCATCGAAATTACCCGTATAGAAAATGGAGATCATGTAATCGATCAGGTTATCAATATCCACATATACCTGCCCACCGGTCACCGGGATTCCCTGCCGGTCCTTTCCCTCCAGCTTAAAGTAATCACCATTGGCTGAGAATCCCGTGTTGCACATAACCCACAGTGCATACCAGGTGTTCATATCACCATCTGTGGCTTCAATCTGGTATTCCCAATTCTCGGTATTGACCTTGATCACATCATAGTCGGCTGAATTACCTCCCAAATAATCAGCTGCAAATCGCGCTTCGGATCTTTCCTGGGTCTGGAAAAGTCCCCAATACATACCATTCAAATAGAGGTGGTAACACCTGCTTCGGGTATAGGATTGGTTCATATCCCGCTGGGAATCCCTGGAGAATACGTCCCGTAGGAAGGTGTTGCGGCTGTCACCGTTCGACCATGCATAATTCTGGGCCGTCCTCAGATCAATCTTGTCAAACTGATCCACCCCTTCAGATCCAAACAGGGGGAAATCCAACTTAGCATCTCCATACTCAGACCGGAAGAAGAGTCGGAATGCATGCTTGGCATATTCAGGATGCCTGCTCCATCCTCCCCTGATCCTCAGCCCCGCATTTACATTGAATCCATCGCTGCCATCCGGTTGTATCAATTCGACCGAACTCTCCCTTTCCCAGGCATGCCCATGTCCCTCAGCATTCACATAGATCCCGGTTTGGGGATTAAACAGATGATCCAGGTCTGTAATGATGGATATGGATGGTATCTCCTTCAACGCTGGTATCATCTGATCAGAATAGAGAGGATGATCCACAATACGGGCATCCATTTCCAGGTCAATTGCCTGTTCATTTATACTCTGTGAAGGCCAGCCACCTCCAGGATGAGATTGATTCAATACTTCAGCAAGAAAGATATAGGTCCTTGATTCTGGTAACGCAGGTTTAAGTCCTTCCTTTTCAGCCGAAGCTCTTACTATAACCGCAGGGGTAGCGGGCCTTCCACTTGAGCTTTGCGGATCGATTTGGATGGTGACCGATTCCTCAGAAGTATAAGCAGTCTCGGAATCCTGGGGATTGCTTCCATCCAGGGTAAAAATCACATTCCAGGCTGGGTCGGCTGCAACAATTTCAAGTGAAAAGGGAGTCTCATAAAATCCTGATTGCACGCTGAATTCTAACCCAATAGAATCGTACAGGACAGGCTCAATCACCTCTGCATTCAAGCTTAGATCAAATAAGAAATCCGTGCTTTCCAAGCTTAAATTGAATCCCTGGATGGCCAGGGTATTCTCTCCCTCAATAAGTACAACCTTCTCCGGATCCAGTTTGTACAATTCAGGCACGCCCGATTCGTGGAGGTTTGTGGCAAAAGCATTGTAGGACAGGGCCAGAGGTGCATTTTTACTTAATACCCGCGATCCATTGATCCAAACTATAAAGCCGTCATCATAATCTATGGAAAGGGAGAGCGCCTCCAGAGAATCCACGTGATTTGCGGTAAACTCTGAACGCATGTAAACCACGGAGTAATTGTACTGCATGTCATCCAGGATGGTTCCCCCGGTTCCATCACCATACCGGATTGGAGCCGATCCTGTATTCCATCCCGAATCATCAAAACCGGGATTCACCCAATTCGATTCAAGGCCCACAGCATCTGTTCCTTTCAGGTATTGGAATGATGAGCCAGATAAGAAATCAATCTGTCCATATAACTCACCAACCTGGGCCATGAAAAGGATCAGGCCAATAAAAAGACAAACCTTATAAATTCTCTTTCGCATACGAAATAATCATACGACAAATATGGGAAAATGTTGCTAAAATTTTATAATCCGGATCAGGTTATAATCCGAGGAATTGCATACCTACACCAGCCAGCAGGATCACCAGGCCGGCGAACAGGTGTATCTGGTACTCCTTCCCTTTCAACTTGACAAATGAAAAACCCTGGTAACCAAGCAATACTACCAGCAGCATGGTCCCCACAGTAGCAATTCCAAACACCAGGGCTACCATGAATATTCCAAACCCACTCAGTTCGGCAGCCGGATAAATCAGCATGGGGATCAGTACTTCGCAAGGACCAAATACGAATATCAGGAACAGGATCCAGGGGGTCAGGTTTCCCGCATCCTGATCTTTTTCCAGGTCCCTCTCAGCCAGGTGCAGATCCCGGTGTCTGATGGATCTCGGACGAAGGAAGGATGGGAAATGAACGTGGGCTCCACGTTTGAAATATTTATATAAGCCATATGCAGTGTACAATACTCCGAACACAATCAACATCCAACCAACCACACTGCCCCTGTTAGCTTCCAGAACTTCCAGCTTATTCAGGCTGAGTCCCATGGCAATTCCTATCAACCCGAGAATCACAGAACCACTCACATGGCCAACACCTGAGATGAATGTAATCCAGAGGGTCCGGGCCCGGGTCCAGTTGCGGGCCTTACTTAAAACAATAAACGGGAGATAATGATCAGGGCCCAGCAGGGTGTGAATCACCCCCAGTGTAGCAGCCGACATAACCAGCACATACATCTCATTCATACTTCCTAACTGTATTCTAACAATCTAAATTTCTAACGTTCTAACTTATTTACTAAACTCGCCTGGCACGCTGCCCCAAAACCATTATCAATATTCACCACGCTGACCCCGCTTGCACAGCTGTTTAACATGGAAAGCAATGCCGAAACACCTCCAAAGTTGGCACCATACCCGGTGCTGCACGGCACACCAATGACAGGTTTGTCAACCAGGCCTCCTACCACGCTGGCCAGGGCGCCTTCCATACCCGCCACCACAATGATCACCCTTGCTCCCCTGATCAGATCCATCCTGTGAAATAACCTGTGGATCCCTGCCACCCCCACATCATAGATTCGTTCCACCTTGTTCCCCAGGAACTCGGCTGTGATCACAGCCTCTTCTGCCACGGGCATATCAGAAGTCCCCGCAGATACGACAGCAATGTAGCTCTCAGTCAAAGAAGGCTTTTCAGGTTGATAAACGATGGCCCTGGCCTCAGGGTAGTAAATGGCCCCGGGGATTTTCTCCTGTACCGATTCAAATACTTCTGTAGTAGCCCTGGTAGCCAGAATGGGAATGCCCCTCTTTTGCATACGGAATGCAATTTCAGACACCTGCTCCGGCGTTTTACCCAGGGAAAAGATCACTTCCGGAATTCCGGTCCGGCTGATCCGGCCGGTATCAATTGCAGCGAAACCCATGTTCTCCACTCCAGGTGAGGAGAGTTGCTCTGCGATCTCATCCTGATTCAACTCACCTTTACTGAATAATTCCAGCAATCGAATAATTTCTGCTTTGTCCATCACAGGTTTTTATATACTTCCTTCTGTATCACCTCCAGGGAGACATTATTCTCTAATGCAAGTCTCTGGCACTGATCAAATTCAGGCTTTTCACTGACCACCTTGCCACCATAATAACTACGCTTCATATTCACATCACCAAACCTGGTGCTTACGATAACAATTTCCCTGCGCAGCATACTTTTACTTACGGCATACTCCCTCAGTCCAATGCTCGAAGTCTGGGTGAAGATTATTTCTTTCATCCGGTCCACTGCATCTGTATTGCACAGCACACTGAGCATATTCCCGGGTCTTGATTTCTTCATAATGATGGGAGTCATGAATACGTCTGCTGCACCCGAATCGAACAACAGGGATGTTACATGAGTAAACCATTCCGGATTCATGTCATCAATGTTACACTTCAGCATTATGGCTTCTTCAACCCGCACATCTTCCTCTTCCTGTCCTGAGCCTTCTGCCAGGTAAACCCGCAGAACGTTTGGAATCTCTCCGTCTCGTTGTCCTATGCCATAGCCTGTCCTGGCTATAATCAGATCCATATTGGAAGAGAAACAATCCACCGTGGCAGCAAGTATAGCCGCACCTGTAGGTGTGGTAGCTTCATAATCTACCAGTCCCGACCTGACCGGCAGAGCCTTTATGATCTCAGCCGTAGCAGGGGTCGGCACCGGCATTTTTCCATGGGCACACTTCACAAAACCACCCCCCAGTTGAATGGGTGATGAATGGATTTCATCCACCTCCAGGTACTCCTGACAAATGGCTGCCCCCACAATATCAACAATAGAATCCAAGGCCCCTACCTCATGAAAATGCACCTTCTCTTTTGAGATATTGTGGACTTTGGCTTCAGCACCGGCAATCAGGTCAAAAATGGCCAGGGATTTGGATTTAATACTTTCAGACAGACTGCTGTTGTCGATTAGCTCTACGATGTGCCGGAGGTACCTGTGTTTTTCATTTTCCGGGTTTTCGATGATCACCGTAACTTTTGTACCGCTGATCCCTTTTCTTATGTCACGGCCAACCTCAAGCCGGAATCCGTCAATATTCAGCTTACTCAGCTCCTTTTCAAGGTATTCAGCATCAACCCCCAGGTCAACAAGCGCTCCCAGGTTCATGTCACCACTGATCCCGGCAAAACAATCGTAATAAAGTATTCTTTTCAAACTTTTTACTTTGGTCTTTTATCTTTTGACTTTCGACTCATTTGATATGGCCCTGTTCAATTTACCCGATACAAGCCCTTCTTCATCAATAACCACCTCCTTGAATCCAATCTTTCTGATCTCTCCAACCACCGACTCCTTTAATTCAAGGAGCCTGGGAATATCCTCTTTCTTCACCTCAACCTTCCCAATGTCACCATAATGTCGTACCCTGACATCATTAAAACCAAATGAATTCAGCAGATCCTCTGCCTGCTCGATCTCCAACAGCTTTTTCCTGGTGATCTTATGATTGTAAGGGATCCGGGAGCTGAGGCAGGGACTGGCCGGTTTATCCCAGTTGGGCAGGTCATAATACCTGGCAATCTGGCGGATCTCCTCTTTGGTTATTTTGCACGCAGCGAGGGGTGAAAGGACTTCATATTTTGTGGCTGCTTTCAGACCGGGACGGTAATCGCTGTAATCATCCGCATTGGTACCACTCAAGACGTGGAATCCCTGGTACTGATCACAGATCGTTTGCAGATCGCCAAACAAGTGATCCTTGCAAAAAAAACATCGGTCTATGGGATTTTCATTGTATCGCTCATCCTGCAGTTCCCGGGTAACAATCACCTCCATGATGATATCAAACTGTTTGCTGAATGATTGTGCAAGCTCAAAATCCTTTGTTTTCAGGCTTTCTGAATTGGAGATCACACCGATGGCATGCTTCTTACCCTGGAACAACCTGGCCAGGTATAGTACAAGGGATGAATCAATCCCTCCCGAAAAAGCAACAATAGAACCCTTCTGTGATTTGAACCACTTTTCGAGGTCCACCAGTTTCTTCGCCGTTTCTTTCATCAGTTCTGCCATATCCTTCAACTCAATCATAGATCAAATTCACTAATCAAACCTTGTCATTGTCAGCCTTCCATGCTGAATTCCCTTCACAGAAATAAGTCTTTCCGAGAGCTCTGTCAGGCGTGCAGAGATTCCAATCAGTGCAATGACTTCCATGCTGTTGTTGTCGTTCAGTGTATATCGCTGAACGGAAAGGATCTCTGCCCTGTACTCCCGCTGAATCTCAGCCATGTGACTGGCTATTTCGCGCTTGTGGTGGTCATAGACAAGCGTGACTGCACCTGCAACACGGTTGTTGCAAAGCCATTTTTTCTCAACAATGTGTTTATTGACCAGTTGCCTGAGTGCTTGTGAACGGTTAGTAAACTTGTTTTCATGGACATATTCATCCAACGCATCAAGCACCTCCTTTTCAAACGAAACTCCAAATCGTACAACAGACATCGTGTTACGTTTTTAATAAAAAGTGTTATGGAAAGCGAAGATAGAAATTTTTCCCGTATGTGAAAAAAAGTTCAGGGTTCCTTCCAATAAAATTCACGGGAAGTCAGCTCTTGTTGAATGGTACGATGACCAATTCTCTGTGCCTTAAATCCTCTTAATAATAATCTTACAAACAGGTAATGCAACCTTTATTTGACCGTGCTGTCTTTTCAGATTGAACATTAACTCCGCATATGATATGAACCGCTGCCTGGTACCCTTCATATTGCTCCTGATCCTTAGTTGCCTGTTGATTCCTCAAGTGTGGACGGTTTACTGAAGAGCAACTATGGCCAGAATTTCCATGAGCAGAAATATACCTTTCAGTCCGACCTCAGGAAGAAGTTCAGCAGGAAAGATCACATCGTGGCGGGTGTGGAATTGAGCTACATTGATGCCACATATAAGGATAGTACCTACCTGACAGACTATCAGCGATTCATTACCATTACCAATACAACCGGCGTGCATTATCAGCAGGTTTCACTCAACAACAATCTGGCGATTGAACCCAGGGTCAGCTTCAAATGGTCAGGTATATGATAGCCTGGTGAATGGAGGAGAGGGTAGGAATGTCGGGATTGAATTAACACTGGAACGCTATTTCACCAATAATTTCTATTACCTGGCCACGCTGTCCTTATTTGAGAGCAAGTACAAAGCAAGTGACGGAATGATCAGGAACAGTGCATTTAATGGAAATTTCATTCTGAATACACTTGGTGGGTATGAATGGCCATTTAAAAATCAGAATGCATTTTCTATTGATGGCCGCGTAACCTGGGCAGGCGGTTTGAGAATGATCCCCGTTGACCTGGAAGCCTCCAGGCAAGCCGGCAACACAGTACGTGATTACTCAAGGGCACCTGACCAACCATTACAATCCTTTCTTCAAGGAATATAATCCTGAAACAGACCAGATCGAACAGGTGTCTCACATCGGGATTATTCCTGCAGGAGTAATCAGGGTGAACTTTTAGCAAAAGAACTCGACAGCAAAAAAGATTATGCTTTAACTATAACTCATAAATAAGCAATATCTGTCACATAGTCATGGGTGTTTAATAAAAAACTTGTAGCAAAGTCAAGGGTGTTAATAAGCAAAACCCTTCATTCAATTAGCCAATTTTGGTATGCTGGTCAAATATGGTTTAATTCCGTCTAAGCTCTCCCAAAAAGCATCTGCTTGCATTTGAAACGTCTCTATTGATGTTGTCAGGTCTTGGACAGCAAGCATTAACTCATTGTCAATTTTCCCCTGCTCAACAACTTGTTTGCCGGCTTTGAAACAAACATCTTTAATCATGTTTCTACGGTCGGTATAAGCCGGCTGGGCAATTATTTCGGCCGCAGTGAGCAGAAATTCACCCATTAAATGTGTGTTTTGCTGATGAGAATTCCAACAGCGATACATTCCTGTTAAACCATCAAAATTATGTTCAACATCGGGAAACCACAAATTTGAACATTAAAGTTGCATCTCCTTCCACTTCATATTCTCCATTTATAAGTGCCTTATCGCCCGATACTTCATTGTTTGAAATTTGAAGCCAAAGTTTAGAATCGCACTTTATGGTAGTTTTTGGATTGGCATTTTCGCCTTCGTTGTAAGTACATCTTTGATCTTTAATGATAAAATAACCTGTCGTTACCTCCTCACCGGTGAGATAAAATTGAACAACAGTATCTATGGCTCTGGCATTTTCTTTATTTAATCCATAAGGCATTGCACTGAACATATCACCAATTGATTTAAAAAGTATTTGTTCACCACCTACTTTTTGCATCAGGTAACCGGGTAACTTCACTGTAACAGGTATTCCTATTGCCAGTAGTAAAAAAATTGGCACCAGGGTAGCAATAATCGCATTTATCGCATCATCTGAGTAATAATGAACAAGTGTGAGCACTATACCAAGTACAAACAAACCAGCCCAGATATAATTGATAATCAGATTTACTTTCAGGAATTGTTGCCCACTTGTTACAGCTTCAGGATATTTATCTTTGGAAAACTGAACAGTAAAAGGGGCTATTCTGAATAAAGGTGGAAATACTGCAACAATTAAAAGCCCCAGGTATAAACCTACAATGATATTCTCAGTATAAATCTGACCCAGTACAGGGAAAATAAATATTGAGATTATTCCTGTAAGGGCAACCCCGGTCAGCCCGAATGTAAAATAATCTTTTACTTTTAAGAACAAAGCAATGATCAGATTAAGTAATAATACACCACCAGTGATTAAGGCAAAAGGTTTTATCAACTCTAATCTGAATCTGCCGGCTTCAGCAAATACAGTGAGTGCTATTATTGCAACAAAAGGTACTATTTTTGTTACTAATCTTAATACCTTCATTCTACTCTAAATTTATAGTTAAAGAGATGCTTTTCCCGTTTTCTATTTTAAAGGAAACATCCTCGAAATCAGGAGGGCCAAAGGTTCCGTATTTATTTTTCGAAAATCCATAAGGTTCAGTAGGAGCTCCAAATAAATTCGAATTAAGCTTACCGTCAGCATCTTTATCCTGGAAGACTGCTAAGGCATACACTCCGGCAGGTATCTCTTCTATGGTAACCGTAACTTTACTTTCTGTTACCTTTATATCTTTACCTGTAATTTCTTTACCTACCGAGGGAAAACCATCAGTTTTATAAACTCCAATCTTTACGATCCCACCTTTCTCAACCTCGATACCGGTTACTGTTACATCAACCTGTCCGGTTTGAGAAAAAAGATTTGCCACAAAAAACAATACTGCGATTAGAAACATTAGTTTTTTCATTTCTGTAAGTTTTAATTATGAGAATTTTCTTTTACAAACATACATCACTAAATAGCAGAATAGCAAACAATTGTGGTAAACGGGACATGTTTGGTCTTAATGGGAAGAATTTAAGCTAAAATGGAAGGTTTTCTATTTTCGGTAATCCATCATCCTCAGGGTTTTTCCAGCAAGTTTACCATTGCACTTTTCGCCCTCAATTACAATTTGCCCGTTCACCAGCAGGTAGAGGATACCTTTACTGTGCAGCACGGATGGCATGTTCCATACTTACCAGATCATCTTCCAATACATATTTTCGGATTTTATGTGGAAAAGCTCCGTAGCTCCGTGGATGGGGCATCCCCGATCCGGGAATTTGAGCCGATCCGTCTGAGCAGGTCATTACATAGTCTTTCTTCATAAAACAGGCCACATCTTCACTGTTTATAATGAAGGATATTATTTTGGGGTTTCCGCTTATCACAAGTGATATCGCCGTTTCTATGGCGGACTTGTTCATCAGGGAACTAATTTCTGAAATGTTCAAACCATTGTATTCCTTATTTGGCTTGTATGAAACAATCACCAGTGAATCGGGACCTCCCCTTCTACTAATGTTTTCACCAACTTCAATATTGATCTTCTCCATCAACCCAGGATCCTGAAGCCGCTCGTTCATCCTGTCTCCTTCCTGGGTTAGATAGTTTTTGACATTGGCCCTCCCCGGTTCTGTGATATCACGATCGATGTGTGTATGCATATCTATAAAACCCGGCGAAACAATCAATCCCTTTGCAAGGCTTCATCTCCGAGGCCATTATATACTAAACCACCTTCAATTACCAGGTCATAATCAGGCGAACATGAAAAAAGGGAAACAGCAAGGCCAATAAGGAAAGATTTGATTTTCAACAGATTCACTGAATTATTTATTCCCCATAGATCATTTGATAAGTATAAGGGGTGTTTAATTTCATCCTGTCACGAATAGATTCACTGATCCATTGGTTCGAAAAAGGAACAATTTTTACATACTGCAGGGATGAATTTTCATTTCTGCTATACTTATACTCATAAGGAAATTCCCCTTTCTCATCAATCTCATTTTCATCCCTTCCCCATAAGTCCTCTTCGGTCAGGTACAGGTATAGTTCTGATGCCAGTGATTCAGAGGGGTCAATAAACATAATATTCTCGTCGATCAATGCGTTGTAAACCGGATTCATTCTCTTCAGATAGAGAAAATGCTCCCTGATTTGCTCCACGAAGTAAGGATAATGGGTGCAACCAAGAATCACCCTTGACAATTTCTTTTCCGGAAATTCATTCAATGCATTTCTGAGCATATGTGTTACCATATACCTGATATAGTTGTTCACCGAATTGAGCTGAACATGCATTAGTTCACCCCTGTCATTATATTCAGTAATCAGGCCATTCCCTGCCTGCTGAGTCACAGCAATTTCTTCCCCGGGAAATTCCCTTAAAAAATCAGCTTTCCCTTCCGAATCATACCTTCCATAAGGCATATTGGCTTCATCTGCAAGATAGATAAAGCGCTCTGAATCAAAATCTAACATTCCATCGCCCCCTCTGTTATTAGAACTATTATTATATTTATCCAGCTGATAGATTGTATTTAAAACTGCCAGGCCTCCCGTTCCGGAATCAAAAATTCCAATTGGTAAAGATTTCCTCTCTTTCGGGTAATCCTCAATGGGAATATAAAAAGGTCCGGATGATTCATTTACTACCTGTGAAATAATGCTGAATTCGGGATCATCCTTAGTTTTCTGACCATTACATGCCGAAATAAGAAGGGAAGAGAAAATCAAAACAATATGTGCGATCTTGTCAAAAGTCCTCATAACTACAAAAGTTGTTCTTTGGGAAAGCTTCTTGAAACGGCTACAGTTTCGCTGTAATTGTCAAAATGTAGGTTATATGCCCGGGCATTACCTGAGATTCTGGAAATTTGTTTTCTGTTTACAATATTAGGAGCGATGACACCTGATGATATCCGAAAAGTGCTTCAGTTGTTTTTCAACCGCCTTTAATGTAATTCGCAAAAGTTGAGTTTTAATTTCATCGTTTTCCTGATAATACACCTTGCAGTAATTATCTTCAGATTTAACAAAAATCAAATCTCTTTCATTTATCCCGAAGTTATAAACACGACTAGTGTTATAGGAAAAATACCTACTGCTATTGTAACCGGAATAAAGTAAAGATTCGTGTTGCTGAGCAAAATGATAACCTACAATGGAATTGTATTCGTAATTAATGAATGCTATTATAATGATGTTAATGGTTATAAAAAAAATCTCCTTCCTGATTTTCTATTGTCATCTTATTTCGTTTTTCGTTCAATTGCCAGCATATAAAAGTAAACATGTTTAACCTGATGCTAAAAAACATGGTAGTTACAACTAAGAAATATATTGACTTTACTCTTCGCAGATCGTAACTTGCAGTAAACCAATAAATCCAACATCATGTCAGACAGTGTATACAAAGTCATCGAGCTGGTGGGCTCCAGCAGCGAATCCTGGGAAAAAGCAGCTGCTAATGCCATAAACCGGGCCTCTCAATCCCTGAGGGACCTGCGCATTGCTGAAGTCTCCGCCATGGATTTGCATATCAAGGATGGAAAGGTGGAAAGCTACCGTACCAAGCTTAAGGTCTCATTCAAGTTCGAAGGTTAATTAATACGTAATTACTTGATTTCTAAGTTTTTCTAATTTTACGTGTGTTTTGTTCTGTCGTAAAAAACGCATGAATTATAATCTTTTCGTATATACCGTTAATAACATGAAAGCAACAATAATCAAAAGAATTTCTATCCTGTTTTTATTTACAACGGGATTTGGCTTGACTTCGTTTGCACAATGTGTGTCTGAAGAAAATGTCTACTCTTTTATTTACAATGGTAAGAACTATGAGGTAATCAAGGAAACAATGACGTGGGCCGAAGCAGCTTCCTGTGCGGTTGAACGAGGGGGATATCTTACAGAGATAGATTCACAAGCAGAACAGGATACCATTTACGGTGCAATCATTCATGGAGCTGAGGTCTCAGCGGATTATACAACTGTAGTGGATGGTGGTGGTATAGCCTATATCTGGATTGGTGCAAGCGATCAAGATACCGAGGGCACCTGGCTTTGGGATGGTGACGGAGACAGCATTGGAATTAATTTCTGGAACGGTCAGGGGGCTGCCGGACTCAACAATGGTACCCCGGTTGACGAACTGTACAATAATTGGGGAGGCTCTTCATCAGGAAGTCCAAATGAACCTGATGATTTTAACGAAGGACAGGATTGTGCTGCAATTGGTCTGGCAAAGTGGCCAGCTGAAGCCCCTTTTACCCTGGGTATTGCTTCAGAGTGGAACGATATTAGTTCAACCAACAGTTTATATTACATTATTGAATTCGACTGTAAAGAAACTTCGAGTACCATCACTGAATCAAGCTGTAACAGTTATATTTCTCCCAGCGGTAAAACCTGGACCAGTTCGGATACTTACCTTGATACTATACTGAATGCAGCCGGATGTGATTCGGTGATAACCATTAACCTTACAATAATAACCATTGATACCACGGTTAATCTGGATGGAATTACGTTAACCGCAAATGCTTCGGGAGTTGAATACCAGTGGCTCGATTGTGATCAGGCATATTCAATCATAGAAGGGGAATCGAATCAATCTTTTACTGCTTCTTTCAATGGCAATTACGCAGTAGAGATTACAGAGGGTTCTTGTGTCGATACTTCGGCATGCTATGCTGCGACACCCGTAATGGTTAATGAACAACCCTTTGAAGATGAGATAATAGTTCATCAGGGTACAAACAGAGATATTTTCCATATTGACCTTGGAGATATACATCAGGAAATATTCATTAAAATCGCTGATATAAATGGCAGGGTAGTTGCAAGCAAAACCTTTACCCAAAGCCAATTATTGAATATTGAAATAGATACTCCACCAGGGATATATTTCTTAACAGTCACTTCTGAAAAGCAACAGGCTGTTATCAAGATCATAAAGAACTAACATCAGCTACTCATATCGCAGGCTGTCAACCGGATTTGATCTTGCGGTCCTGAATGCCTGATAGGTAACTGTTATCAGGGAAAGAAACGCCGACAGTAAAAAAACCAATACAAAAACTGAGAGCTTCAAATCCACGCTGTAGCTGAATATCTGAAATATTTTCTTCAGGATCAGGTAAGCTACAGGTATGGCAATCAAATTCGAAAGCAACACCAGTTTCATGAATTCTGATAGCAGAAGTTTCATAATGATGCCTGAATGTGCTCCCATGGCCTTCCTAATGCCTACTTCCTTGGTTCTCCGGTTGTTGTTGAAAATGGAAAGCCCGATCAAACCCATGGTTGCAATAAAGATAGCCAGTATGGAGAATATTTTGAAAACAAGCTTGATCCCATCTGTATTTTCAAGGGCTTCATACTCGAATTCACTTACGAAATCATAATCAAATGCATATCCAGGGTTGTATTTCCGGAACACATCTCCTATGGTTACCATCTGTTCCGGTGCTATACCAGGCCGGACCCTTACAAAAATAAATTCCCGTACATCCTCATACATGTAAATGAGCGCTTCGTTACTCAATACCTTCAGGCTGAATGGGAAAAAGTTGAAATTCTCAGTAACTCCCAGGATCCGTAAATCCCTGTCCCAAAGGAAAAAAGATCTGCCCACAGGGTCTTCCCAACCCATCATGTCAACCAGGCCCTGGTTTACCACAACATATTCATAATTCAGGGAATCCCTCTCCTCACTGAAGTATTCGCCTTCAAGCAATCCGATTTCAAAGGTGGAGAGAAAATCGGTATCAGTCACCAATATCCTGGCAATTTTATTATGTTCTCCTTCCCGTTCTCCCCAAACGATCTCTCCAAAATCTAACTTCACAGGTACCTCAGAACCCGAAGTTACCCCTTCCACAAAGTGTAGTTCAGCCAGATCCTTCTTAATGATGGAAAATTGATCCCAAACAAGGCCTTTCGTAGGTATATATACCACATCTTCCCTGTTGAAACCCAGATCTGCCTCCTTCAGGTAGGCGAACTGTCTGATCGAAAATACGGAAACGATGATGAAAATCACAGAAAACGTGAACTGCACCACGATCAGGACTTTTCTTGATCTGCTGCCTCTATGGTAATTATTCATAGACTTTCCTGACAGAAATGCCAGGGGTTTGAACCTGGCAATCTTAACAGCCGGATATAATCCTGCAAAAAGGCCAGTAATAATGAATATCAGGCTGATCGGCAACCAGAATGAAGCCCCTGAAAAATTGGCTTCCAGGTTGATCCCGAATGCCCTGGCTGTCGCTGGTACCATGTGTTCTGCAACAAAAAGCCCCAGGTAAAATGAGAATAATAAGAGCAAGTACGATTCTCCCATGAACTGAATGATCAACTGCTTTTTACTGGCTCCTGCACTTTTCCTGACGGCGATCTCCTTCAGACGTTTTGATGAAGATGCTGTGGTCAGGTTGATAAAATTGATGCTTGCAATGGAGAGGATCACCAGCGACATGATCAGGTTCATGTAAAAGCCGATGATGCCCTGGCTCTCCCCATGAAGGTACAAACGTTCAAAGGAATCCAGGAAATAATAGCTCTCAAGGTCGGTCTCAAAATTAGCATCCACATGTTCATTAATAGCGCTGTTTAATGCTTCCAGGTTGAGTGTCGGCAGGAGTTTAAAGTGGTTGTAATACATGGTTCCCCCATACTCCTCCAGAGGGTAACCCTGCTCCTCCATGATATTAAATCCCATAAGGGCCTGGAACCGGATGGATGATTCTTCGGGAGGATCTTCCACTACTCCGGCTACTATAAAAAAACCTCCTTCACCGATCCTGACCGTACGATCCATTGGATCTTGCTCACCAAACAATTTTGTTGCCAGGCTTCGTGTGAGCACCAGGTGATCGCGTGAAGAGAAGATTACATCGATGTTTCCCTGCAGCAGCTTGAAAGAAAAAAAACTGAAAAAACTGCTATCAACAGCCAGCACCTCATTTTCTGTATAATATTTCATGGGTACATCATCCCCTTCCTCACCGGTCGGTACTCCCAGTTCAAATTCCTGAGGCTGACTCACCCGGCAGCTGCTTTGAATCTGTGAAAAATTTTCTGTCAGGGCAGCGGCGTAAATGCCGCCAGTCCGGTTGGAGGTATATTCGGAGCCGTTCATGGTGATCCTTACATTCAACAGGTACATCTGTTCAATGTCGTCATGGAATTTGTCAAAACTGAGATCAAACCTCACCCAACTCCAGAAAGTGAGGAATATGCCAAAACCAATAGCCATTCCAACCAAGTTGATCAGGGTGATCATCTTATTTCTCCAGAGGTTGCGGAGAGCAATAACAATATAGTTGCGAATCATAACTGGTGTAATGACAATTTCGTGCCATAATATATATGTAACTGATTTACTAGTGTATAGCAACAAGTGACTATGAAAGAAGTGTTGGATTTTCCAACACCCTGTGTACATTATATCCACAATAACGTAAATTTATACCACAGACTAAAACTGATGGCACGAAAAGAGGGTACTGTATTGATCGTTGATGACAATGATGATCTGCTCATCGCTTTGAGACTATTTCTGTCCCGCCATTTTGAGCAAATTGACACCCTCAGGAACCCAAACCTGATCCTTTCCACCCTGGAAAAAAGACCATATGATATCATCCTGCTGGATATGAACTTCCGGGCAGGCATCGCTTCGGGAAATGAGGGTATTTTCTGGCTGAACAAAATTCTGGAGATGGATCCGGTTGCCACTGTGGTATTCATTACAGCTTTTGGTGATGTGGAACTGGCTGTAAAATCCATGAAGGAAGGTGCGTCCGATTTCATTATGAAGTCGTGGGATGAACAGAAGATCCTTTCCACAATCCTATCAGCCTATGAACTAAGAAAGAGCAGGCTTGAAGTATCCCTGCTGAAAAAGAAGCAAGCCCACTTATCCAGGGAGATCGAAAAAGACTTTTCAGTCTGTTATTGCCAGTCAGCCGCCATGAAAGAGCTCGATGAACTGGTTAAAAAAATAGCCTCCACCGATGCAAGTGTGCTGATACTGGGTGAGAACGGAACCGGGAAGGAGGTGGTGGCCAGGGAAATTCACAGGCTCTCAAACAGGCGCAGGGAAATTTTCGTCAAGGTTGACCTTGGGGCCCTGCCTGAAACACTCTTTGAAAGTGAACTCTTCGGTCACAGGAAAGGAGCCTTCACAGATGCAAAGGAGGACCGCGACGGGCGGTTTATTATTGCTTCGGGAGGCACCCTGTTTCTTGATGAGATCGGCAACCTGCCACTATCCCTTCAAAGCAAATTGTTATCTTCCATACAGAACCGGGAGGTATATCCGGTGGGATCCTCCAAACCTACCCGGACAGATGTCCGTATCGTATCGGCCACCAACATGCCGTTGCAGGAAATGTTAAGCCAGAAAACCTTCCGCGAGGATCTCTATTATCGCGTCAATGCTATCCAAATAGAGATCCCTCCCTTAAGGAACAGGAGAGAGGACATTCCGTTGCTCACAGAGTTCTTCCTGAGAAAATACAGCACCCATTATCATAAAACGGGCCTGAAGCTGAATGAAAAAGCGCTGGCCAGGCTGATGGACCATAGCTGGCCCGGAAATATCAGAGAATTTGAGCACACCATCGAAAAGGCCGTGATCCTCTCCGACCGGGGGATGATCACCACCGACCACCTCTTTCCCCGGTTTTCAGCATCCCAGGCACACCCCATCCCGGATACACTAAACCTGGAGGAGAATGAGAGGCTCATCATTGAAAGGGCCCTTAAAACCGAACAGGGCAATGTGAGTTCAGCTGCAAAAAAATTGGGAATCAACCGTTCCACACTCTATATGAAAATGAAGAAATATGGTATTTAGCAGGTTCATCTGGACCATTCTGGCATTCATTGCAACCATCGCTCTCACTTCGGTGGGAATCGGTATCTATCTGCAAAAACCCGATTACCCGGTAACCGCCTCCCTGTTGATGGTGCTCCTGGTGGTTGAAACCCTGTCTCTCTTCTATTACCTTACCAGGATAAGAAGGGACCTGTTGAAACTGGTCAATGCCCTGCGCCATGAAGATCCGACCCTGCAATTTACCAGGGAGGGAGGTGATCCCTATTTCAGCGCGATTCACAGGGGATTTAATGAGATTATCAGGGACTTCAGGCTTGTCAGGCTGGATAAGGAGGCTGAACACCAATTCTTTGAAGCCACAGTAGACCATATCCAGTTCGGGATCATTGCCTTCAATGGACAGGGTGAAGTGGAATTGGTCAATGATTCTTTCCGGGAACTTTTCCAGATGGAACGTATCACTCACCTGGATTCCCTTTCTGAGGTTTCAGCAGAACTGCCGGATATGATCAGGCAACTATCCCACCGGAAAGAGTCACTGAAAAGGGTTCAGATAGAAGGGAGCCAGCACCACCTTATATTTCTTGCCTCTAAGTTCAAACTAAGGAACCAGGAGATCACCCTCATTTCTGTTCGGGATATCAGCAGGGAAATTGACCGCAATGAACTGGAAGCCTGGCAAAAGCTCATGCGTGTCCTGAGGCATGAGATCCTCAACTCCATCAGTCCCATCAAACTTATGGCAGGCAACCTGTCGGGGATACTTCAACCGGGAGGTAAAATGATCTCCCTGGCTAAATTGACCGAAAGCGAAATTGAAGATATAAAGACAGGTCTTGATACGATTCACAGAAGAGCAACCGGACTGTCCGAATTTCTGGATGCATATTCAAACCTGTACAGGGTACCTGAACTTCAGCTTAGAGATGTTGCAGTGGTTGAGCTGCTCAATCGCGTCGCTTTGCTTTTCAGGGATCAGTTCAGCAAAGAAAAGATCATCCTCAGCATAGATTGCTCAGATTCCGGGCTGAGTGCAGAAATGGACGAAAGAATGATTGAACAGGTGCTCATAAACCTGGTGAAAAATGCGGTGGAGGCGGTGCGAACTGAAAAAAACAGATCCATCATCCTTTCAGGAAAAAAGAGTAACAGCCACCTGATCATCGCAGTCAGGGATAACGGAACAGGTATCCCGGAAGATCAGCTCGAAAGTATATTCATTCCTTTCTACACGACGGGTGACAGCAGCAGTGGGATCGGTTTGAGTTTTTCACAGCACGTAATGCGCTTGCATTCCGGACATATCATTGTACTTTCCAGACCCGGAACGGGAAGTGAATTTCAATTGGTTTTCAAAACCACATAAATATCTTGCAGTATGCCCATTAATGTACCATCCGATCTGCCGGCCATCCAGGAATTAAAGAAGGAGAATATCTTCATTATGGAGGAAAGCCGGGCCATTCACCAGGACATCAGGCCACTTCGTGTTGCGCTGTTGAACCTGATGCCGGTAAAAATGGTCACAGAAACTGACCTGCTGAGATCACTAGCAAATACCCCCCTTCAGGTGGAATTGGACCTTCTCTATATGGACGAACATGAGTCGAAGAATACACCCCGGAAACACATGGAGGTATTTTATAAGACTTTCGATCAGATCAAAGATCAACGGTATGACGGACTGATCATCACAGGGGCACCCGTAGAACTGATGGATTTTGAAGAGGTCGATTATTGGAATGGTTTATGCGAGATCCTGGAGTGGAGCAAAACGCATGTCAGCAATACCATGCATATCTGCTGGGGTGCCCAGGCTGGACTTTACTACCACTACGGAATTGAAAAATTTCCACTTCAAAAGAAAGCGTTTGGAATTTTTGACCATGTGATCACTGACAGAAAGCATCAGCTGATAAGAGGTTTTGATGATGTTTTTCCTGCACCCCATTCAAGGTATACAGAGAACAGACTGGAAGATCTGAAAAGCCACCCGGATCTCATAGTGCTTGCCTATTCACCAGAGGTAGGGTCAAATATTGTTCTTTCAAAAGACAACCGCCAGATCTTCATTGCGGGTCACCTGGAATACAATCCCCTTACACTGAAAAATGAATATGACCGTGACCGTGCAAAGGGACTTGATACAGATATTCCAGAAAACTATTTTCCTGAAAATGATCCTTATGAAGAACCGGTTATTCGCTGGAGAGCCCATGCCAGCCTGCTCTTTTCAAACTGGCTCAATTACTACGTTTACCAGGTAACTCCATTCGACTGGAAATAGCCATCAGGGATCAAACATCCACATCCAGGTTCGTCAATCCACATTTCCGGGCCTCGGTCACAACCTCCCGGTAGGTATCCCTGGAAACAGAGCCGTCAATCTCAGGGAAGAGATGCGCCCGGTATGCGGGCCGGTACTGGTTCATAATGTTCACAAAGGTATCTGCCGGAAGATGACCTGCGATCCATTGCATGGCTTCAATGGATCCGCTTACATTACCGGGCATCACCAGGTGCCTGATCATCAATCCGCGGTAAATGACCCCGTTCCTTTCCGGAAAGGCCACTCCAACTTGCCGGTTCATCTCCTGCAAAGCCAAACATGTCACCTCCGGGTAATCCGATGCATCATTGGAATAGGCTGCTGCATGTTGAGCATCCATATACTTAAAGTCGGCGAGGTAAATATCCACAATCCCATCAAGAAGCTTCAGTATCCTGGTACGTTCCCATCCACTGGTGTTATAAACCAGGGGTAATCTTAATCCCCGGGATGCGGCCTGATCCAGGGCTAAAACCGCATGCGGGGAAAAATGGGTGGGTGTGACCACGTTTATATTCTGGCACCCCTGCTCCTGCAATTGCAGCATCATTGCTGCCAGGTCCGGAATCTCACAATCTGTTCCAGCCCCTTTGTGACTTATATCCCAGTTCTGACAGAAAACACAGCCCAGGTTGCAGTGGGAAAGGAAGATGGTGCCGGATCCACCCATTCCCACAAGCGGCCTCTCTTCCCCAAAATGGGCATGAAATGAGGCTACTTTAAGTTTCGACGCGGCTTTACAGAATCCTGTTTCACCGGTCAAACGGTTCACTCCACACTCCCGCGGACAGAGCCTGCATTCCTTCAGCATCTCCCACAAAGCCTCTCCCCTTTTTCTGAGTTCTCCGCTGCGGTGCAGTTTAATATAACCTGGCCTATTGGGAATTCCATTCATTTCCTTGAAAATATCCTCTATCTTACGTACCAAAATACGGAATTTAGATTATACCTTTAGGAACGTATGGTCATTAAAGTAAATTATTAACTACTCCCCTCCATGCTGAGTTTAGTCCCTCGGCCATTGAAGATATCAGTAAATATTGTACTTGAAAATGACGACCTTGATCAGTATTGACAATCTCAAGCTCCCCATGCATCCTTATAGCTGATATCAGGGTTCTTTACACCATTCGGCTGTCATGATATTCGAGAGTGACCAACCGACAATGTAGCGGTTGTAAAGGTCTATTACCAGAACTGCGAAAACGCATACGCAACTAGATCAGGACTGGATCAGCCAAATTACAGTATGGCCGGTTAAGAACCCAGACGCAAAGAATCATCTTTAAAGACAATTCGCATTTTTTCCCATGACGGTTACTCGCAATCCCTTATCAATAATTGGCTTGATTAATGATTTCTTCCCGAAAGGATAGAATCAATAACACTTTCAAGTTATCGATGATTTGAACAGATATGACACGTACAGATGTCCTCACTGAAATGCCTAATGCCTACTACATTTCGTCCTCTGCGATCTGCTCTTCTGTAGATTTCATTAAACAATTCGTCCTCACCCTTTTCCAAGTATTTCCTAATTGCATAAACGCAAACATCAGTAAGCTGGATCATGGAGGTAAGCTCAGAATTGACAAACAATGGAGTTTCAATAATATATTCGATTTGTGTCCATAAAGTTCCAACTCTGTGGAATCTCTTCATCAATTCTGTATGCTTTTTTTCAATAGTTTGATTATTGTCATGAATCAATAATCCATGATACTTTTGATCACAATCGTCAGATGAATTAAGTCTATTCAGATAATGCTCGAATCTGGAAACAACTTGTTCGAAAGCCTGTTCATCAATAGTCTGAGGTGCCAAACTAGGATCAAAGTAAACCTTATCAATACATTCAGCAAATAATCGGGCAAATCCCCAAGCACCAATTTTCCTCGCAACATCTTTTATAAATGCTTTGCGTTCATCAAATGTTAAATGAATGTATGGTTCAGTTTTTGTGTAGTTTTTTTGAGTTTGCTTAAGCTTTTTGGAATTACCAGCTCTTCGTAATTTCAAAATCATTTCACGCCTGTGTCTCGACACTGCCACAGTTCTTTCGGTGTAAGAAAGTGCATCAAAGTTAGGTATGGCTCTTTGTTCTCGATAGTCCCGATTTATCCATGCAGTGTGAATTTCAGCATCTTGAAGATTATATCTTCTTTTTATCCGATTAATATCTCTTTCACATGTATTCCACTTCCAAATTGGAATTGATAAACCAGCTAATACGAAATGTGAAGAATTGTCGTTTGTTGATGAAGTACCAGACTCATCAATGTAACATAGATACATATAAATAAAAAAAGCGACTGGCGATAAGGAATTTTCCCCTCATTGAGACGCTAAAGCGACTCGTACCAGACGCGGTTCAAATTTAAAGATAATAATTTAATTTGACGTATGAAAGAAAAAATTAATTAATTGCCTCTGAACTAATAAATTATGCGCAAAAAATGTGCCAAAACAGATTCTACCCAATAAAATACAGGAGTGAGAATAATAAATTCTCATTAATTAATAATAGTCGGAAGACGCCAGGCTAGCATAGATTGTGATTATTTAAGGATAGAATCGTTTCACTATTTTTATGTTTTGGCACCCCTGTTCCTGCAATTGCAGCATCATTACTGCCAGGTCCGGAATCTCACAAACGGTTCCTGAACCGTGGTGGCTGATATCCCAATTCTGACAAAAAACGCACCCCAGGTTACAATGGCTCAGAAAAATAGTACCCGACCCGCCTATGCCCACCAGTGGTCACTCTTCTCCCCTTTTTTTCAGGTCTCCGGTCCTGTGCAGTTTAATATAACCTGGCCTATTGGGAATTCCATTCATTTCTTTAAAAATATCCTCTATCTTACGTACCAAAATACGGAATTTAGATTATACCTTTAGGCATCTATGGCCGTTTTGAAGGAAACAGATCCCAGTGCATCCGAGATGATCAGATCCATCGTGGAGAAGTATCTCATACCTCCAGAACAGTTCTTGTATGGATTTGCCGATCTTAATCGTGTATTGAACCCACAATTCGGAGATTTCCGATTTGGAATCTCAATCGGGCAACAGCTTGACTACAGGATCGTTAATAGCATTAAGAGCGGACCTACACCGGCTTACTATGACCATTATAAGACGACCAATGAGGAATTGTCCTTACTGTCGCAGAATATTGCACAGGAACTTAACCGGAATGGAATTGAGACGCTTTGTATTGAACCAACTATTTCTACAGATAAACTTGATTCTGATTATTACCTCACACTCAGGTCCAAGCTGTCTCACAAGATGGTGGCCACACGAGCCGGATTGGGGTGGATTGGTAAAACAGCATTGTTCATCTCAAAGGAATTTGGCCCCAGGCTACGACTGGTAACCATACTCACTAATACTCCTCTCTTGATCAGCTCGATTCCGGTGAATAAAAGCAGATGCGGCAAATGCGTCATATGTGTGGAAGCGTGTCCCGCCAAAACTGCAAGTGGCCAGTTGTGGGATACCACACTTGACAGGGATCAGTTCTTTGATGCACAGAAATGCCGAGCCATGTGTAAAGAGTTTGGTGAAAGGATACTGGGCCCAGATGCAAGGATCTGTGGAATATGCGTATCTGTTTGTCCCATTGAGAATAACAACAGGAATTGAATCATTTATAGTTCACTTTTATATAGAAAATATGAAAAAGACATCCTTACTTGCCCTGATCATTTTGATTTCTGTTATGCTGACAGCCCAGCACGGGATAGTTTACGACAACCTTTCCATGCACAGCGATATCCTCAACATGGAGCGGAACTATGCCGTTTATCTGCCACCCGACTATGAGACCTCTCAGCGCAGTTATCCGGTTCTCTACCTGCTTCACGGTGCAGGAGACGACCAGACCGGGTGGGTGCAGTTCGGGGAGGTGCTTCATATTGCAGATAAAACCATCGGTAAAGGCTCTGCCACTCCCATGATCATTGTGATGCCCGATGCCAATTCCGGACAGCGGGGATATTTTAACGACCTGGAAGATGAATGGAGGTACGAAGACTTCTTCTTTGAGGAATTCATGCCTTACGTCGAAAAAACATACAGGATAAAAGGAGAGAAAAGATACAGGGCCGTCGCCGGCCTTTCCATGGGTGGAGGCGGTTCATACATGTATGCCCTGCATCATCCGGAGCTCTTTTCATCGGCTTGTCCACTGAGTGCAAGCTGCGGACCTATCAACAGGGAAGAAATGGAGGAGCATCTGAAATGGAGGGGCTGGGAACCATCTTCAGAAGAGAAAATGGAAGCCTGGCATAAGCGGCACAGTGCTATTGAACTCATCAATGATATGCCGGATGACCAGAAGAAAGCGGTCAGGTGGTACATCGATTGCGGGGATGATGATTTCCTTTTTGAAGGCAACTCCCTTGTCCATATCGCCATGCGCAAAAAAGAGATCCCTCACGAATTCCGGGTCCGCAACGGAGGCCATACATGGACCTACTGGAGAGAGTCCCTGCCCGACGTATTATCTTTTGTTTCGGATGCGTTTCATCAACATTGATCCGGAGAGCCATGATTCATGTTAAAGGACTTACCTATACCTACCCGGGTGGTAATCAGCCGGTCCTGAAAAAGATTAGTTTTAACATTTCCAGGGGGGAGATCTTCGGTTTCCTGGGACCATCCGGAGCCGGGAAAAGCACCACGCAAAAGGTACTGATTGGATTGTTAAAGGGCTATAAAGGTACAGTCGAAGTTGACGGCCATAACATGTCGGGAATAAAACGTGCTTTTTATGAAAAAATCGGTGTTGTTTTCGAATTTCCAAACCTCTATCTGAAACTGACAGCACTGGAGAACCTGAAGCTATTTGGCTCATTCTTCCACTCCCCCACCAGAGACGCGGAGCAACTGCTTGAGATGGTCAACCTGCATGAAGACAGGGATACCCGTGTGGAAGCATTTTCTAAGGGCATGAAAATGCGTCTCAATTTTGTCCGTGCCATACTTAATACTCCTGAGGTCCTCTTCCTGGATGAACCGACAGCAGGACTGGACCCGGGAAATGCACGCATTATGAAGGACATCATCCTTGATCTTCAGAAGAGTGGCGTAACTGTTTTCCTGACCACCCATAATATGGCCGATGCCGGGGAGCTCTGCAACCGGCTGGCCTTTATGGTTGAAGGCACCCTGCCGGTCATTGACACAACCCGGAATTTAAGGCTGGAACATGGCCGAAAGGTAGTAAGGGTTGACTACCTTGACAACCAGATACAGAACTCAGGTGAGTTTGACCTGAAGGACCTCTCTTCCAATACACGTTTCCAGGATATCCTTCGGAACAATGAAATACTCACCATTCACACATTGGAAGCATCCCTGGAAGATATTTTCATAAAAGTAACCGGTCAAAACCTGCTGCAGCAATGAAGGAACTGTTGAGAAAAGATATCCTCCTGCAATGGAGACAAGGTTTTTGGCTGGTTTACCTCATTATCAGCATCATCTATGTTCTGATTTTATTCAGCCTTCCCGCAGAAAACCGGATGATGGTCTCCCTGATACTGATTCTTTCTGATACAACCCTACTCGGAGTCATATTTATAGGGGCCCTCATCCTGCTTGAAAAGCAGCAATCAGTTATCCACATTCTTTTCGTCACACCCCTGAAGCCGTCAAATTACATCCTGTCCAAATCACTATCTCTTTCCGCGATAGCCATTACCATGAGTATTCTTATCTACCTGCCTGTTTGGCAGGCATCAGCCTATACTATTCTAATTTTTTTTACTACAATCATAACAGCAGGGATTTTTGTAATGTTCGGAATAGGTATCGCGGCCCGGGTGGATACCATTAATCAATATTTTGTACGGTTAATGCTGATTTCCATATTGATACTCTTCCCGGTAGCCCCCTATCTGATACTGAAACAGCATCCCGGATTCATTATTTTTCCCTATATAGCTTCACTGGATATCATGCTTGGAGAATTGAACCAGATTCCCAGACCCCGATTATTCGCGGATATTTTCCTGTTGCTGGCCTGGGGATGGGTTGCATACAGGTATGCTATTCGACAGGTAAACAAGCACCTTATTTATAAATAGCACCTGAATGAACTGGCGAACCCTGCGATATGATTACCTGCTCCTAAGGGGAGATCCAATGCTGATCCTCAGCATAGCTGTTCCCTTTATATTGTGGGCACTTATGCAATTTGTTTTCCCCTGGCTTGCTGAACTATTTCTGAACCGGTGGACCATTGACATAGTACCTTATTACCGGTTTGCAGGAACCTTATTTTCAATGCTGATCCCCATGATGTTTGGAATGGTATACGGTTTCATTCTTCTGGATGAACGCGACGGAGGTATTATTACAGCAGTCTCGGTAACACCTACAGGTAAAACAGGTTACCTGAAGCTACGGCTGGGCATACCGCTGATCCTGAGTCTGGCTTTTATTCTTCTTTTCCAGTTACTGCTAGACCTTTCGGACTCACTTGGCCCTTTGCAGATCATTTCCATTTCAGTGATCATTGCAAGCCAGGCCTTATTGCTTTTACTTTTTCTCGGTGCCTTTGCTGATAATAAGGTTGTTGGGATGGCCATCTCAAAAGGATTCGTCCTGTTATTGCTTGGCCCCATTCTCGATTACTTGCTACCTGAACCATACCATTGGATCGGTGCTTATAGTCCTTTGTTCTGGGCGTGCCGGTCTTTCCTGGCTGAAGAAACATCAACATTCTGGATCTTTTTTATAATTTCACTGGCCTTTCATGGCCTGCTGCTGCTATTACTGTTTCGCAAGTTCTCAAACCGAAGTGATTAATTAAACAACCATAATCCATACACATGAAGACTACATTCACACTTCCATTTATTTGCCTGATCATTTTATGGACAGTCATTGGCTGCACAACAACCAGCAGCCCGGGCGGGGATCAGAAGTCAGGGATCCCTGTAATCTTCGATACTGATGCGAACAATGAGCTGGATGACCAGCATGCACTGGCTTACCTTCTGCTGAATGACAACACATTTGATGTAATCGGTATCACTGTAAATGCTACCTGGAGCGGAGGAGGGATTGAAGGGCATTACAAAGAAGCCGAACGGGTTACGGACCTGTGCGGTTTAAAAGGCCAGATTCCCATCCTGAAGGGTGCCAATGGCGGATTTCCCGAGATCATGGACCATACCGGAGATCCTGCCTTTGACGGATCGGAGGCCGTGGATTTCATATTAGAGCAGTCCAGGAAAAAACGGGATACTCCTCTGATGGTCCTGGCAGTCGGGAAACTAACCAACGTAGCGCTGGCTTTGAAGAAGGACCCCTCCATTGCCGAACGGATCAGGGTTGTCTGGCTGGGTTCAAACTATCCTGAGCCTGGAGAATATAATCAGGATAACGATACATTATCCATGAGCTATATCCTGAAAACCAATGTGCCGTTTGAGATGGTAACGGTCCGGGGTGGGAAGTCCACAGGAACAGCAGCCGTAACAATGACAAAGCAGGAGATCTTAAACAAAATGCCTGGTCTCGGCCCTGAGGCATCGGATCCGGTGACCGGCAGGCATGGAGGAAGTTTTACAAATTTTGGTGACTATTCGGTCAACCTGTTTGAACATATCGACTATCATGATGAAAGCCAATCACGCGCCTTGTTCGATATGGCTGCTGTGGCCATTGTAAAGGATCCATTCTGGGCTTCCAGTGTTGAAATCCCCTGTCCCGTGTTAATTGATAACCAATGGGTGGAGCAGCCTGGCAATGAACGAAAAATTATGGTTTGGGAGAACTTCAACAGGAATGAGATCATTGCTGATTTCTATTCCACCTTTGAAATTAACCCGGGCGCAGGTAATTAGATGTTCGGGAAGTTGAAACCACTAATATCTACAAATTATGAAAAGAAGAAATTTTTTAACCGTTTCAGCCATATCGGTTCCACTTATCAGCATATTCCCTGCGAGCCTCTCCTCCATCGGGCGCGAGACCATGAAAGGTAAAATTGAAAAGCGTTCACTGGGAAAGACCGGAGAAAAGTTGTCCATCATTGGATTTGGAGGCATCGTGGTGATGGATGCCACAACTGAACAGGCATCGGCCCGGGTCAGGGAGGCCATCGATTATGGTATTAATTACTTCGATGTAGCTCCTTCATACGGTAATGCGGAAGAGATGCTGGGTCCGGCCCTCAAACCATACCGCAAGGATGTATTCCTGGCCTGCAAAACAGGAGAACGCAAAAAGGAAGGTGCCCGGAAAGAATTGGAGCAGTCACTAAAAAACCTCCAGACCGATCATTTTGATCTCTACCAGCTGCATGCTGTCACCAGCCTTGGAGATGTGGACACCGTTTTCAGCAAAGGAGGTGCCATGGAAACATTCCTTGAAGCCAGGGAGGAAGGAAAGGTCCGGTTTCTCGGATTCTCGGCCCATTCTGTTGAAGCTGCCATGGCACTTATGGAACGATTTGACTTCGATACCATTCTTTTCCCATTCAATTTTGCTACCTGGTATGCGGGTAATTTTGGTCCGCAGATAATGGAAAAAGCGAAAGAAAAAGAGATGGGGATCCTGGCCCTGAAAGCCATGGCATGGCGCCCCTGGGAAGAAGGAGAAAAAAAAACAAATTCAAAAACATGGTATAAACCGCTTCCGGGCCCGGAAGAAGCCAACCAGGGACTCCGATTCACACTATCCCATCCAGTCACCGCTGCCATACCGCCCGGTCATGAGGATCTCTTCACCATGGCCCTGAAACTGGCAACGGATTTCAAACCCATGGACAAGGAAGAGATCAAGGCAATCAAGGAGAAGGCCATGAAGACCAATCCCCTGTTCAGGTACCCCATGGAGACCTGATGATCCATGATTACTCCGGAATATACAGAAATGTGTAGGTGGAATTGAATTCAGGGTGTCCTTTCACCTCCAGTTCCACCTGTTTTCGTCATTGGGACACCCTGGCCGGATTTCATATGATTTTGCCCACCATCTCCTGCTCATCAGTCCACTCAAATGGGATGACTTCACATTGATCAGTCTCCGAGATTCGAAAAGCCCTTTCGATATGCCACAACTGGTTATAATTCTGAATAACGTTTTTGGCTGATAGCCTGGTATTGGTCACGTACCCCTTAAGTCCATCCCATTCATCGTCTGCTTCGAACTTCTCGTAGTCAATCTCGATTTTGATATCCCCTTCCAGTTTCAAGTATTTGTTGTATCCTCGGTTATTAATATGGCTCTTGGTAAGCTTTCCCTTATTCAGATTTTTCTCCAGCCTCTTAAGGCCGCGTTCCCGGTTCCTCTTGTCCCTTTCAGCACGCTTTGCACTGTAGCTAACGATCAAACGCAAACCATCTTGCTTCTTGATAATTGAAACATCTCCATCAGCTAATTCCAAGGCCAATATCTGTTCCTTCAAGAATAAACTCGTATTGCTGGGATGTAAAGTCTTTGATGTTCGGAGCG
The DNA here is from genome assembly GCA_023138875.1 of Bacteroidales bacterium. Taxonomy (GTDB): domain Bacteria; phylum Bacteroidota; class Bacteroidia; order Bacteroidales. Next base: position 123,287 of record JAGLOO010000006.1, read on the forward strand.
GATAATAATCCTGCATCTGCTATTACTATGGGCCTGGATAAATTAAATCGCTGCTGAAATTGTTCCAATACCGGAATAAGGGTGTGCCCTTCGTATTTGTTCCCTTCAAACAACTCGTAACCGATGGGATATCCATTGGAGCCAACCAACAAACCAGGAAGAATCTGGGGATATTGAGCCACAACACCATGTGGCAGGAGATATCCCACTCCATAATTGGGAACAACAACCGAAAAACAGAAAGGGGGAAAACTTAAAAAAAACATCGCAAAAACAATTAACCGCCAGTCGAACAGGACTATCGGGTAGGATAGCTATGCCCTATCCATGAATCAGAAATAATGGCCATCAGAAAATGAAGCGAAGCGGAATCGCTGGTAAAAAAAAGTGGTTGAAGGTATTTACCCGAAAAAGTGTTATATTTTAAAACATTTTATCAAACGTTTTAACCTGAAACAGCTCAATGAATGCAATAAATAAAGGACTGACCGTTCCGCTCTCTCTTGTGGTATTTCTAAACTGCAGCCTGCTGCTGAACGCACAGATGCTGGCCGATTTTGAAACGCCGGAAACTTCACCCCAATTCACAGCCGAAGGAGCCACAGCCGTTGTTGCCAATCCCGATAAAACCGGCATTAATTCAAGCGATAGTGTGGGTTTTTACAATAAGATCGAAGGAAACTGGCACTATGTTTCCCTCCACTTCCCGGATACGGTGAAGATCCGGCATAACAATACGCTCACCTTCAAGCTCCGGACCAGCACCCAGGGAAGGATCTATGCAAAGTTCTACAATGGCAGCGATGTGGTGATTGAGCATTGGGCCCCTGAATGGAATTTCAAGCCCACTCCCAATACCTGGACGGAGTGTGCCATGGACATGACAGACGCCATGGGAAAACAGTTTACCATGCTTCAACTTGCTGCCTGCGTGGATAACACTGCAGAGGCCAATGTCTGGTTCGACGATGTTCAATTGACCAATCCGGATGCGGGTGACGGAACACCTGTATTGCTCTTCACGGTATCAGACAGGAGCATCGTCCTCGGGGAGGAAATCACATTTGACGCTACGGAGTCCTATGATTTTGACGGGGAGATTGTTGATTATCACTGGGACTACGGAGACGGGAATTCCGGATCAGGTTCTGTGGCAAGTCACACCTACACATCAGACAGTGTATATACAGTCACCCTGACCATCACCGATAATGACGGCAAAACCGCTGCCGGATCAGAGATGATCTTCGTTATCCATCCGGATGACGGCTTGAGTCATCCTGTGTTTGTTACCTCTGAACCGGAAACCCATCAGAAGATCGAGACCATTTTTCAGTCGAGAAAGCAGTATGGAAATGCGTTTGATCCGGATCAGGTGAAGATTGATGCCATGGTCACTTACCCCGACGGTGACTCAGCTTTAATCCCCTGCTTCTTTTACGTGCCTGTGAATTATATTGATGATAACTGGATGCCCGATCCGGACCACCGGTCATGGATGCTCAGGTTCATGTCTGAACAGGAAGGCACCCATTCAGTGAAATTCATCATGGCGGATATGGATGGCACCTGGTCATCAGAACCATACCATGTGGAAGTAACATCCGGGAATTCCCGGGGAGTGGTCAGGGAGGATCCTGACAACCGGCAGTATTTCCGGCATTCCACCGGAGAACCATTTTATCCCATGGGGATCAACATCGGGTGGAACAGCATTGAGAATTATACCCAGATCCTCAATAATCTTTCCGCAGGCAGGGCAAACACATTCAGGTACTGGCATACTCCCTTTGCCTGGCAGGCACTTGAGTGGAGTGAAGACTACCATTATAACTACAAAGGATTGGGAATATACAACCAGGAAGCAGCTGCAATGAGCGATTCAATAGTGGAACTCAGCGAATCACTGGATATGTATATGCAACTGGCCATCTTCCAGCATGGCCCGTTTTCTGAGAATGTGGACGCTATGTGGGATACCAATCCTTACAACAGTGCCAATGGCGGATATATAGACCAGGCCGAGGAATTTTTCTACAACGACAGCTGTATATTGCAGACAAAAAAACTTCTGCGATACATTGTCGCCCGCTGGGCCTACTCCAGCAACCTGTTTGCATGGGAATTCTTTAATGAAGTGCAGTTTACCGGTATGCATAACAGCCAGAGTGACCTGTGGTTCCCGGGTGTGGTCAGCTGGCACAGTGAAATGAGCCGGTACATGGAGTCGATCGATCCCTACAACCACCTGCAGACAACCAGTGCAGCCACCGGACAGCTGGCGGTGTTAGACACTATTGAAACCCTTGACAATTTGCAATACCACCTCTACGATGAGGAAAGTACATTGCTGAATACCCAGATCGGCCTGGACTACAGGTTCAGGAATGAGCTGACCCATAGCTCCATCATCAATGGTGAATACGGAACCCGAAACGCAGCAGATACACCCTTTGATATGCAGCGGAATGCCATCTGGAATGGGATCATGACCCGGGTACCAAGGTACATGTGGATCTGGGAACACTACCTTGATCCCTCATGGGCAGGGCTGTTTTCCATGCCAGGTCAATACCTTGAGGATGAAATCCTTGCCCTGGAAGAGGACCTGAAAGATCATACATTCACAACAGCTCATCCTGATAAACAGTTTCGGTCCCTGGGAATGGCCGGCGATTCATCGTATTATGGTTACATCTACGATCCTGGAAACGGGATGAATATTGCCGGCGCCACTTTGACCATCGGTGATCTTCCCATAGCCAATTACAGCATGATCTTTTACCTGCCGGTTTCCGGTGAAGTCATCGAAAATGACAGTATTGCCCTGATTGAAGGAACTCACATGCTGGATTTACCCACCTTCTCAAAAGGGATAGCATTTAAGGTAAAATACCATTCTGATTATTTGCTGCCCCTGGCCAATGCAGGCAATGACACGGTTGTGGCGGTTGGGATGCCGGTAATTGTAACCGGTAAGCTCAGTTCGTCTCCGGTTACTGAGACCCTCACCTATCATTGGAGCCTTGAAGAAAAACCTGAAGGGAGCGCAGTGAATATAGCTGATTCTACGGCCATGCAATTTCAAATTGTACCGGATATGGCCGGAATCTACCGGTTTAACCTCGTGGTTGGTGATGGCCAGAACACAAGTGTTCCGGATCAGTTAGTGGTGCGTGGCTCTTTGCCCCCTGTGGCTGTGGCACCATCCGATACTACCGTATCCATCAAGGAGACTTATGTTCGGCTGAACGGTTCGGGCAGCTATGATCCTGACGGGGATGAACTGTTATTTTCATGGGTACTGCTGTCAGCTCCCGAAGAGAGTGAAAAAATGATATATGAGGAAGATTCACATGAAGTGATTCTCAAAACAGATGCTGAAGGGATGTTTGTCATCGAGCTGACCGTTAGCGATGGGGTTTCTGAGAGTCAACCTGATACTGTGAATGTAACAGTAGTGAGCGACGGGACCGGTCTGGCAAACTCTGGATCTGCCGAAGATTTTAATATATTCCCCAATCCTACTTCCGGTAAACTTCTGATTTCATCATTAAAAAATGACCAGGTTGAAAAGATTGAAATCATTGATCTGAACGGGCAAGTCCTCACCATGATTGTACCCCCGCATACTCTCCCTGCAGATTTTGAAATTGATCTGCGGAAATATACCCATTCCGGACAGTTGCTGGTGATCAGGATCACAGTCGATCAAAAAATCATCTGTAAGAAAGTCTTAATCCAATAGAACCCAGATCATGAATAAGCATTTCCTCAGATCCGGATGATTCGCTCATCCGGCAATACCATCGGACTCTATCAAAAACTGGAGCTTTCGATGAATCTTCAGGTGGAATATGAAAACCCATTTGATCCCGGCCAGCTGGACATCATTGCCAGCTTCATTTCACCATCGGGGAGACAACCAGTGATAACAGAACATTCTCCGCTGTAGAATCAGTTCATCATGGTCCCATTCGTACTGCATCCAACAAGCGTTACCTTGAGCATGCCGATGGCACCCCGTGGTACGGCATTGGGCTCTGGTACAATGGCAGCACGGACACTGAAGTGCTTGATGAACTGGAACCGGTGGAGTAGGTCTATTCAGGAATCGGAATATTGAACACCAGCCGGAGATTCAGGATGATCCCATCGTTGAAGGTGATATTCTTCACCGTCCTGTTGTCGCCGAAAGCAACCAGCGGGATTGCAAAACTCACCTTCTGGTCACCGGCATACTGCTTATAACTTCTTCCGAAGGAACGTCCTACCCGTCCCTCCACATAGAAGTTTCCGAACATCCTCTGCCGGGCAAACAACGACAGGTCAATGCTCTGGCGCTCCATGTAATCACCCGAATATGCATCATCCCCCATGTAATAGGTGGTGATCAGGCCGAAATGGCTGAATCCGGCAGTCAGGTTATCATTTACCTTGTAATTCACCTTGGCATACACGGGCAGCATACCGACAATGCTCCATTTGCCGGATAGTTGCCAGTTCAGATTAACAAGCGGCACCAGGTATGGCCCAAACAATTCCTGGTTATACAATGCACCGAAGCCCATGGTAAGCTCATCATGAAACTTCTTCTCATACATTAACAGTGCCCCCAGTTGGATACTATTTACATCCACATTCTTAAAATCGGTCATTAACCGGGGAGCAAACAGTATCTGTATGCTCCGTCCATTACTGAATCGCTGTAACAATCCTGTTCTTAGTATGAAACCATTGATATTGATAGGGTTGGCAATACCAGCCGGAATTTCTGAATCTCCCTGCACATTGAAATAGAAATGATTCAGATTGTTTACTATGATGGTGTTTTCGGAAAGCTGTATGGGTGCTGTAAGGCTAAGGAAGGTGCCTGCCTCAGTAGCAAAACCCTGATAAGTTTCCTTATATGATTGAGGGAGGCCATAGCGTCCTGAAATTGTAAGAATGTCGAGGGTTTGCTGAGCTGGTAAGAGAATACACATGCAGGCGATCACCAGTAAGATGGAAAGACGTTTCATGTGAATATGTTTTAGTTGGTTGTAGTTGTTCAATTAAAGATACGAAATATTCAACATCAATTGCTGGATCGAATTGACTGAAGGAAACTGCCTTAAGCCCGATACAATCGATGGAGTGGCCTGTCTTGAAGCCATCAGTGAAGTCTTCAACTAACCAATTTGTTTTTCCCGACCAGGTTTTACTCAATCCAGAGAGAACCGGAAAGTCTAATATCCCCGGATGAGCTTCCTACCATGATGGAAAACTCACCGGATTCTACGGTCCAGTGAAGATCCTTATCCAGCATTTTCAACTGGTCGAAACCCAGTTTAAAATTTACCAGCTTTGTTTCCCCTGGTTCAAGGCTTACTCTTGCAAAATCTTTGAGTTCTTTGACGGGTCTCACCACACTGCTGATCCTGTCACGTAGATACAATTGCACAATTTCCGTACCGGTTCTGTTGCTTGTATTGGTGATCTCCGCGGTTACCCTGAACGCACCAGAGGGACCGGACCGCCCGGGTGATATTTCCAGGTTGGCATACTTAAATTCAGAATAAGACAATCCATATCCAAAGGGATAGAGGGGACGATAATCCATATCTGCGTAGGAATTGCCCCAGCCTTCATTCAACCAGTAACTTTTCGATGGTTTGTGGTTGTAATAGACTGGCAATTGTCCCACATGCCTCGGTATTGTCACCGGTAGCTTGCCAGAGGGATTATAATCTCCAAACAGGATATCGGCAATGGCATCTCCACCCTTTTCACCGGGGATCCAGGCTTCTAAAATGGCTGGCACATGTTCATCGATCCATGGAATGGCCAGCGGTCGTCCGTTAATCAGGACCACCACAACGGGTGTTCCGGTTTCACAGACCTTCCTGACAAGCTCTTTCTGTTTTCCCGTAAGCTCCAGGGTGGCCACATCATATCCTTCACCGGAGGTCCCCGTGCCGTTTTCCTTCTGCCATTCATTCTCGCCCAGGACCACCACAGCTACATCCGAAGATTTTGCAGCCTTCACAGCCTCCGATATTTCATCCAGCTCATCTCCGGTCACAAGGCACCCTTTCACATACCTCACTTTTGTTTGATCGGTGACCTTCCCGTTGATCCCATCCAGGACGGTGACAATATCCTGCAATACCACATTGGAGGTGTAATCGCCCAGCTGGTTCTTCTGATCATCAGCATTGGGACCAATCACAGCAATGGAGGAGATCCCCTTAGCCAGTGGCAATGTTCCATCCTCATTCTTAAGTAAAACAGCACCCTGCCGTGCGGCTTCCAATGCCAGTTGCTGATTTTCTTCCGTGTGAGATACCTGCAATGCCCGTTCCGGATCTACGTATGGATTGTCAAACAGCCCGAGCCTGTATTTCAACTCCAGCACCCTCCGCACAGACCGGTCAATGGTTTCCATGGATACATTGCCTTCCTTTACATTTTCAACCATCTCGCTGAAATAGCCCTGCTGGAAGGATATGCTTACATCCATCCCTGCATTGGCAACCATTGCTGCAGCATCTTTGATATTCCCGGCCAATCCGGTGTAGACCAACGTATTTACTCCTCCCCCTTCACTCAATACCACTCCTTCAAATCCCAGTTCACCCCTGAGGATTCCTGTCAGAATCTTTTCCGAGCTATGTGCCGGGATGCCATCGATGGCAGGGTAAGTGGCCATCACTCCCAGGGCCCCGGCATTTTTTATTCCAGCTTCCCAGGGAGGTAAAAAGACCTCCCGCAATACTCTTTCGGAAATTTCCATGGCGCCCCTCTCCAGCCCGCTTACCGGCTGGCTCTGTCCCGGATAATGGCACAGTCCGGCTACCACCTTATCTTTTGCCGATATATCACTTCCCTGGACAGCCTTTACAACGGTCTCAGCAATCCTTGAACAGAGGTATGGATCCTCACTGTACCCCTCCTGGTTCCTGCCCAGTCGCGGATCCCGGTTGGGCTCAATCACAAGGGTAAATAACTGATGAATTCCCACAGCCCGCGCTTCCCTCGCTGCAGTCTCATAGACCTGGCCCAGGAGATCCATGTTCCAGGTACTCCCCAGGGCTGGTCCTTCGGGAAAGATGGTGCCTCCCGAACACATCAGTCCGTGGGTGCCCTCTTCGGTCTGCAACAGAGGTATCTTCAACCTGGTTTTTTCCAGGGCGATCTTCTGCAATTCATTGTGGTAATGAGCCTGCTGTTCAGGTCCTTCATGAAGGATATGGTTGGCCAGGGTAAAAAAGCCTCCCCCGGGACCAATACCTTCCATAAACGTCCCTTCTGCGAACTTCCTGCAACCGTCCATCTTTTCTTCAATTGTACGACCCAACTCCGAGAAGTAGACACAGGGCATGTTCAGCTGACCAATTTTCTCCTCCAGGGTCATGCGAGAGATCAGATCCTCCACCCTTTCCTCAACCATGAGGGCCGGGTTAAGATAGGGTAACATCGGGGAATGGGGAGGGATCCCCCTTTCCGATCTTACATACCTTCCCACCTTTTCCACATGGTCAATCCATATCCCGTTATCCGGGTCTGAAGCATACCTGCAGAGGGAATCGATGGTTGACAAAATTGAAGTCTGTGGTCCACCTGTGCCCATTTCATGGCCGGCCAGCACCAGCCAGCTGCCTCTTGCCCTGGCTTCCTTAATGAGGACCATGATATCTTCAAATGTCTTCCCGTCCAGCTCCATACCGGTAAGTTGTGCAAGATCACAATAAACCGGATCGTTGGGTCCCTCATCCATCCAGGTCCTGCCTGTTTCGAACATGGCAGATACCAGCGGGACATAGCTTCGGGTTTGATGTCCCCTCCCCACATAGGTCTGCCCGCAGGGATATCCGAATGAAGTCGGAGTAATCCCCAGAACATCTCTGATAAACCGGTTGGCAGAATCCAGCTCATGGCTCATCTGAACAAGGGTATAATCCTCCAGGGCTGTCTCCTGGGACCAGGAGAAATTGCCTGTACAGGGGTGTACAAGGGAGTGGTTCCCCATATCATGTCCATTGGAAACAGCTACCTTCCATCCATCCACCCTCTGTATCATTCTCTCGGGGGAGAGATAAAAGGTTGCCTTCATCCCGTAGCTGTCCAGGATCGGAAGGCCTTTGTCGATCTGGCTCAACCGGGCATCGTCAAAAGTGAGACTGAGGGCCATCTTTTTACCGTCCGGCCACTTGAACGCCGTTCCTTGTTGTGCCGGGATATTCTCATCATACCCCTGGGCGAATAAGGTCATGGACAACAGTAAACAAATAAGAATGGCAGAAAACGATTTTCCATTCATCTTGCAAAGTTCAATCAGCCTATCTTTTTTTGATCCCATCTCCGAATTGATTGGTGTTTGGTTTTATTCTATAAATTTAGATTTTTAATCCATATTTCGCCATGAAGGTTCACATAATTGATTCCTCCCAACATATATTGCTGATTCCCGGAATTGTTCTGATGATGGTCTCCTGCCAGATATGTTCCCAGGATCATACAGTTTCAGTGGATGACAAAGTAGAAGGCATGCTGATAGGTTCCGCCATCGGGGATGCTGCAGGGGGACCGGTGGAGTTTGTCTCGCCACCCATCCGCAGCTATTGGTCCACCACCGATGAAAAACTAACCGAAAAAGGACTGGAAGAACTGGCGGCCCTGTTTGCTCTGAGAAGTTATCCCAAAGAGGCGGAGCCCTTTGCCCAGTGGGAAGCTTTTGGACCTCCCGGAACCATCACAGACGACACCAGGTTCAAGATGATCCTTTTCAATACCCTGAAAAATTACAATGGTGACTTAAGCCTGGAGACATTCGCGCAATCCGTATTTGATTTCAGGGAAGAACTTCCGGAGAAGTACAGGGACAACTATGATGATTGGATCCCGGAGATCGCCTATGCCACAAACTGGGCCCTGGGCAAGAGAGAAAATGCCTATCCTGCAGAGCGGATCTGGGGAGGAATTCCCACCATGGAAGGACAGATGCCTTTTCTACCCATTGCAGCACTGAAGCCCCACGATCCTGCGTGGTGCTATCTCAAAACTTACGAGTTGGGATATTTTGATACCGGAGTGGCCAAGGACATGAACTCGGCACTGGTGGCCGGACTGGCAAGGGCCCTTCAACCCGATGGATCATGGCAGAATATGGAAGAAGCCATGCGAACTGTGGACCCCTATGGTTATAACAAAACACTGTACGTGGAAAGGGAGCTGGTTAAATGGCTAAACCGTGCCCATCATTTTGCTCAAAGAGCGGACGGAAATGTTGCCAGACTGTTCACCATACTTGAAAACGAATTACAGACCGTATACTGGTGGGAAGCCTGGGTACCCATTGTGATGGTCTTCGCAGTGGCTGAATTGGCCGGTTACCATCCCCTGGCCTCCATGCAGATCATCATGGAGTTCGGGCACGACACCGACTCATATGCACAGGTCATGGGAGCCATCCTGGGTGCCATTCACGGAAAAGAGGTCTTCCCGGCTTCAATGCGGAATACAGTGAACCATCGCATGAAGGAGCAGTTCAACCAGAACATAGATGACTGGATCATATTGATCGATGCTTACAAGTGCAGCTTTAATAAGTAAACCAATGAAGAATATGATGGATTATGGCAGAGGGACCGGTGAGGTAAAAAACTGGTTGGTATCGGAAGCAACTTTCAATACACAATACCAGGGGAAATGTGAGGCCGTATTTTGCCTGGGGAACGGCTATATGGGGATCAGAAGTGCTACAGAAGAGAGTTACACCGGACAGGTACGAAATTGTTTTGTAGCTGGCACATTCAACCGCTTCGACGAGAGTGAAGTGACGGAATTACCCAATACTGCTGATGTGACCGCCATTGATATATATATTGATAATGAATTATTTAGCCTAGAAAAAGGGCGCTATGATCAGTACCACCGGACGCTCAATCTGAAAACAGGAGAACTGGAGCGCACATTCAACTGGACAAACAGAGAAGGTAAGCTTTTCAGATTTCGGTTCTCCCGGTTCGTCTCTATGAACGACCTGCATCTCATTGCTTTAAAAGTCACCATCACACCAGTCAATTGTGAAGCTGACATCAGAATCATCTCAGGAATCAATGGCCGGATGACCAACAGCGGTTCTCAGCATTTTCAGGAAGGCGTGAGAAGGGTTTTCGATAAACGGCACATCCAGATGGTTCAAAAGACGATCCAGTCGGACATTTACTTTGTTCATCATTCCACCCATACGCTCGAATGCCATGGAGAGGTTTCCTCTGGTTTTGAAATGGATCGCAGAAGGGTTTATATGATCTATGATCTACATGCCGGTGATGGTGGTACTGTTACCCTCGAAAAGATTTCGAATGTACATACCTCCAGAGACAGGGAAACGGAGCAACTTGATCCGGAAGGGCTTAAAAATCATTCTTTATCGCATATTCGTATCCAATCTCAATCCGGATATGATGAGCTGCTGAAAGACAGCATCAGGGCCTGGGCACGTCTCTGGTCTGACATCGATATTGTAATTGAGAGTGAAAACGGTTTCGATCAGCTGGCCATTCGTTTTGCGCAGTATCATCTGCTCGTGATGACCCCTAAGCATGATCCCAGGTTCAGTATTGGTGCCAAAGGTTTCTCGGGTGAAGGTTACAAGGGTCACACATTCTGGGATACGGAAATTTTTGTCCTGCCGTTTTTTACCTTCAGTTTGCCTGATATTGCCAGGAGCTTGCTTGAATACCGTTACTTGTCCCTAAGCGGAGCCCATGAGAAAGCAAAAGTGAATGGATTCAGGGGAGCCATGTACCCCTGGGAATCAGCCTGGCTCGATGATGGTGAGGTCACACCGCTCTGGGGAGTTGCAGATGTTATAACAGGTAAAGCAATGCAGATCCGGACCGGGGTCAATGAGCTGCACATTACGTCAGATGTGGCTTTCGGGGTCTGGCAATATTATCTTGTAACAGGGGATGAGGATTTCATGAAACATCATGGTTACGAGATCTTCTTTGATACTGCCATCTTCTGGGGATCTCGCCTGGAATACAATGAGCAGAGCGATACATACCACATCAACAATGTCATTGGTCCCGACGAATACAAAGAGCATATCAATGACGATGCCTTTACCAATCATATGGCCCACTGGTGTATCGAGAATGCTATATACTATTACGACCAGTTAAAAGAGAAGGATGCGGCAACATTGAACCGGCTCAATAAGAAGCTGGCTCTGGATCATGAAATGAAGGCTTTAACAGGGGTGTTGAATAAGATCTACCGACCACAACCTGACCAGGAATCAATCATTCCCCAGAATGATTCCTATATGAAGAAGAAGATCATTGATCTGAGCAAGTATAAAAGTCAGCAGCAGGTTGCATCCATTTTTAAAGACTACAACATCGATCAGATCAATGAAATCCAAGTAACAAAACAAGCATCCGTTGTCATGCTCCTGTACCTGCTGGAGCATAAATTCACCCATGAAATCAAGAGGGCTAATTTTCACTTTTACGAATCCAGGACCCTTCATGATTCTTCGTTGAGTCTCTCCTCGCATGCCGTCCTGGCTTGCGATGTGGAGCAGATTGATCTGGCCTACAAATTATTCCGCACTGCTTCTGAAATTGATCTCGGACCAAATATGAAATCATCAAATGAGGGAGTTCACGCCGCATCCCTGGGGGGTATATGGCAGATCATCGCATGTGGATTTGGTGGCCTGCGAATGGTAGGAGGGAAACTTCGCATCAATCCCACCTTACCCCGGCAGATAAAATCTATCATGTATCCAATAATATGGAAAGGAAATCCGCTTGAGGTTACCGTATCAAAGGAAGGTATATCCATAAATAACAAGGGCGATGAGACTGTTGAAATCACTATTCTTGACAAGGAATACAGGATGAAACCGGGCAGATGGGATTCACATAAAACGAGTTGAATAATGCAGTTCTAACTCCCTTTTTTACCGGTCGCACTCACCTGGATCTCTTCCATTTCTACTGGAGATTCTTCCATTTGAATCTGCATCTGAAATTGTTGCTGCAACCAGGACCTATCAAATTGATCAGTAAACAAATGTAAAAGAGGATCATCAATACATCCCGTCCAGAAGGTTTTCGACCAGTCTGCTTACATTTTTCCGGTTCTTGAAGGATGCAGTGATTCCGTAAAAAGCCGCCTGTGGGACCTTGTTTCCCTTCCCTTTATTATTTAATAATATCCCGGCCTTTCTCGTCAATTTATCCATAATAGCTGAAGGAAGGATTTTCGCAAGGGCCCTGGCTATTTTGACAGAACTTTTTGAGGCATTGTATTCCCGGACCAGCGTAGCGTCGTTTCCGATAATCTCTTCCAGATCTCTCAGAAACTCTTCTTCCTTACCAATATTAAGCTGCGTGACTGTTAAATGTAAAGCATCCGGGAATTGCAGGCGGTCAAGATGCCAGCCTTTGGAGCTCAGTGCATCCCCGATGTTAAAGATATCTCCTTTCTTAGAAGTAAAGGCCAGTACAGACATATCGGGATGTCCGATAATGTACAAGCTTTCGTATTTCTCAATGCCCTGCTTAATTCTTCTCATTGGCCCAGACAACACTGATGGCAATCCAAAGGATCCGTTACATGTAGTCAAATCATCCTGTAGTCCAGGTTCCGGAATATTCAGAATCACCTATATAATACACCCAGGAACCATTGCCAAGGGCATCCCACTCCATGTGATAGAAAAGTGCATCCATTGAATAGTAATCAATGTATCCGGAACCATCCGGATTGATCACTATGTGAAAATGCAGGTAATAGTTGTACTCCGCATCGGAAGAATCGTAGTACCAGTGCACCTGATATTTACCAGACTGGTCTACACTCCAGGTATATTTCCAGTACAGATCAACATAATCCTCTTCAGGTTCACCACCGTAGATATATACCCAGTTGAAATTATACACCATCTCTCCCTGGCTGCCATCCTTCATTTCCCATGCATCGATATAATCATACATGGGTCCGGCGCCAAACTGTATATCCATGGACCAATACCTCTTTGAATTGTCCTCATCATAGGTCCAGTAGAACGTGAAGCTCTCACCACCGTAGCTCCATGTCCAGCTCCAGGTATCTCCAGCCATGGCAGATTTCTTGTCTGACTTCTGTGCATTTTCCGGGGGCACCATATTGCCCATAAAGCTTGACATATCAACCGCCGATTCAATAAAACCAACACATTGCTGTGCATACTCATCATTAGAGCTTGTAAGACCTGCAGGAAGCTTTGAAAGCACCTCCTGTGAATCAAAAGACATCTTTTCGAATGCGGGAGGTTCTTCCTCTTTTTTGCAGCCGCCTGCTACAACTGCCAGTAATAACAACCCGATCAATCCTTTCAGGTAAAATATATTTTTCATCATTGGTAAAATTTTATTGTAATTAAATAATTGATTTCTAGATAATTCATCTATAATCAAAGTTAAGGGTTATATTTATACTTGTCAATATTATTTTGTTTTAAAACATGTTAATAAATGAAGTTTTTACAGTATAGGTTTGCGATAACTATGCCCATTCTGATCCTGTTCATGACTGTTTTCCAAAGCTGCAGGCAAGGGCAGGATGACCGGATCATCGGGGTGAAAATATATGACCACCAGGGATCGTTGGAAGAGTTGTTCAGTGAGTGGAGGGACCTGGGGATCAATACGGCATTTTCAAGTCTGGCTCTACTTTCCTCTGATGAATACAGGCTAGCGGCAAGAGAGAATGGCATTTCCATGTTTGTGATCTTCCCGGTTTTTTTCAATCCGGAGGCACTGGCTGAGTCGCCGGACCTGTATGCCCTAACCCATCAGGGTGCAATTGCTAAAGAGGAGTGGGTAGAATTTGTATGTCCGTCCAGCGAAGAATACCGCAATCTCATGGTAGAAAATGCCAGAGATATCATCAGGAAATATGATCCGGATGGGATCAGCATTGATTTTATACGCCATTTCGTATTCTGGGAGAAAGTGTATCCGGACCGGAATCCAGCTACCCTTCCTGTTACTTGTTTTGACTCAACATGTCTGGCGCATTTCCAGTTAGAGACCGCTGTATCAATTCCTGATTCGCTCACCTCAACAGCTGAAACTGCAGGATGGATCACGGAGAATCATCACAATGAATGGACAGATTGGAGGTGCAACCTGATCACCGGTATGGTACAGGAGATTGCTGAAGCCGCAAGTGAGATAAAACCCGGTATCTTGATTAATATTCACCTGATCCCCTGGGCTCAGGAGGATTTTAATGGTGCCATCAAAACAGTGGCCGGGCAGGATATTCCGGCATTATCACAGTACGCAGATTTCCTCTCTCCCATGACTTACGCCCATATGGTAAAAAGAGAACCACCATGGATCCATTCCATTGTTAAAGACATATATCTACAAACAGAAAACAAAATCATTCCTAGCATCCAGGTGAACAAAGCTTATCTGGACAAGGAGCTTGATCTGGAAGAGTTTGAAGAATCCCTGTTGGAAGCATTAAAACCACCCTCAGGGGGTGTGGTTTTCTGGTCGTGGGAAAGGCTCAACCAGGAAGCTGACAAAAAAGAAGTGTTGAAGGACATTATTATGAATTGATGTTTTGGATGAACAGCCAGGACGATCTCCCGCTAATATTTAATACTTTTATCCTCCAGAACCAATTTCCGCTCCCATGAGAAATCTTATCCTATTATCCGTATTTGTAAGCCTGTTTTTTTCATGTCAAACAGATATCCAACAGGACACCGAAACTCCGCTGATCTCAAAAAACCAGCCTGAGCTTCCCTCCGACATCATGACCCCCGAGGTGTTGTGGTCGTTCGGCCGGCTCGGTGATGTGCAGGTCTCCCCTTCCGGAGATAAAATCCTGTATGGTGTCAGCTATTACAGCATCGGGCAAAACAGAAGCAACCGGGAATTATTCATCATGAATACCGATGGTTCCGGTAAGGTCCAACTCACAGAAACACCCCAGAATGAATTCAATGCCATCTGGCATCCGGACGGGAAACAGATCGTTTACCTCACTTCTGCTTCAGGAGAGGTGCAGGCATGGAGCATGAATGACGATGGCAGCGGGAAGAAACAGATCTCAAATATTGATGGCGGTTTCAACAGCCTGTCTTTTTCACCCGATGGAGAGATGGTACTGCTTATTAAAGATGTGCAGATCGATCAAACCACAGAAGATATCCATCCTGACCTGCCCGGATCTGATGCCCGGATCATTTCTGACCTGATGTACCGGCACTGGGATACCTGGGAGGACGGATCTTACAGTCATATTTTTATAGCAGATTTTAATGACCAGGAGATTTCCAATGCCATGGACATCATGCCCGGAGAACCTTTCGATTCACCCTTATTGCCCTGGGGTGGTCTTGAAGAGATTGCCTGGACACCCGATGGAAAGGGGATTGCTTATACATGCAAGAAGCTCAGGGGAATAGAGTACACCCTGAGCACCAATTCGGATATCTACCTGTATGACCTTGAATCAGGTAAAACAAAAAACCTTACTAAAGGAATGCCGGGATATGACAAAGCTCCCCTGTTCTCGCCCGATGGGAGAAAGATCTACTGGCTAAGCATGGAGCGTGCAGGATTCGAAGCTGACAAGGATCGACTGTTTGAACTGGACCTGGAAACCGGGGAGAAACGGTATCTTACTGAAGATTTCGACCACAGTCCCTCTGGACTTCTATGGGCAGATGAGGGGAATACCCTCTATTTTGTGGCTGGTGTCATGGCCACCTTCCAGATCTATAAGATGGATGTTCAGTCCGGATCGGTTGAAGCAATCACCAGCGGTATCCATGATTATCATTCTGTAGCTGTGGCAGGCGATCAACTGATTGCGACACGTGTGAATATGACCAAACCACAGGAGATATATAGTGTTGATCCGGGGACCGGTGAGGCCAAAGAGATCTCCTTCGAGAATAAGCACATCCTGGACCAGCTTACCATGCCAACCGTTGAGAAACGCTGGATCACCACCACTGACAATCAGGAGATGCTTACCTGGGTCATCTATCCGCCCCATTTTGATAAGAGCAAAAAATATCCCACGATTCTCTATTGTGAAGGCGGACCACAATCTCCTTTGAGCCAGTTCTGGAGTTACCGTTGGAACTTCAGCCAGATGGCTTCCAATGGTTATATTGTGGTAGCCCCGAATCGCAGGGGTGTGCTAACCATGGGACAGGAGTGGACCGATCAGATCAGCAAGGATAACAGTGGTCAGGCCATGCAGGACCTGCTCAGGGCCATTGATGTAATGAAGGAAGAATCCTTTATTGATGGAGAAAAACTTGGTGCTATCGGCGCAAGCTTTGGAGGTTTTTCTGTGTTCTGGCTGGCCGGGAACCACCAGAACCGGTTCAAAGCATTCATAGCACACTGCGGAGTGTTTAATTCGGAGATGGAATACATGACCACCGATGAGATGTTCTTTGACAACTGGGAAAAAGGAGGTGCCCCATGGGAGAAGAATAACCCTGTGGCCAGGAAATCATTTGCAAATTCTCCTCATCAGTTTGTTCAGAACTGGGATACCCCAATTCTGGTCATTCATGGGGAACATGACTACAGGATCCCATATACCCAGGGCATGGCCGCTTTTAATTCTGCCCAGCTTCTTGGCATCCCCAGCAAGCTCCTGTTCTTTCCGTCAGAAACCCATTGGGTGTTGAGGCCCCAAAACGGGATCCTTTGGCAACGGGAGTTCAAAGGCTGGCTGGATCAATGGTTAAAAGACTAAAATCGCATGATAAAGAATATTCTTCTGATCGGTTTAGGCGGATTTGCGGGTAGCATTGCCAGGTATTTTGTTTCCAGGCTCAACAATCATATAGAACTGTTGTCCATTCCCATCGGTACGCTGGCAGTGAATGTAATCGGTAGTTTTCTGATCGGTTTCCTCGTTGGGATTTCCGAGAAAAGCCCCATCCTGACCGTAGAACTCAGAATGTTTCTAATGGTAGGACTGTGTGGGGGATTTACGACCTTTTCCTCATTCACAGGCGAAAACCTGATGCTGATGCGAAACGGACAGTTCCTGCCTCTCTTCCTTTATACCGGGTTGAGCATTCTGCTGGGATTCACAGCAGTCTATTTCGGATACGTTTCCACGAAACTTTTATAAAACATTTAGTCACCCGTTAACCGGTTAAAAACAAACAAATGAAAAGATCAGAACAGAGCATCTTAAAGATCCATGCCAGTTCAACCGACAAGATCGGTTCTAAGCTGCTCTACCAGCATATCGTCGAACTGGCCAGACAAAAGGGGATCATCGGGGCCACTGTTTACAGGGGTATCATGGGATACGGATCCAGCAGCAAGATCAGCTCTTCAAGGTTCTGGGAACTGACCGAGAAGCTTCCCATTATGATCGAACTGATCGACAAAACAGACAAGCTTGAAGAATTTTATACAGAGATCGAGGAAGATCTGCTCAACATGTCCAAAGGATGCCTGGTAGCCATAGAACCTGCAACCATCCTGCTTCAGAAAAAGGGAAGGTAGGGAGTGGAATCCCATTAGATAATCCGGCAACCTGTGAATCATTTTTGCAAACCCACCTGATCCAACCGTTACAGATTCATGATTCCCGATACACCGGTTTTGACAGTAACCCGAAGGATCCGCTTGTGGAGTGCGAAAAAGTAAAGGACAGACTTATGCAGGAAGGTCCCATTGATTTATGTATTTTAGGGTTAGGTATGAACGGGCACCTGGCCTTCAACGAACCAGCCGGCTTTTTATCACCCAATTGTCATGTTGCTAAACTTTCTGACATGTCACTTAACCACCCTATGGTATCAAAAATGGAGGGGAAGCCTGCTTTTGGACTTACCTTGGGCATGGCGGATATATTAAACAATTTCTTTCACGAAAAATTACAAATTCAGTGCCTGCTTCATTCCTTTGGCTTCACCCCAATGTTGTTTGCCTGATTGAAAAAAAACTATTGATGAATGAAACTTTAGTAATTGAATAACATCGAAATTGACATTCCTGAGATTACGCCGTATATTTGATTATATACCTAAAGTGTTCTAATGAATTCTGTCATGTCTGCGAATCAGTTATTAAATCTCCCTGATAGATGGGATCATTATAAAATACCTCTTCTCTTCGCCTGTAGTATCATCCTGATCTTTTCCTCCAGCGTCATCGCCCAACCTGATATTATACTCCACAATGCCAACGTCATCACCATGGACGAGGAGATGCCCGAAGCAGAGGCGATTGCGATCACAGGCAATCGAATTTCTACCGTCAGCACCGACGCCGGAGTTCTCGCCCTGAAGACCGCCAGTACTCAGCTCATCGATCTCGAGGGCAAAACGGTGGTGCCTGGACTGATTGAAGGTCATGACCACTTGTTGCAGAGAGGTTATTTCGAGAATGGTTCGGAGGGCCTGGCGCGTGCAACTCAGAGAATGGCGGCCAATGGCTACACCACTGTACACCAGCTTTTCAGCTCTGAAGGTTTGATTACTACGGCGCAGGAGCTGGCACAGAGGGGGGAATTGGCTGTCCGGGTGCATTTCCTGGAGCCAGGAACGATTGCCAGCGAAGAGGCAACAGTGATGTATGAAGATGATCTGGCTGGATGGGAAGAAAATGACGGGCTCGGATTTGCCTACATGTACGACAATGACCAGACCGCCCCGTACATCGGAGTCGCCATGTTCGACAAATCTGGCAACCATGCGAATGATGCGCTGGCCTTCAATGAAGGTTTCCGACTGGACTGGGGTGGGGATGAACTGCGCTTTTCTAAAGTCATGCGAAACGGAATCATTATGTCAGAAGCAGCTGACCCGGGAAATTATTCCATTCTTATCTTTTCCGGTCCATTTTCCATTGATGCAGGACAGTCGATTTCACCTTTCATGGTAGCATTTGTAGTTGGAGAAAATCTCGACGATCTCAAGAATGCGGTGAACCAGGCATACCAGCGGTCAATCCTGGTCACCTCGGTTGAGCAGGGAGCAGGTCAGGTTACGGATAAGTTCCGGTTATATCAAAACTATCCGAATCCATTCAATTCATCAACCACCATTTGGTATTTCCTTCCAGTGGCGGAACAGGTAAAGGTGGAAGTGTTCGACCTCCATGGCCAGCGAGTTATCACCCTGCTTGATGAACCTATGTTTGCAGGTGACCACCGGATCGGTTTCAATGCACAAAACCTTGAGCATGGAGTTTATGTCCTTAGAGTTGAAGCTGGAACATTTCGGGCAGTCAGGAAGATGTTTTATTTAAAAAAATGATAAATCATGTCAAACAAGAATTTTGAAAGACGGGATTTTATAAAGTCCATACTTGCAGGGATTCCAATGATAGCGATTGATTGGAGCTCCTTCCCAATGGGATTAAATGCAATGACCAAATCAAATCAATTTGATGCAGTAATCATTGGTTCAGGACTCGGTGGATTAAGTTGTGCAGCGGCGTTTGCCAGACAGGGATTCAAGCCTTTGGTTTTGGAACAACATAATCGCCCAGGCGGATATGCCACTACTTTTAGACGTCCTGGCGGTTTTGTCTTTGATGTTTCCCTGCACTCTACGGCAGTCGGTGAAAGAAATGGCATACACAATCTGATTCCGGGTTTTCCTGAAATAACCGATGTTGAATTTCTTCCCCATCCCAATCTTTACAGGGTGATATACCCGGATTATGATATACGGGTTCCCCAGAGAAATATTAAAGAATACATAAGCATATTATCCGGTCATTTCCCGGAGGAACAAGAGGGTATCAAAGGAATAATAGACGATATGCAGGGAATATCCGGGGATATCAGAAAAATTTCAAATGCCGGAGGCAAGGTAGATATGAGCCAATTCCCTGTTGATTTTCCTTATCTATTCAAATCCTATTCTAACACATGGGGAGACATGGTAGATGAAAGAATCAAGAACCCAAAATTGAAAGCCATAATCTCAGCACAATGGGGATATTACGGGCTTCCACCTTCCTTGCTTTCCAGTTACTATTATGCTTTACCGGCAATCGGATATCTTAGCAGAGGAGGTTACTATCCCAGAGGGAAATCGCAAAAAATCAGCAATGCTCTGGTGCAGTATATTAAAGAACGTGGCGGCGAAGTAATGCTTAAAACAAAAGTGGAGAAAATCTTAACAAAGGAACAAACCGCTTACGGTGTAAAAACTGATAAAGGGGAAGAGTTTACAGGAAAGGTTGTCATATCTAACGCAAATGCTTACGATACTTTCCAGAAGATGCTGAACGAAGAGGAATATCTCAGCGATTATTTAAAAAAATTGGATGAATTCAATGTCAGTCTATCGAGTTTTCAGATATTCTTGGGGCTAAAAGATGATCTGGTTGGAGCAGCCGGAATTACCGATTCAGAAATTTTCTATGAAACCGGATATGATATGGATGAGAGTTACCATGCTGCCAAAAAAGCAGATGTGGATAATTGCGGAATCGGTCTTACCCTTTATGACAATATTTATAAGGGCTATTCACCGCAAGGGAAAAATACTCTTAATATTCTCACACTTCAGGGATACAGCCACTGGGAGAAGTTTGAGTCCGACTATTTCAGTGGTAGTAAAACCGCTTACAAGAGAGAAAAGGAACGGATGGCTGACATTCTGATAAAACGTATAGAAAAATCGCTGTTGCCAGGATTGTCTGAAGCCATAGAGGTAAAAGAGATTGGAACGCCGCTGACCAATGTTCGCTATACCAGTAATTACCGTGGAGCGATTTATGGATGGGATCAAACATTAAATAACTCCGGTCAAAACCGGTTACCGCACCATACACCCATAAAGAATTTATATCTTTCCGGAGCCTGGACCAAGCCCGGTCATGGTTATGGTGGAGTTCTCTGGAGTGGTCTGGAATGCTTTGGAGAAATAATGCAAAACTATAACTAACGAGCTATTAATAAAAACCAACATGAAAACATCTCTAAAACAATTACTAAATCTGCTTGCAGCCCTGACTTTCCTGATTGGATTAGGAGCCTGCGTCCCCACAGAAAATCAAAATGAGGATACCCTGTTTACAGCCAGGGAGTTATTCCCTGAGCCGCTCAGACCGGAAGGACAAACCGATGTGATTGAGCTGCGCTGTGATCCCATTGACACGGTCCGGATAGCTTTCATTGGAGTTGGGGGCAGGGGTACAGGAGCAGTACGCCGTTATACTTTTCTTGATGGTGTGAAAATCGTTGCGTTGTGCGACCTGGTCCCGGAGAACCTTGAAAAAACACAGCAAATATTACAGGATCGCGGCTATCCGTCTGCTGATACCTATACCGGTTCCGAGGACTGGAAAAAAGTTTGCGAAAGAGAAGATGTTGACCTGGTGTATATCTGCACCCACTGGGACCTGCACACACCTATTGCCGTTTACGCCATGGAGCAGGGCAAACATGTGGCCACGGAAGTCCCTGCGGCCATATCTATTGATGAATGCTGGCAACTGGTGAATACCGCTGAAAAAACCAGGCGTCATTGCATGCAACTTGAAAACTGCAATTATGACTTTTTCGAGCTGGCCACCCTTAATATGGTCCGGCAGGGATTGTTGGGAGAAATTGTGCATGCGGAAGGGGCCTACATCCATGATCTGAGAAACTTGAAGTTTAATGAGGAAGATGGTTATTGGGACATGTGGCGCCTGAAGCATAACCAGCATCGCAATGCGAACCTCTACCCTACCCATGGTTTTGGTCCCATTTGCCATATTCTGAACATCCACAGGGGGGATAAAATGGAATACCTTGTCTCCCTGGCAAGCGACCAGTTTGGCATGACCGCTTTTGCAGAGAAGAAATACGGTGAAGATTCTGATTATGCAAAACGGGACTATAAAAGGGGAGACATGAACACGACCCTCATAAGGACAGCCAAGGGCAAAAGTATCATGATCCAGCACGATGTCACCAGTCCACGTCCATACAGCCGGATCCATATGCTCAGCGGTACCAAGGGGTTTGTTCAAAAGTGGCCCGTAAGGGGGATTGCCCTCGAACCAGATGCACACAGTTTCCTGAGTGACGAAGAGATGGAAGAGCTTCTTGCCAAATACGAACATCCCATTACAAAAGAAGTGGGTGAACTGGCCAGGAAAGTCGGGGGACATGGAGGTATGGATTTCACCATGGATTACCGTTTAATCCATTGTCTGAGAAATGGCCTGCCCCTGGATCAGGATGTGTATGATGCCGCAGAATGGTCTTCGATTACTGAGCTTTCCGAGAAATCCATTGAAAACCAGAGTATGCCGGTCAGCGTGCCTGATTTTACCAGGGGCGCATGGAAAAAGGTTAGTACCGTTACTTACCATTGATCTGTGACAACATTCCGCTATAATGAGGTTCCTCCTGAAGAAAAAATGGACCCTGGCGGCCATCCTTGTCATTACGCCGCTGGGATTCTATAGCAAGTTCTATACGGGTCCTGGCTCTTCATGGGTGAATACCTCCCTGGGGGGCGTTCTCTACGTGATATTCTGGGTACTGGTTTTTTCCGTAATATTTGTCAGGACCAGGCCATGGAAAATAGCAGGCATTGTAGTTCTTATCACCTGCATGCTCGAATTTCTTCAGTTGTGGCACCCCCGATTCCTGGAATTAATCCGTTCAACTTTCATTGGTGCGACCCTCCTGGGAAATTCCTTCTCCTGGCTTGATCTGGCACATTACCTGGCTGGTTCCGGTCTTGCATTTGTATTGCTCACCGGTTTGCAGAAACGAGAAGAATCAGGCTCAGGCCTTTCATGATTTCCTGATAATCACAAACAGCAGTCTCAATATACTTACCAATACGTTGAATAGTATTTTCATAATGATTAAAGCATAATAAGAGTTCGTGTGTTCAACCCGGTCCAGGCAAGTTAGAGATTTTTCCGGTTCATCCTTCCATTGAACCATTCATCCTGAAGATGTGCAGGTTCAGGAGTATACTTTTTTTTCATGCTAAGTCATCCTTTAGATTTACATTAGAATTACCTAAGGAACAAATGAGATTCATACACATCATCCTCTTCCTGTTCCTGGTCATGGATGTCGCAGCCCAGCAAACAATTTCAGGCACCATCTCCGACCGGAAAGGAAACCCGGTCATGAATGCCAACATCTATTTTGAAGGCTCCTATGACGGCACCACTTCAGATGCAGAAGGAAGTTTTGCACTCACAACAAATCTTACCGGGAAGCAATTGCTTGTAGCCAGTTTTATCGGCTATCAAAGGTACACCCGTGAACTCCTGCTTGACCGTAAGGATACTGCCATTGTAATTGTGATGAAAGAGCAGATGAGCGAAATAAACGAGGCAGCAATCACAGCAGGTATATTTAGTGCCAGCGATAAAAAGAAATCAGCCACACTCACCTCTTTTGATATAGCAACTACTGCCAGTGCCATGGGTGATATCTATGGTGCATATGCCACCATGCCGGGATCCCAGAAGGTGGGTGAAGAAGGAATGTTGTTCGTAAGGGGTGGTGACAGTTATGAAACAAAAACCTATATGGACGGGATGCTGGTCCAGTCACCTTTCTTTTCAAAAATGCCGGATATTCCCACCAGGGGCCGCTATTCACCGCTGCTCTTTTCTGAAACCCTATTCAGTACCGGCGGATACTCAGCGGAATTCGGACAGGCACTTTCATCGATCGTTGATCTGACTACCAACGATCTTGAACCGGATGATAAAACAAGCGTATCAATTATGACCGTGGGTGCCAATGCCTCCATGGCCCGAAGGTGGGAGAATTCATCCCTGGCCCTGTCCGGGTTATATGCCAACAATGCCCTTCACCATAAACTGTTCAAACAAACTGTGGACTGGATCAAAGATCCTGTAATGGGTGATGGTACGCTGATGTATAGAAAAAGGGTAGGTGAAACAGGACTGCTGAAAGCGTTTTGCTCTTATAACTACAACGCGATGCAGATGAACTATGATAATTTTGAAGAGGGCACGCTGGATGAAATCCAAATGATAAACCATACACTCTATGCAAATACCTCATATACTGGAGAGCTGGATGAAAAATGGCTTGTCAGATCAGGAATTGCATACAACAAGAATTTTGAGAACATAACCTATAAAGGGGACCCGGTCCACACCACCAATTCGGCTTCACAGTTCAAGCTGGTCCTGACCAATCTCACTACTAAAAAGATGAAGATCAGGATGGGTGGGGATGTCATCCTTGAGCAATACGGCCAGCAGATCAAAGTGGACAGCACCATCCGGCTGGACCTAACCAATCTGCAACCTTCGCTGTTCCTGGAATCGGAATTAAAACTCTCCTCTAAATTTGCACTTCGCATGGGGGCCAGGGCCGAGTATGGTTCCCTCCTGGAAAAGCTGGATCTCTCCCCGCGTTTTTCAGCTGCTTATAAAACAGGTACCCACAGCCAGGTTTCCCTGGCCTATGGTAAATTTCACCAGAAACCCGGATATGATTATCTGAAAATGGCGCCCTGGTTAACTGCAGAAAAATCCGACCACTACATCCTGAATTTCCAGTACAAAAAGAATACAAGGATCTTCCGCATTGAAGCATATATGAAACAGTATAACGAACTTGTGAAATTCAGCGAGCAGTACAGTACGGACCCTTCAAATTATAACAACAATGGATCCGGATATGCCAGGGGACTGGACCTTTTCTGGCGTGACCGGGAAACAGTGAAAGGCCTGGACTACTGGATATCGTATAGTTACCTGGATACCAAAAGGGATTACAAAGACTATCCTGCACGTGCTGTACCCGGCTACGCATCCGCACACAACCTGTCCCTGGTCTGTAAGTACTTCTTTACAAGGCTTAACACGTTTGGTGGCCTGACCTACTCCTTTGCCGGCCCCAGGCCCTATGATGACAAAAACAGCAGTGAGTTTATGAATGGCAGGACCAAAGCCTATAACGACATCAGTATGAATATTACATACGTTACCCAACTATTCAAATATGATTTTATCATCCATATGAATATCACAAACCTGTTTGGTTTTAAGAATGTCTACGGTTACAATTATTCCAGCACCCCGGGAGAAGATGGTATCTATGCATCTCAATCAATTATACCTTCTATTGGAAGGCAGGCAGTATTGTTAGTATTAATTTCCTTTTAAATCTACAACGTCATGAAAAAAATCAGTCTTTTACTCACCATCATCCTTGTTTCAATTCCATCATTTTCCCAGGACAATACCTACCTGAGTGCAATGCTGAATACCATTGAGTTGATGGACACTGCGTCCGGTGGTGATGATTACCTGCAGTGTGCCAACCAGTTTGAACGCATAGCCACTGCTGAAAAAAGCCAATGGTTCCCTTATTACTATGCTTCTTACTCCCTTGTATTAATGAGTTTTGATGAACCCGATGGAAACCAGAAGGATCTATTGCTTGACCGGGCACAACTACTGCTCGACAGTGCGTTTATCATTGTACCGGAGGAATCGGAGTTGCACGTACTGCAAGCCTTCCTCTATCCATCCAGGATCCTTGTGGACCCCATGGGCCGGGGCATGCTCTATATGGAAAAAATGTTCGCCTCACTGGAGACTGCGAAGGCGCTCAATCCTGACAATCCCAGGACCTATTTCCTTGAAGGGATCAATAAGCTGAACCTGCCTCCCTCCATGGGCGGAGGACCGGAGGTGGCTAAACCCCTTTTCATAAAGGCTGATGCCAAATTTAAAACCTTCCACCATGAAAATCCAATGTGGCCTGACTGGGGGGAGGATGCAAACAGTGCTGAGCTGGATAAACTACAATAGCTGTTCATGCAATGCATCCCGGTTACGGATCATTTATTTATATTGTATAAATATTCTCCATAACAATAAAGTCCAACAGGGTGGGAATCAAAATAACATACCGGCACATCCTGAAAGTGCTCAGGGATTTTCTGATTCTGATCCTGATCGGTAATTTGATTGCCATCTTCACAATTCCAAGGGATCTGTGGTCGCTGGAGGTAGTGCTGAGAAACTGTATGTTCTCAATCGGGATCGGTTACCCGGCCTGGAGGGGAATGAGTTATATTATTGTGGTGCTGGAGAGAAAGATCCCATGGCTTAAATACCCCATTAAGCGCCTGGTGGTGCAGGTGTTGGCCATGACCCTCTTTGCGGGGATTCTTATTTTCATAGGTTTTTCCATTTGGATCTGGTTGGTAAAGGATCTCAGCTTCCGGTCGATCATTGAATTCATAATCCCAACTCTGAAAATCGTTTATATTTTCATGATCCTGTCACTGGTTATTGGAAACAGTATCGACTTTTTTAAAAACTGGAGGGATGCGGCCATTCAGCAGGAGGAGCTGAAAAGGGCCCACCTTGCCCTTCAGTACCAGACCCTGAAGGACCAGGTCAGGCCCCACTTTCTTTTTAACAGCCTCAGTTCACTGGTTACGCTGATCAACACCGACAGTGAGAAAGCCACCCGGTTTGTACACAAACTATCGGATGTGTATCGCTATGTGCTGGAGCAGAGAGAAAACGAACTGGTCCCTGTAACTGAAGAGGTGAAGTTCCTTGAGGATTTTATTTACCTTCAAAAAATTCGTTACGGAGAAAACCTTCAGGTTCATTTCAAACTCAAACTGGATCATAAACGGATGGTAATCCCCCTCTCCATGCAAATGATGGTGGAGAATGCCATCAAACACAATGAAATTTCCGGAGAACACCCACTGGTCATTGACATCTATTCTACGAATCAAGATCAGGTTGTTATCAGGAACAACCTGCAGAAGAAAGAGGTTACGGAAAAATCACCCGGTATGGGCATTGAAAACCTTCGAAAGAGGATCTCCTTTTTTACAGTCGAGCCCCTTCTCATCGAGGAAGAGCCAGAAACATTCACAGCAACAATTCCCACGATCCCAACCTAACCGTCCGTCCTATGAAAGTTGTAATCATTGAAGATGAATACCTGTCGGCAGAGCGACTCCGGACATTGCTTTACAACATTGATCCTGGTATTGTTGTATTGGCCATCATTGATTCGGTGAAAGCAGCCGTTCAGTGGTTTGATCAGAATGAGAAACCAGACCTTGTATTGATGGATATCCAGCTGGCCGATGGCTTATCCTTTGACATCTTCGACCAGGTAAAGATAGAATACCCGATCATTTTCACTACAGCCTACCAGGAATATGCCATTAAGGCTTTCAAGGTCAACAGCGTTGACTACCTGCTAAAACCCATTTCAGAAGAAGAGCTTCGATCTGCCCTGGCCAAATATCAGCAATACTTTAACCGTGAACTGAGCATACCAGAAATCAGTAATGATTTGCTGCACAGCATCAAACAGATGATTAGCAATCCTTATAAGTCCCGCTTTATGATTAAGGTGGGCGACCGGATAAAAACGGTGGATATTAATGAGATCCTCTATTTCTACAGCCTTCAAAAAGGGACCTATCTCCACACAGCTGACAACCGGAATTATGTGATAGACTTTACACTCGATGGGCTGGTCGATTCACTGGATCCGGCCCTGTTCCACCGGATCAACCGCAGGTACATCATTACCCACAAAGCCATCTCCAACATGATAACCCTCTCAGGCAGCAAGCTGAAAATCGAACTTTTGCATTCAGATGATGCCCGGATATATATCAGCAGGGACAGATTACCTGCTTTTAAAGAGTGGCTTGATCAATAATACTATCAGTTTTGTAATAAACTCACACATAAAATTTCATCCAATGCTTAAACAGAACCTGATTGTCATTAGCTTTTTTTTGCAGCTATCCTGCTGACCGGCTGCAACCAGGAGCCCCATCAAAAACCAAATATCCTGTTTGCCATAGCCGATGACTGGGGATGGCCCCATGCGGGTAAGAATTACACCAAAGGTGGGTTTGAAGAGTTCCTGTCTGAGCGAACGGACGATGCTCCATTCTGTTTCTGGCTGGGTGCATGGGAGACGTGGCGGATTATTACTACGAGGTGCAGCGATTCGACACCCTGGTTGCCAGCGCCATACGATTGCTGGAAGAGATTGGAGAACTTGAGAACACCATCATTGTAGTCACGGGCGACCATGGCATGCCTTTTCCGCGATGCAAGTCCAATAATTATGATTCAGGTGCCAGGGTGCCCCTGGCCATTCGCTGGGGATCCGGAATTAAGAAATCCGGCAGGATCCTGGATGACTTTGTCAGTCTGAGCGACCTGGCTCCTACATTTCTTGAAATGGCCGGTGTGGAAATCCCACAGGTAATGACCGGAAAAAGCATGGCCAACCTCCTTGAAAGTAACAAAGGTGGTTTCGTGGAACCGGACACCCGAAGCTATGTGTTGCACGGTAAAGAACGCCATGTTCCGTCCCAGGAAGTACATATGGGAGGATATCCCAGCCGTGCCATCCGCAACCATGATTTTCTATATATCAGGAACTT
The DNA here is from genome assembly GCA_023138875.1 of Bacteroidales bacterium. Taxonomy (GTDB): domain Bacteria; phylum Bacteroidota; class Bacteroidia; order Bacteroidales. The sequence continues at coordinate 151,740 of JAGLOO010000006.1, forward strand.
TAAGCCGGAACGCTGGCCAAACGGCACACCTGACTACCTGAAAACGGCCATTCCCTATTGCTGGCTCGGGGATTGCGACAACGGACCCACTAAAACCTATATGGTTGAGAATAAAGATATTGACGACCACCACAGGCATCTATGGGAATTATCCTTTGGCATGAGACCGGCCGAAGAATTATATGATTGCAAGAAAGATCCGGAACAACTGGTAAATGTGGCAGATGATCCGGAATATGCTGAGATCAGAGAAAAACTGGCCGCACAGTTGATCGGGCAGCTGGAGATTACAGGCGATCCCAGGGTAGCTGGAGGGGGAGATGAGTTTGATGAGTATCCTTACTATGGAAAGGGGCCCAGGCATCCATCCTACCCGGGGGAATAAAGCAAAATGCATATGAAGTATTAAGCTCGTGGTTTGCCGTAGATGTGATCACCTATCCGCCGGATCCTTTCCATCTCTTCAGGGCTAAGGGGTTCTGTGTCCAGGGTTTCCAGGTTCTCCCTCATCATTTCCAGGCTGCGGGCACCTGTCATGCAAACATCCACAGAAGGATTGCTCAGTACAAACCGATAACACTCCTGTGCGGTAAGGGACTTTTCCCCGGGAGGCATCTTGCTCTCTTTGAGTAACTGTCCCCACCTTGTGGCTGTAAAAGTAATCATCCCCGGCCGGTTCTCACCTCCGGTGTATGGAAAGACATCCTGCTCTGCTCCGCTGTTTACAGCATTGTACCTGACCTGGAATATATCGATCAGACCTTCTTCACGAAGTTTCGGAAACAACCTGCGGTTATGTCCTGACAGGGCCAGGTGACGAACCACTCCTTTTTCCTTAAGTTCCGCGGCCAGATCAAGAACCTGCTTGCGGGGTCGGTTGGGATAATAACCCAGCATCAGGACATCCACATACTCCAGACCGAGCTTCTCCAACCCCTTGTAAAAATGTCTCTTGCCGAGCCAGCGGGAATGGGTGTACTCCATCAGGTTGATCACCAGCTTCTCCCTTTGCCCGTTCCCCGATATGTTTTGAACAGCACTGATCATTTCATTAGATCGCCCCTTCATGAAAGTCCCCAAGGTAAAATAATTGCATCCCCGTTCAAATGCCTCTTCAAATGCTGCTGCCGGGGCGCCATAACTGGAAGTGATGCCCAACCTGCCGACTTTGAGGCCGGTCCTTCCCAGCATCACAGGTTCATTAAATGATTTCACAATTCAAGGTATTTTTTTGTACACTTAAAAATATTACAGTCCCAACTGCTTTTTCCGGTTTAACTCAGCCTGACAATTATAGCAAAAATGCTTCTCTTTCTGATCCAGGTCCTCCACATAGGTACTTGAACGCATGATACAGACCGGGTAAGTGCAGTGTATCAGTCCAAATGAATGTCCCAGTTCATGAATAATAACTTTGCTGAATCGATCTATCAGCAAAGCATTGTCCGGCTGGATTCCGTAAAGTTCATTTCTCAGGCGATAAAGCGATGCAATGCCAGAGTTTCCGTTTAATGCAGCCTGACCAAATATGTAGGTTAAAATTGGAATATAGAGGTCTACCCTCAACAGTCCCATTGTCTTCACAGCTTCCCGGGGGGCTACATCCAATAGAACTTTCAGTATCCCGTTGGCATTGTATTGACGGCGGCCCGGATTGTAGAAACGGCTTAGATCGAGATTGCACTCTTCCAAATGCACAGGATAATGAAACTCATGGGAGATATCTTCTTCAATCCTTCCGGTTAAATCATTCTCAAAAAGACCGCAAGATATTAATATGATTTTCGGCTTTTCCAATCCGTTTACTCTTGCTTCAATTCATACTTCCTGATCTTGTTATAAAGGGTTGCCCTGTCGACATTTAATGCTTTTGCTGAACGAGAAATATTCCACTTGTATTTTTCCAGGATCTTGACAATATGCTTTTTCTCAAGTTCATCCAGGCTTTCAATAGAACTGCTGATCACCTCCTTGCCCAAGGGGAGGTCTTTCAACCTGATCACCTTTCCGTTTCCGACCACAATGGCACGTTCGACCATGTTCTCGAGTTCACGCACATTTCCAGGATATTCAAATTCTTCAAGGTGCTTCATGGCTGCCGGCTCAATAGATATGAGATCCCTGCTCATTGAGGTGCAGTACTTCCTGATGAAGTGGTTTATCAGCAATGAAACGTCTTCAATTCTTTCCCGAAGGGGAGGTATCCTGATATTGACCACATTCAGCCTGTAATACAGGTCTTCGCGAAATGTGCCGTTCGCAACCATGCTTTTCAGGTCCCTGTTGGTGGCACAGATCACCCTGAAATCGGAGGTGATTTCCTTATTCCCTCCCACGCGGACAAAGGATTTAGATTCAAGGACACGCAGCAGCTCTATTTGCATTTTCGGTGAAACGGTAGCGATCTCATCCAGGAAAACTGTTCCGCCATCTGCCATTTCAAACCTTCCCTTCCTGTTGAATGTTGCTCCTGTAAACGCTCCTTTTTCATGTCCGAACAATTCACTTTCAAGCAGGCTTTCCGTTAAAGAACCGCAATGAACGCAGATCAGGGGGAAATACTTGCGAGACGAATTGGAATGGATGGCCCTGGCAACCAGTTCCTTTCCGGTACCACTTTCCCCTGTAATGATTACAGAAGAATTTGACTGGGCCACACTTTCAACCTCGCTCAGGACTTTCTTCAAAGCTTCACTCTCTCCAATGATATCCTCTACATCCACAAGAGAGGTGATTTTTTCCTTCAGGTTTTCGTTTTCAGTTCTCAAAGCCACCTGGGTAGCTGCATTCCTGATCAGGTGTGACAGGTCATCCGGATCGAAAGGCTTTGTTACATAATCAAATGCACCGTCTTTCAATGCCTGAACAGCAGTATCAACCGAAGCAAACGCTGTCATGATAATAACGATGGGCGCCATGGGAAGTGCTTTGATGCGCCTGTGCATCTCCATTCCATCCATGCCTGGCATTTTTATGTCTGCAAGGACAATGTCAAATTCCGTTTCATTCAGGATAGAAAGGGCTTTCTTGGCATTTTCGGCACATTCCACATGAAATCCGTCATCGATGAACCAGCTGTACAGGGAATCCCTGACAGATTCCTCATCATCAACGATCAATATAGATACTTTATCGGTCATGATCATATGTTTAATTCCCCGTAACAGGGAAAATAATAGCAATGGTGGTCCCTTTTCCCGGTTCGGATTCCACTTCAATCCGTCCTTTATGATTTTCAACAATACCGTGCACAATGGCAAGTCCCAGGCCTATTCCACTTGCATCACGTTTGGTTGAGAAGAAAGGTTCGAAAATATGAGTCATGTCCTGCTGGGCTATCCCCGTTCCGTTATCAGAAATCTCTATCCTGATGTATCCCTCATCAGGATTATCTGTCACTAATTTAATCTCACCATTTTCGTGGATCGATTCCGAAGCATTTACCAGCAAGGCAACACAGGCCTGCTTCACCTGGTTCGGACTGCAAAAGATCAGATCCGATGCCGCCTTAAAATCAGTTGTGAAGCTTATACCAGCCATTTTTATGGAATGGATCATCAAATCATAGGTTTCACTCAGTAGTTTATGCAGGTGAACCGGTTCAAAATCATCCTGATCCATTTTTGAAAAATCGAGTAAGCCCTTCACTATATCACCGCATCGCTTGGTTTCAGTTTCAATAAGCTTCAGGTTTTTAAGGATGGACTCCTTCTTTGGATGGAAGAACTCAGGAGTATTTAACTGTCTATATATCAACTTATTATATATTAGTATCCCCGATAATGGGTTGTTGATCTCATGGGCAACTGAAGAGGAGAGTTTTCCCAGTGAAGCAATTCTCTCCACATGGATCAGTTCATTCTGTGCTTCAGATAATTCCTCTGACTTCTTCTGTACTTTATATTCCAGTTGTTGTGACCAGTTCTGCAATTCATTTGTTGCTGCATCAATATTATCCAGCATATTGTTAAAGGCCAGTGAGACCATCCTCATATCATCGAGAAGCCCCGGCTTAATATCCAGCCGTATGTTGTTATTGCCTTTCGACACTGCCTCACTGGCTTCAATAATCGAATTAAGGGGATCCTTGATCCTTTTCCTGGTAAAAACAATCAGGAAAGTAACCAGTGCCAGAGTGATCAATGTGGCCAGGATCAGGAATTTAGTGGACGATTCTTCAGCAAATGCATCCAGATCCTCCAATGGCAGGGTTAACAGGAGAGATCCAAGCACTTCATCAGTTTCAGGATGAGCATGGCATGCAGCAGTATAACAGGATGGTGCATTCAGTATGGACTTCCTGATCAGTAAATGCCTGCTTCCATTCATATTCTGGCGAATTCCGCATTCGGGCATATTTTCCACAACCAGGTAAGCTTTTTCCTTGTATGAAAACATGGATGCAAGGTCAGTATGACAATCTCTACAGTTGGGATTACCCAGGTTATCCGGTTCTGTGGAGACAGAAGAAAAAGCAAGAATATCCTGATCATTATACATATTCACTTCATCGATACCCGACATGGTACTGATGATATCCAGGGTCCGCTGAAGCATTCCTTTGTCATTCTTCAGCATGGAACAAAACAGGGCGCCTTCGACAAGCGAACTGATATGTTCTCCGTTCTGGCTGATGGTCCTGCTGAAAAAGTCGCCACAGATCGACCTGAATACCAGGTTGAAGAGAATAAACACAACGATCAAAGATCCGGCACTGATGAATACCACACGTCCGTAAATAGAAGATCTGAAACTAAAAAAATTCCTCATCACTCCCCTTTTACGCAATCTTCTAAAAAAACCAAAAACCGGTCTGTTCATAATCGATTCAGTTACATACTGGATAAGAAATACATCAGACTGTGTTAAACTTTTAAATTACAAAAAATATCAACGCTCTGTGTTAAGAAATTTCACCTGAAAATCATTCCACACTTCCTTATTCATTTCCGCCAGGGGATTATCTATAAGTTCACCACCTTCCTGCAGGACGACCACAGGTTGTCCCGGCGATTGATTCAGTGTCTCAACCATGAAATCCTTGAACCTGGTCAGTTCCTTTTTCAGCCATTCAGTGGCCTCACCCGCCAGGTAGTATCTGCTTGTTTCTTCACTCCATTTTTCAGGCTTGATCTTGTACAACCAGGATTTATAAGGATCTTCACTGATCGCACCGGGATTTTGCTTCAGCAAGGTATTTACATGCTGTATCTCACCGGAAATGGGCGATGCGATCACCAGCTCTTTACCATCCTGTGTAATCCGGACAATGGCATCTCCCCTCTTCACCATTTCATTGTCATTCTTCAGGTATTGCAGTTCAACCCCGCCGGTAAGATGCAACAGCAGGTCATCCATACCCACGGCGGCCAGACCTGATTTCTCAAGGAAGGTCCACGTGTGGCTTTTGCTATAGAACAATCCCTGGGGGATGCGCAGGATCTGCTCCGACAGGATCCCAACTGCTTTACTCACCTTGGCCTTCAAATTCAACGGCCTGTTCAGCATGATCCAAAAAGGGACAATCAGCAACAGAAATCCAATAACAATGAGATATTCGATACCCTTGGTATCAAAAATATCGGAATACATAAATTGATTCATAATTATTTGGTTTTACTTTGATTTAATGTTCCATCACCCAGGATGGCGATTCTCTGAGAACCGGTAAACGTCTTACAACCCACCTGAAAATCCAGATTTCAACAAAGAGGATCATCAGCGCCACCACTATCTCCATCCACGATGGAACATAATGTGATGCCGCATCCCATCGAAATCCAATGATAGTTACATTCAACCGGTTGATAATCACCCCGATCATGGTGATCAAAGCAGATATCTTGACAAGGAAGGTGTTTTGCTTTCTGTAACTGTAAAAAAAAAGGGCCATAGGCAACAGCACAAATCCCAGCATCTCGGTCAGATACCAGTGGCCCATGCGTGTATTGAGCAGGCCCCAGTGTTTTCCATGTACAAAGGCCACGATCTGCAGGAAAAAGTAAACCAGCATGGTGAACGCGCATATCTTTGACAAACCGTGCAGGATCCCTTTATGCGCTTTACGATTCTCCGGGTTAATCTGGTTGAAAAAGACTTTCTGACTGATCGAACCTTCAGAAATAACCATGGATAGACCGGCAAAAATACTGGACACGAAGAACAGGATGGGGATAAACTCAGAATACCACAACGGATGAATCTTCTCTTTAGCCATCAGGAAGAGCGCTCCCAATCCCGACTGGTGCAGGGTCGAAAGGGTGATCCCGAAGATTACCGCAGCAATGGTCATTCCCGAAAGTATCCCCCTCGCTTTCTTAGCCCCGATCCATTCCGCGATGGCCGGTGAAAACTCTAGCAACTGGGCAATCATATAAAGCAGGAAGTGCCAGGCCACCAGGAAAAGTACAGAACTTACCCCAAAACTGTTTCCAATGATCGGATTGATCACGTTCCATGGCTTCCCAAGGTCAAGCAGCAGAGCGCCGGCATAGAATACATAGGCAAGGAATCCATTGAGTACCGTTACCCTTACAATGGACTTGTATTTTTGAATATTCAGGATGTAGACCATGAAGGTGATCACGTAAGCACCGCCTGCAAATGCAACACCTGTAACCACATTAAAACCTTTCCACAACCCCCATGGCACCTCCTGCGACACATTGGACACTGCACCTATTCCGTTCACAAAACGTATCACGACCAACACAATACCAATGGTTATGATGGGTATTGAAATGATATTGAACGGGGTTAGTATCTTGGCTTTTGGTTTGAGTTGGTCAGCAAGGAATTTTAGAAGGGGTCTGCCATCGTTATCTGCAGGCAAGGTATAGTTTGTATTACTCATGGTCTTCTTCGGTTTTAGCGTTATTTTTAGTTGCGTTATATATTCCCAGCAGCATGGCCGGCCATAAAATGAAAACAGAAGGAACACTGAACAGGAATCCTTTCGTCAGTTCGGGGTAAGATTTCTTCTGAATCTTGGTATTGAGACCCAGCTCTTCAAAAGGAACCGGTGACAGGTATAGATATCCTGTTCCCCCAGCTTCATGTTCTCCGTAAATACCGTCATAGTAAATGTCGGGATCTTCATGTATCCGCCGCCTGGCTTCGGCGATCAACTCCCGCCGGGTTCCAAAGGTGAGGGCCTCGGCAGGACAATCTGTCACACAGGCCGGAAGTTCCCCGTCTTTCACCCTGTCAAAACACATATTACACTTTACAATATCCGGATTGGGGCTATGGTATTCGAACTTGGGCACATCAAAAGGACAGGAGATCATGCAATAGCGGCAACCCATACACTTTCTATCCCACCATATCACAGGCCCCTCCTCTGTTTTTTGCATGGCCTTGGTTAAACAGGCCGCAACACAAGCCGGCTGATTGCAATGCATGCACTGGCTTTTCGCATACACTTCCCCCTGGGAAGTCTCGTATGCATTAATCACTGTACGCCTGTTTTCATTGGTCTTGCGAATTGTCCCCGGAACAGGGTAATCCTCCCCGTCGGGTTCAGGTAATCCATTAGCCAACGCGCAGGCAAATTCACAACTCTGGCATCCCACACACCTTGTTGCATCATAGAGGATTGCACTAAATTCTTTGTCATCTTTTTTCCCAGGGTTTGCACCAAGCTTTTTACCCGCTCCAAGGGATACACCTGTGATGCCAAGCGCCCTGAAAAAGTTACGTCTGTTTATTCCCATATTCCTAATTTTATATTGGTTGTTCGTTATGATCATTAAGTGGCCATGTCACCTGGAGGAGTTAATGAACCCTGTCTGGAATTCTTCCCAGACCTCCGGTCCGAAACTCTCCAGAACTCCAGCTTTCATTTCACCACCATCCTGCAGCACAGCTTCAACAGCACCCTGGTACCTTATCCCTGAAGAGAGAAAATCTTTCAGTCTTGAGAATTCAGTTTTTAACCAATTCCTGTATTTGTCACCCATGGCATAGGCCTGGATCTCCTTTAACCAGTTCCCGGGCTCAACAACATATACCCAACCATCAGAGAAAGGAGCAGCATTGATGATGCCTGAATCTGTAACCAGTCCATTGTTCTGTTCCCTTACAATGCCCGTTACCGGCGACTGGATTTCCAGGCGCTTGCCCTGCTGAATGAGGGTAAGAAATGGTTCTCCTTTTTTGATGCTGTCACCCGGCTTTTTCATGTTTATCCTTGTAATCGGACCGGTAACATGTTGAAGGAAATCATCGATCCCTATCCGTACATTTCCGTCCTTTTCCATAAAGATCCAGGTATGCGATTTGTCGAAAAACAACCCTTCGGGGAAGGTTGCCGAGTTTTTTCCGAAAACAGAACTGCGACGCAGACCCTCTGTACCTGCCTCTTCTACCCTGGTCCCGGACACACTTATAACAAGGATCAGGATCACCACTCCTGCCAGTATCACTCCAAAGACAAGCAAAAATATTTTCGTTGTCGTTGCCCTGACAGGAATATCAACTACAATCAGGTTGGAACCCTTTAAATGTTCAATGGTGGAATATTTTTCACTGGAATTAAGCCCGGAAAAACCATTCGCAGACAGATATTGCTGCCCGTCTGTAACCATCCATTCAAGGAAAGCAAGTTCATCATTGCTGGTTGGCCTTTCGCCGGCAACCATATACAACCTGCTGTATAAAGCCGCGGGGTATTTCCCCAACCAAATTCCCCGTTCCAGGTCAGCGCCATTGTGATAGATATCTTCAAAGGGATCAATCCTGCCATTCCCGTCCATGTCAACCGGGATCAGGCTAATACCCGATTCAATTTCCCGGCCCTCCTCATCGCAGATATCAGTCAGCGTGCAAAATCCAATGGCCAACCTGTCTTTCCTGATTTGATCCAGCATCTCCCCTATCCCTGTCGTCTCATTCCCTTTCATCTGAATCTGATCTACCTCCAGGAATGCGGCCAGGTAGGAGACGGTTGATTTACCGCCAATAGAATAGGGTGTAACCTGGGCTGTAATGCTATTTCCCAATAACATTCCCCAGGTTGGTTTATCTGAAGCTGTATACACCATGGAAAAAGCTTCAGGCGAAATCCCACTCTGCAGGATCTCCTCCCGGTAAGGATTTTCCAGATTCATAACCGGTACTGCAACATCCCGGCCTATAACCATCTTCCAGGGGCCTTCAGAACTTATTCCTGAAAGGCCTCTTTTTGTGACCAGACCGATTGTCCCGGCATGGAAGAGCTGTTCCTTCAATCCATCATCGGGTACAGCCGTAACTGTAATGGCAGCCTCCGGATAGGCTCTGGTGTACTCATTCACCCAGGAACTGGCCATATCAAACAGTTCCGGGCTACTCAAGAGGATAATAGATTCTTTTTCCGAAGGGCTGTTCCCTTCCTTCACTGCATGTAAGGTGGCAACAGTGGCAACCAGCAGTGTCAATGACGTAATGAATGCAATAATTGTTTTCATTTTATCTGAGGTTTTAAATTGTTTCAAAAAGGTACTGCTGACAATACACCATTCACCTAACCAAACATGGTGCCAAATCACATTAATGCATTGATTATCTTTATCTTAGACTAATTCGCAATGGGCCAGATCGCCTTGCCTGTTGTTGAATTATTACACACAGGTATGCAATGACTACTGTGAACTGATTGATTATGTATTACTTGGAGGGTGTGTTGTATTTTTCTGCAACTGCTGTATTATTCAACACCTGGTATTTCTTACCCGTTATTCTCATCGCATTTGCAATGGCATTTAATACTTTTAAAAGGCTCTGTAACAGCCACTCAACTGGTTGAGGAATTCGAGGCTTTTGCTATTTACCGATTACACATATATCTACTGTACCATTTAAAACACTAACTTGACATAAAATATAAAAATGAAACGTATGTTAGATAAAATAGTATATCTTCTCACCTTAAGCATTGTTTTAATGTCATGCGAAAAGAACGGTCCTGACCCCGGAATGTATGATGGCACTTCATTATTTATTGCCTCTGATTCAGTTGCATTCGAAAGTGTACTGCGGGAGATCCCCACTGAGTATATCGACGCAGCACGCAATAATCTCCATATCGCCTACCAGCACACCTCTCATGGCACACATGTATCATACGGAATTTTCGGACTACCGGATTATAAACCAGGTGATGAAACACTTTTTGCCATAACAAATAATAGTCCGCAAAGCGGGAAACTTGATTTCAGGGATTATGCCATAGCTTCATATGCTGAGTCCGGTATTGATGCATCTGATTTAAGCAGGGATGAAACAGCTTTCATACAGGCAACAAGGAATTATCTTGATGAGCCGGATAACTCGGAAATTAATGTTGTAATGTGGAGTTGGTGTAATATAGCCGGACATGATGTTGAAAATAATTATCTTCCTGGTATGCAATCACTTATAGATGAGTACAGCGAAAGTGGAAGTAAAATTGGCACAGGTGCAGGTCAGAGACAAAATGCAGTAACATTCATTTTCATGACGGGTCATGCCAATAAAAATAATAATGTCGGAAATGGTAAACCAAAGAACCAGGCCAAATTAATAAATGATTTTTGCATGAAAAACGATTACTACTGCCTGGACTATTATGGTATTGACACACATGATATGAATGGGGTTTACTGGGAAGATGCCGGTGATGACGGGAATTCCTCAGCGGGAGGCAATTTCTATTCAGACTGGCAGAATAGTCATACAGTTGGAACTAACTTTTATGAGAATAAAACCTCTCCCGGAGGAACTGTGACCTACGGTGCACATAATACCCAGCATATCACAGCAAACCGGAAAGCTTATGCAATGTGGTATATCCTGGCAAGAATTGCAGGATGGGATGGCAGTTGATAATACTGAGAAGACGTTATAGAAAAGCTGCATTTCAAAAAGGGTCAGTCAATAGCATTGGTTTACCGGATATTTGTGATTGATCTGACAACTTCCTATATTTATCTATCAATCAGGGTGTCAATATGTTCTTATCCCCTATTGACAATCCTGGTTCATGCTTACAGACGATAACGAATTCGAGATGAGAAGGTACTTTCTTTTCATATTGCTATTGTATTGTTAAGCCCTGATCCCAGGCTCGAAGTGAGAGATAATATTGTTCACATATCTTATGATATCCTCAATAGCCAGATCTCAGACAGGTATATAGTCACCCTGGAGATTAGAGATGCAAATAATGGGAAGATTGTCGGCGGAAATAACAAGATTATCAGATGGGACCTTCAGGCTGATAGCATATTTAATGGAGGCAGAGAACGGTTGAAGATGCTCAGTAATGGAGTTTTCGGCGGTATGGGCATACACGCCTCATTTTGGTCTTCTACGGAGAGCCAAACCTGGACCGCATGGCGTCGCTTACTGTATTACGATAATTCACAAGTGACCCGTAACTACTACAATATGGATTACGGTTTCTCGGTTCGCTGTGTCATGGATGAATAACCCACAATTATTTTATGATAAATTTACCTGACTCAATAATTTCATTGAATAATTTCAACTTGCAGATAAATAAACCATGAGGCAGTTCGCTAACTTCTAAAATTACTACAGGATCGTTAACCAATATTTTTCTAACCAGTTTACCCTCAGCATTAAAAATCTCAACCACAGAATTCAAATATTCGGGGTGATTGATGTTAATATTGATTATATCTTTTGCAGGATTGGGGTAAATCTGTAGATGATCCCCATTTAAATTATCAGGTGGTATTCCCGCAATGAGCACAAGCACTTCGCAACTATTGGGTCTGAGAGGCTTTCCGTTGGCGTCCATGAATAATGGTATGGAGGAATTCCCCCACTGACACAGTGCCCAAGTTTGACGCTATCTCCGAGAACAATTTCTTCCCTGCATTCACCAAGACAAGCAATGAACTCCGAAAAACGTACCTGTACGGAATCAACGGCTACGGCTTGATTTGAATCCGTGACCGTAAGACGGAAGGTTGCCGAATCATTGAATGGACTTTTAAAAACAGGATTGGCTACAGTTGTATCCACAAGCATGTGGGATGCTGTATAAGTACGTCCAGCATATTTGTATTCGGCAGACCAGGCATAAGAATAAGGTTCAGTTCCACCAAATGCAGAGGGATTGCCCCCAATTATCGCTTCTTCCCAATTTGAAGAACAAAAGGCTGTATCATTTCCAGCATCGGCTATAATTATGAGAAGCACTCATGGGATAGGAAAACGCTTAAAAATATTGTGGTAATTAATGCGATTGATTTCATGGGAAAACAATTTAGATATACATAAATATACCACATAAATCCCTGAAAATAAACTGTAAATCACGGACCTTTATTTGCCCGCATAATAATGTCATTGACTTTTTGCATAATATGTAATAAATTCGCTGTAATGCCAAGATTGGCAGTAGAATAATATATTAGGAAACAATGAAAAAAAGAAGAAAACAAGTACTATCCGGCGAACCGACTCAGCAGAAGCCGCTCCGGCTGTGGCCCGGCATTGTTATCGTGATGTTGCAGTGGCTTGTCAGATTTGTAATCCCTATTGTTATTCCCGGGGCTTTTGCATTGGGGGTGTTGGGCGGACTCTTGGGCTGGTTGGCTATCGTCGTGTGGTGGGCGTTCTTCAGCCGGGCGCCCCGGATCGAGCGCTGGGGCGCCATTGTCCTGATGATAGTCGCTATGGTCGCGACATCGCGCATCATCCACGAGTCGATTGCGACAGGGATGCAGGGTATGATGTTCTTCATTTACGCCATCCCGGTCTTAAGCCTCGCCTTCGTCGTCTGGGCGGTGGCCAGTCGTCACCTCTCTGACAAACTTCGGCGTGCGATGATGGTCGCAACCATCCTGCTCGCTTGCGGAGTATGGACGCTTGTTAGGTCCGATGGTATTACCGGCGATGCCGGTGCGGATTTCGCGTGGCGGTGGGCGGAGACTCCTGAAGAGCGGCTCCTGGCCCAAGCCGGCGACGAGTCAATGGCGCTCCCGTCGGCTCCGGCAGCAGCGGAGGCAGGAGCCGACTGGCCTGGTTTTCGCGGACCCGATCGCGACGGCATCATCCACGGCATACAGATCGAAACCGACTGGTCTGCGTCACCGCCTATCGAGCTATGGCGCCAGCCTATCGGACCGGGATGCTCGTCCTTCGCGGTCCGCGGCGACCTCCTCTATACCCAGGAGCAGCGCGGTGAGGACGAGGTCGTTGCCTGCTACAACCTGACTACCGGCGAGCCGGTGTGGAGACACCGTGACACAGCCCGGTTCTGGGACTCGCATGCCGGCGCCGGCCCGCGCTCGACGCCGACCCTCAGCGACGGTCGTGTATACACATTCGGTGCGACAGGAATCCTGAACGTGCTCGCCGCTAATGACGGCGCTGTCGTGTGGTCGCGCAACGCGGCATCCGACACCGACACGAAGGTCCCGGGCTGGGGCTTCACAAGCTCACCGTTGGTGGTCGACGACGTCGTCATCGTCGCCGTCACCGGTGCACTCATCGCCTACGACCTCGCCACCGGCGATCCGCGCTGGTTCGGCCCGGACGGCGGCGGCAGCTACAGTTCGCCGCATCTATTAACTATCGATGGAGTCGCACAGATCCTGCTGATGAGTGAAGTCGGCGCTACCAGTGTCGCGCCCACCGACGGCACGCTGTTCTGGGAGTACCCATGGCCTCAGGACGACCGCATCCTGCAACCGGCCCTGACCGCGGACGGTAACGTCCTGCTCAACACCGGGGGGAAAAAAGGCATGCGCCGCATCGTGGTCACACACGGACCCAACGGATGGACGATTGAAGAGCGCTGGACGTCGGTCCAGATGAAATCCTACTTCAATGACTTTGTCGTTCACGAAGGCCATGCCTTCGGCTTTGACGGCCCCAGTCTTGCGTGCATCGACATCGATGATGGCAAACGCAAGTGGAAAGGCGGACGCTACGGCGGCCAGCTCATCCTGTTGGCCGACCAGAACTTGCTGCTGGTGTTGTCGGAGAAGGGTGAGCTGGCGCTGGTCATGGCGGCCCCCGACCAATTCACAGAGCTCGCGCGGTTCCCGGCGATCGAGGGCAAGACCTGGAACCACCCGGTGCTGGCCGGCGATATCCTGCTGGTTCGCAACACCCAGGAGATGGTCGCGTTCCGGTTGTCCCTCGCGGGCGGCTGACGGGAGTTGCCTTCCCGGCCATCGACCTGAGAATAGTTTCAAGTAGGAATTACTATCATAAAAGCGAAAACCGCGGACGCCTACCGTCGTTCTGCAGCCGAGGTCGAACGCTGGTGTGAGAGTTTTGTGTGAAGCGTGCTCCTGATTTGCATCGTTAGGCAAGAAAGGTGGACCTTTTTCATAATGGAAGGCAACTATTGCCCTCTGCTAATAACTTCAAATTCCTTTGTATGTGAACAATGGTAGGTATTGATTTTCCTTAAAAAGGACAAGACATGCAATCTTTCGTTCAATGACATTTCGGCGGTCATTGCTTTAAAAACCTTCTTCATTTTAGGTTCAATAACTTCGATTTCCCTTTGCCCCTTAGCAGTTATTCGAACCCGTTTCGCTCTTTTATCCTCCAAATCATCAAACTCTTTAATCAATTCTTTTTTCAGAAGTCTATTTATCCATATGTGCGTAAAACCAGTTCACTTCAGGGACTGGATATAAGCACAAAACTATTGTTTTTTAATATATTTTTTGACAATATCCAGAGGTGCTCCGCCACAAGATGCTATGAAATAACTCGGGGACCATAATCCACCTTTCCAGTAGTACTTTTCCAGTTCGGGAAATTCCTGTCTTAGAAACCTGGATGATACCCCCTTTAAACTATTCACAAGTCTCGAAGGTGTTGTATGTGGAAGCGGCTCAACCAGAAGATGCACATGGTCCTTTTGACCGTTGGTTTCAACGAGCTTGCATCCGAAGTCATTACACACCCTTTTAAAGTGGTAATGTAGTCTTTCATACATCTTTTCAGTAAAGACCATTTTTCTGTATTTCGTAACAAAGACCAAATGCAGGTGCAGTGAATAAACGACATGTCTTTTAGTACGTAAGTCTTGCATAGTATATTTGTTTTTCGTATATTTAAGTATATGCCAAATATACGAAAAGCATATAAATTCAGGTTAAAGACCAATAGGGATATTGAGAACAAACTCTCCCGGTTTTGTGGTTCGGCCCGCTTTCTCTGGAATAAGTCCCTTGCCATGAATCTGGAGCGCCTGGAAAAAGCATTCGGGGACTGCTTTGATAAGCACCAGCCTCTAAAGCGCATGCCGGTGTTCAAAAAGAAAGGATCGGGGGATGGCATTCGTTTTCCACAGGGTTTAAGATTTGTAAACCAAATGATTATGTAAAGA
>JAGLOO010000060.1 GCA_023138875.1 Bacteroidales bacterium
ATTTAGACATGAAAATCTGTGATTAATGACTTTATCGGTCAATTGGCATCTCTCTTTTCCAAAGTAGTTAATTAACATAGTTCGGGTCAGGTTTTTCTTTTTACCTCCCAATGGCAATGCAATTTCTTCGACGGGATATTTAAGTTCTATGGTTGTATTAAGAAGATCATAGCATGGCGATAATTCTATTTTACCATTTCTGTTAATTATGGAAAAGTTTTTTAGATGCATATCTTCATTCCCGGTAAGAAAACAAAATAAAAATCGATTAAACAGCTTCACCTTCTCAACAGCCGGGAAAGTGCAATATGCATCAATCAACTTCAATACCCTCTCCATGCTGTAATTATACTTTGTATCCCAATCCCGGCTTATCACTGCCCCTGTTGACTCGACCTGCCATCGACGTCGACGTACATGCAAAAACAAAGGCTTATCCCGTATGGGAAAGTCCTGAATAGTGATACTGGAATGAAACCCTTTGGAAATGAACATCTCGTTTTCATAGCCTTCCGGAACAATGTTCTCCTCATCCAGATAGGCATGGATCTCTTGCCCCTTTACTTCTAACTTGAGAAGATTAAAATAATCGAATATCTCTTTGGGTAAAACAAGCTGGATCAGTTCTCTGTATTGATCGTTATTGAATGACATAAATCTGTACTTATTAAAAAGTACAAAGATCTAATTTATGAAGAGGCTACAAATTAAGAGATATCTACTAAATCTTTAACTTTAGTCACTTGTAAATTCGCATGGGCTCACTGCAGTAATTGCCAGCGGGTATGCCCAAGTAAAATTATTGAGCATGACCTTGGACAAAATGCCTTGGTGAGCTTTTTAACCCCGGTTTTAAATTTTAACAATGAGTATTGCCGTGAAGACTGCATTAAGTGCACGGAGGCATGCCCCAGCGGCGCACTGAATCGTCTCTCCCTTGAAGATAAATCAGATGTGAAATTGGGATTACCCGAAATAGATATGAATGAGTGCCTTTTGGGTTATGATAAGGAATGTTCAGCCTGTCAGAGTGCATGTCCCCACGATGCCGTTGAATTTGAATTTTCATATGCCAGTTACTCGCTCACCGTGAAGGTCGATCCTCAAAAATGTATTGGCTGCGGTGCATGTGAAACAGCATGTCCTGCAATTCCGGTGAAGGCTATTATTATCATTTCTCTGTAAATGGATTCGGGATTTTCACCAGGTCCTCTATGATCTTCCCATTTTGTTCGAATCGTGCAAGTGTATAGACATTCCCGTAAGGCCCAATGGCAATTGAATTCACATAGGTCGGCCTGGTACCATCCGAATAAAAAACAGGGCCATGATCAAAATACTTCCGGTTTGGAATATTGTAGGTTACCAGATGGAGGTTTTCTAATCCCTTTGCAGCGCCCATCGCGATGCGGTCTTTCCCTTTTAACCTTTGACCGTCGATATATATCGGCCCCCCGGTGAGATAATACAGCGTCTGCTTATCCGGTCCCAGTTGGAATCCCAAATACCCGTAACTGAATTGATCAAACATACCACATTTCTTTGACGGCTCCGAGGTAATCCGGTCCACTATCTCAATTTCAGGCTTTCGGGGATCGAACCGGAATAGATACCCGGAATTTCCATGAACTCCATATGCAGCTCCTTCCTCAGGATACCACATAATTTTTCGCCAGTTATATCCCATACTTCCGGGATTGGTTGGATCGTACTTACCAAAATAATCCAGCCGAAGATTAACATTCTCAACTTTTTCTATCTTTTCAGAACCTGGCCTATATGAAAATATATTTCCTTCAGAAGTGGAATAATAGACCAACCCGTCTCTATGATCCACAAACATGGAACGACAAAGAACCCGGTAATCATCGCCGGGGATTCCGGCCTCTCCATTTGCAGAAACCAGCCCAAGATTTTTGAGTTTATCTTTATTCAAATCATAATGAATAAAGTATCCTTTCGGCCATGTAATACCGTAAATATCTCCCCTGTCTGTGTCCATTACCATGGTAATAATCCCCTCTCCATCCGGCGCTGTCACTAAATCTTTAAACTCCCCGCTTGAAAGGTTATAGGATAAAATATGTCCCCCGGGATACAGCGTGTATCCATCAGGAGGGTTTT
Organism: Bacteroidales bacterium; assembly: GCA_023138875.1. GTDB lineage: Bacteria > Bacteroidota > Bacteroidia > Bacteroidales. Next base: position 2,125 of record JAGLOO010000060.1, read on the forward strand.
CCGGTAATCGTTCCATGCCATCAATTATTTCATAGTACCCTAAGTGTGTGGCGAAATATAATATGCCATCTTTCTCATAAAACCGGACATGGCTCTTACCTTGTGAAATAGCCTTAGCTTCTTTCTCACCACAGATTTCCGTTATGTCGGCCAGAAATTCGACTTTATCCAAATCCGGATCGTAGCGATAGACTTGCCCTCCCCTGTCAATTGATACTGATGAGAGGACATAATAGATTTTTCCGTCACTGGCAGTGGAAATAGCATTATACGTATCATGTGCTATGTCAAACCCGGAATAATACCTTTTTGCTACCAGGTCCTGCGCTGCCAATCTCACCATAGAAAAGAAAGGCAGGATCAAAAAAGAAGAAATAACTGAAAGAATAATTATTCTGTTCATTTTTTAGATATTTAATTTTAAGAATGTGCGCCAATTATTCTACATATTCGTAATTTGGACAGATAACTAAGATAGTGAAGTAATTGCTAAATAAATAATAGGAAAATGGGACAGACTAATATTTCAAGAAGGCAATTTGTCATAGGATTAGCAGGTACTACAGCCGGAATTGCCACATTCGGAAGCAGCCTGGGTATGTCGGCAAAAAGTTATTCACGAATCATCGGAGCAAATGAAAGGATAAATGTTGGTGTCATTGGTTGCGGAAGTATGGCAAATGCCCACATGGCGGCTTTATTAAAAATGAAACAATCAGATAATGTTGAGATTGCTGCAGTCTGTGATGTTTACACAAATAGGTTAGACAAAGCAAAAGAATTAACAAAAGCTCAGGCCTTCAAAAATTATCAGGAAATTTTGGGAAATAAAGATATCGGTTATGTGCTCATATCCACACCGGAACATTGGCATTATCAAATGACCCTGGATGCTATTGATGCCGGGAAACATATTTATGTTGAAAAACCAATGACGCATACCATTGAACAAGCTAAAGACATAGTTGAGAAAGTTGCAATGGCAAAACTAAAATTGCAAGTCGGGGTACAGGGCATGTCAGACGATTCGTATGAAACCGCGCATAAAATGATTCAGGATGGTGCTCTTGGAAAAGTAGTCATGGCACACATTGATTATTCCAGGAATTATCCTGATGATTTCTGGAATACCGAAATCGACCCTGAAGCCAAACCGGGGATTAATCTTGATTGGGAAGCATGGCTTGGTCCTGCACCAAAACGACCCTGGGATCCAAGACGATATTTTCAATGGAGAAGGTACTGGGATTACTCAGGAGGAATTGCAACAGATCTGTTTATTCATCGGGTGACAAGGATCATTAGATCGGTAGGATTAACTTTTCCGGATTACGTTGTTGCGACCGGCGGCAAATGGAATTTTGTCAATAGTGTAGCCGAGATACCTGACACTTGTAACATGATGCTGGACTATCCGGAGAAAATCACGGTACTACTTGTTTCATCAATGGCGAATGATACGCCGGTCCGGCACGTCATCAGAGGGCACAAAGCAACGCTGGAATTTACAAAAGAAGGATTCACAATAACGCCTCAGGAAACATCAGACAAAGCCACTATCAGCGACACAGGTGAAAATATGGGAGGAACAGAACTTTTTACCCATCATAAGACCGGTGCGGAAGATATAACTTTACATCACCGGAATTTACTAGACGCCATCAGGAAGAATGAGCCCTTAAAATGTGATCAAAACCTTGGTTTTTATGGGGTCGTAGCATGTATGATGGGTGTTCAGTCATTGCGTCAGAGAAAATATCTCAAATGGGACGCACAAAATGAAACAGTTATTGAAAACTAGTGCGCACATTCATCTCAAGGTAATTGCTAATATTATCAACCTTTCCGAACTTTTATATCTTTGTTGACCGACAACATAAAATTTTTACATTATGAAAACCATAACCTTTTTTCCCATCCTGATCATTCTATTTTTAGCGTACGCCTGTACCGAAAAAAAGGATAGTGATTCTACGGATACTAATGCTGTTGAAGGAGTTCATTATCTGGATGGAGAACCGGTAGGCATTGAGATTGTTGATGGGAAAATCGCAAAAATCAATCATCTCTCTTCAGAATCCGATCTTCCAGAGATCTATGTTGCTCCGGGATTGATAGATATTCAGATTAACGGGTATATGGGGGTTGATTTTGCAGATCAGGATTTGAATATTGAAGGTATCAGAGAAGCTGTAAAAGCTCTGTGGAAACAAGGAGTTACATCTTTTCTGCCTACTTTAATTACTGCAGATCAGGAGTCACTGAAAAACAGTTTTTCAATTCTTTCAAAAGCACTGGATGATGAGGAAATTGGCATGTCCATTCCCGGTTTCCATCTCGAGGGTCCCTATATCTCACCGGTACAAGGATTTCGCGGGGCACATCTTGAAAAATATATCAGAGAGCCTGACTGGAATGAATTCGTGGATTTACAGAATGCAGCGAAAAATGGGATTAAATTAATTACTGTTGCTCCTGAGATTGAAGGAGCTGTTTCGTTTATTCAAAAATGCAGTCAGGATGGTATTGTTGTTTCTTTAGGACATCATAATGGTAACGCAAAGGAGATTAAAGAGGCGACAGATGCAGGGGCCTCCATGTCGACTCACCTGGGAAATGGTTGCGCAAATATGATCAACCGTCACAATAACCCACTTTGGCCTCAGTTAGCCGATGACCGTATTACTGCAACTATTATTGTTGACGGATTTCATCTGAATAAGGAAGAAGTGCAGTGTTTTTACAAAATCAAAGGGAATAATCGCACTATTCTAGTTTCCGATGCCCTCGATCTGGCAGGGCTTGAACCCGGAGAATATGTCAGATCGGAACGAAAACTGTTGTTAACTCCGAATGTCGTGAAATTTCCGGCTGAAAACCAGTTGGCAGGAGCCGCGCAGCCTATCAGTAAATGCGTAGGGAATATAATGAGATTCACACAATGTAGTCTCTCCGATGCCATTCAGATGGCCAGTACAAATCCGGCCCGTTTGATGGGCCTGACCGATCTTGGTGAGATAAGTGAGGGGAAACGCGCTGATCTGATCCTGTTTACCATTGAGGATGGTAATATGGTCATTCAGCAAACAATTGTTGCAGGGAAAGTAGTTTATTCAAAAGAGTAATTGTTATTTATATGGAAAAGAAGAAGCTTCTTAAAAGAATTCTTATCGGGCTGACTGCTATAGGACCGGGACTATTTTTGATCGGGTATAATATTGGCACAGGAAGTATAACTACCATGGCTAAAGTGGGCGCTGAACATGGTATGACACTGACCTGGGCACTGGTTCTGTCCTGCATTTTTACCTATGTTTTAATGGTTGCTTATGGCAAGACCACACTTGTATCGGGTAAGACAGCTCTTTCCACCATTAAATCCAACTTAATATACGGAAAGGCATTAGCCATCTATATATTAATTGCCCTGGTGGTAGGTGAATTGATTGCCCTGATGGGTATATTCGGAATTGTCACCGATCTGATACAGGAAGCTTCAAGAATTCTTTTCGGTGGTTCAGGATTTAATTCATTAATGATCACTGCTGTGTTGGCATTGTCTCTATATGCATTATTATGGATAGGGAAATATCAGGTTTTTGAGAAATTCCTTATCATCCTTGTCATCCTGATGGGTCTCTCTTTCATTATCGTATTCTTCATGGTTAAACCAAGTTTCTCTTCTATTGCCGGCGGACTAGTGCCAAGCATACCTAAAAGTGACGGGGCACTCAGATTAATTGCTGCAATAACCGGAACTACCTGTTCTGCTGCTGTATTTATAATGAGAAGCAC
>JAGLOO010000061.1 GCA_023138875.1 Bacteroidales bacterium
TCGGCAGTATCTGCATCTATGATGCTTTTTCTTAGCCTGGTGATCATGGCTGTTTCAGCAGGCACATTGCATGTGATGGGAATGAAAATGAACAATACCGTCGAGATGATCAGTCTTTTTGAACCTCTGGGTGGAAAGATTGCTGCTATTATTCTTATCCTGGGAATTGTCGGGGCCGGAATCTCTTCAATTTTTCCAATCATCCTGATAGCCCCATGGCTTATTTCCGATTATACGGGAAGAGAGAGAAACATTCATTCACCCATGTACCGTATTCTCGGACTTGTAGGAGTCCTGTTTGGTTTCGGATGGCAATTTATAAATATCACTCCTCCATTGCTGATGATATTTTCACAGGCGTTTCAGGCGATGATTTTACCAGCTGTAGCCATTCCAATATTTATCCTGATCAATCGAAAGTCGCTCATGAAGGAGTACGTCGCGGGAAGAATGATGAATATTAGTTTGGTTGTGATCATATTATACAGTTTATTAACCAGCTATTTTGCTGTAGCTGATTTTTTCTGATCAAAATTATAATGATATTTACCCGATAAAGAGAATAGAAACAGATGGAAATAGTTTTATCAGATTCAAAGAGTGAACTTGGAGAAAAAGCTGCAATTACCGGAGCCGGATTAATTCGTAAGGCCATTCTGACAAATGGAGCAGCGAATATCATTGTTGCTACCGGTGCATCCCAGTTCGAGATGCTGAATGAATTAATCAAACAGGAAGTTGACTGGTCAAAGGTTACCGCTTTTCACCTGGATGAATACATTGGAATTCCGGAGAAGCATCCGGCTTCTTTTCGGAAATACCTGAAAGAGCGATTTACAAATAAGATTTCATTGAAGGAATTCCACTATGTAGACGGGGAGACTGATCCTGGTGCTGAATGCCGTCGTTTAGGGGAGGTAATAAGTAAGTATCCAATTGATGTTGCTTTTGTCGGTATCGGTGAAAACAGTCACCTGGCCTTTAATGATCCTCCAGCTGATTTCGAAACAGAAGAGCCATTCATTGTCGTGAGCCTGAATGAAAAATGCCGCCGTCAGCAGTGGGGTGAAGGATGGTTTGATTCATTGGATAGTGTTCCTGATCAGGCTATAAGTATGTCTGTAAAACAAATCATGAAATCGAAAGCCATTATTTGCAGCGTCCCGGATGTACGTAAAGCTGAGGCTGTACAAAAATCTTTAAAAGGCAAGGTTACTCCACTCGTTCCGGCATCGGTATTGCAACAGCATAATTTGGTGTGGATCTATCTGGACAAAGATTCAGCATCATTGTTAACCTAACAATAATATCATGGAAAAAGGTGAAGAACAACATCAGGACAAACAGAAACATAATGAAAAGATAAAAAGCCCGTCTATTCACCGCAGGACATTATTAAAAGCTTTTGCCGGATTACCTGTACTGGGACTACTCGGTTTTGGCGTATTTAAAAAAAGAGCTTTTGATGACCGCAGAAAAAGCAGGTTGATCCGGGAGATAGGATTGGACAATATCCAGGCACCTATTGCAATAAAAAGTTCATCAAAAGATAAGAACGATTTGATCCGTGTTGGGATCATTGGCTTTGGCAACAGGGGCAGGCAATTGTCAAATGCCATGGGCTTTCTGCATCCTGCAGATGTTAACAAGAGAAGAGAGGATGAGACCCTGGACGGCTGGCTACAGCAGGAGTACCTGAATGTTGCATTGGTCGGTATCTGCGATGTTTTTGATCTTCATGCTGAAAACGGATTGGCTACTGCACGGAATGAGGAACGGCCAGGTGGTGATTTAAAAGCTGTACTCCCTGTCAAACGCTACCATCATTATCAGGAAATGCTTGAAGACAAAGATATTGATGCAGTAATAATTGCCACTCCCGATCATCATCATGCCCCTATGGCAACTGCTGCTGCAAGAGCCGGGAAACATGTCTATTGTGAAAAGAGTCCGGCCCTGACTGAAGAAGAATTAAACGAGATGTATCAGGCTATTAAGAATAGCAATGTAACTTATCAACTCGGTCATCAGATTCCACAGAATGCCATTTTCCAGCAGGCCAAAGAGATTATTAAAAGGGATATCCTTGGGAAAATTACCCTTGTAGAGACAACAACCAATCGCAATACATCCGGCGGGGCATGGATCAGACATCTCGACAATGACGGAAATCCAAAACCCGGTAGCGGAAAAACAATAGACTGGGATCAATGGCTCGGTTCAAGACAAAAAGTCCCCTTTTCAGTGGATCGTTATTATAATTGGACTAAGTGGTTTGATTATGATATGGGGATGATCGGACAACTGTTTACGCATGAATTTGATGCAGTGAACCAGCTTCTTAGAATAGGGATACCTAAAACAGCAATCGCATCGGGTGGAATTTATTATTGGAAAGATAACCGGGAAATACCCGATTCTCTTCATTGTGTCTTTGAGTACCCGGACCATGATCTGACTTTGCTTTACAGTGCGAATCTTGCATGTAGCCGTAACAGAAGCCGCGTCTTTATGGGTCATGATGCCTCAATGGAACTGGGTAACTCAATTAATATTACTGCTGATCGCAATTCAACCCGGTTCAAAAAGCAGATTGAAGAGGGTATTATCAGCACCTCAGAACCGATGATCACAATGAATCCAAACTCGGGAATGATAGATGCAGTTACATCAGCTACAGAACAATACTATGCTTCAAGGGGCTTGACAACTACAAGTATTAACGGAAGAATGGTTGATGTTACTCATCTGCACATTAAAGAGTGGCTTGATTGCATTCGTTCCGGAGAGACTCCCACTGCAAATATTGAACGGGCATACGAAGAAGGAATCGCCTGTTTGATGGCCCACAGATCATACCTTGAAAATCGACGTACCGAATGGGATCCTGTAAAGAGAAGAATCGTTTAAACTTGATATTCTCTGATGAATGATGAACAGAAGCTGATTAAGAATCTTATCAAGGGGGATTCATTTGCCTTCGATGAGTTGTATAAGCAATACTATAACCAAATTTATTCCTTCTCGTTCAGATATCTGCAAAATAAACAGGATGCAGAAGGAGTGGTTCAGGAGGTATTTATCAAAGTATGGAACAGCCAGGATAAATTAAAGGAGATCAACAACATGAATGCCTGGTTGTTCACCATTACATTCAATCAGATAAAAATGATTTTCAGAAATATGGCAATCGAAAGAAGAAAGATGGAAACAGTTGCCATATCTTCAATATTTGAGGACCACTCAGCCATTTCAGAGATTGAATTCAATGACCTCATGGAAAAAGCCGAAGATATTATTGAGAGGCTTCCCTCCAGGCAGAAGTCTGTAATTAAATTGAGCATCAAAGAAGGACTGACCAGTATTGAAATCTCAAAGCAACTGGGCATTAATAAAAGAACTGTTGAGAACCATCTTTCCAGTGCCAGGGCTTTTCTGAAAAAAGTGTTTAAGGAGGAAAATCTTATTCCTTTGGTTATATACTGGTTGTTGCTATAGTTCATGACTGGATAGTTCCGTTCTGGATTATAGTATTGATCTATTCCTGTTTCGAATTAATCTAAATAATACACGTATTTGTGCGTTTGCACGCAGTTGTGCATCTATATAAATATAGGACCAGTAATTCATGATTTCATAGTTGTTTAGGTTTAATATAGATTAGTTTTGGTTAGTTGTGGATGGATCCGGGAGTTTTCTCAGATAACTCCCGGTCTCCATTACCAGTTAACAGTCAGCTTCAGTAAGAATATGATAGATAGTAAGATTCTTGAAAGGTATTTAGCAGGAAAAGGTACAAGACAAGACAAGGAGACGCTCATTGATTGGTTTTCAAGTATAAGTGAGGAGTCTTCTCTAAGGAAAAGATCATTTCCTATTTGGAATAATCCTGATAGCCGGTCCCTCCTGCTTGAAGACAGAGCTGAGAGCTTGTTGGACAGGATACATCATAGAATTAGATTGCAGGAAAAACCAGTCAGGAAAGAAAACAAAACCATTCTCAGATATATCAGACTCCTGTCAAGAGTTGCAGCTGTTTTATTCATCCCTCTGGTTATATATCTGTGGACCTTAAGGGACTATATCTATACTGCCAAAAGTGTATTGGCAAGTTCTGAGATTTATTGTCCGCCAGGTACCCGGACCATGTTCTATCTTCCTGATGGCTCCCAGGGCTGGCTTAATGGTGGATCAACACTTAAATTTCCAGTTGAATTCAAGGGCAAAACCCGTACGGTTAACTTAACCGGGGAAGCCTATTTTGATGTAAAATGTGATCCGAAAAAGCCATTCATGGTTGAGGGGGATCATATCAAAGTAAAGGCATACGGAACATCTTTTAATGTAATGTCATATCCGGAAGAGAGGATCAATGAAGTTACTCTTGTTGAAGGGAGTATCGAAGTTCTTGCGAAAAAGAATGGCACAATACAATCCTTGGGAACCCTGGATCCCGGTCAGATTTGTTCATATGATCGGGCTTCTTCTATATACAATATCAGCAACGCCGATATTGAAAAACACATATCGTGGACAAGCGGAAGACTTGTTTTCAAGGATGATAGTTTTCAGGATGTGGTAAAAAAGTGTAACCGCTGGTATAACGTGAATCTTGTCATCAAAGATAAGGCACTCACAGAATATACCTATGTAGGAACCTTTCATGATGAGACGCTGGATGAGGTTTTAAAGTTATTAAGTCTGACAGCACCTATCGAATATAAAGACCTGGGAAGAAAACGGAAAGATGACGGAACTTTTGAAAAACGAAAAATTGAACTCAGCTGTAAAAGAAAGAAGTGATACTACCCGCTAACAGATTTAATGATAACCCTAAAACTTAGAATGTATGATATGAACTACTAAAACATGACAAAGAGGAAGGAAAGTGCGGAAACACTCTCCTTCCCGATTCAGTAAGCTAAATGATTACAAGGCATAACCAGTATTAACAAACTAAACCTATCAAAAGTATGAAAAAATTATTTGGTGGTAATGCAGATTTGCTAAAAACTCTGCACTACCGAAAAATCCTGAAAACCATGAGAAATGTTCTGATTTTATTGTCTATTACAGCACTCCAGACATTTGCATATAACAGCTATTCACAGAACACTCTCCTGTCATTAGATAAAAGTCAGGTCAGTGTCAAAAACGTTTTGTATGAGTTAGAAAACCAGAGTGAGTTCTATTTCCTTTACAATTCAAAATTGGTGAATGACAACAGGAAAGTTGATGCTCACTTCGAAGAACAGGGGATCAACGATATCCTGGCCCATTTATTTGCCGGAACTGATGTTGATTATGTTGTCATCGATCGACAGATTATTCTGTCACCAAGAGAGTATCTGACAGAGGCTTTGACTATAATACAGCCCATAACAATTAAGGGAACCATCACCGATGAAGCAGGACAACCACTTCCGGGTGTGAACATTTTTCTTAAGGGAACCTCTACAGGGACAATCTCTGATCTTAATGGAAATTATACCTTTGAAGTTCCCGGGGCAGATGCGGTGCTGGTTTTCTCCTATATCGGCTTTCGGATGCAGGAAGTATCAGTCGGAAGCCAAACTCAGATAGATTTATCCCTGATTGAGGATATAACCGGTTTGGAGGAAGTTATAGTCATTGGTTATGGTACCGTAAAGAAATCAGATCTAACAGGAACTGTGACCAGGGTGAAAACAGAGCAAACCATTGACATTCCTAATACCAATATACTTCAGGTATTGAAAGGTAACGTGGCCGGACTTAGTGTAGGAACACCGGACCGCCCGGGTGAGACGCCTTCTATAAGAGTCCGCGGAATGAATTCATTATCAACTGATGAAAATGGATCTTATGGTCCCTCAAATACTCCATTAATTGTGCTCGATGGAATCATCTATAACGGATCGTTAAATAATATCAGTGTTAGCGACATAGAATCTGTTGACATCCTGAAAGATGCCAGTGCTGCTGCAGTTTATGGATCAAGATCGGCAAATGGTGTACTTATAGTTACAACTAAAAAGGGGACCTCTGAAAAACCTGTATTCAATTTTAACAGTAGTTATGGTATGTCAAATCCAGTGTCTATGGTACCTCTCCTGAGTCCTGACGAGTATATTCAGAAAATTCTTGATTTCAGGGTAGCAACAGGACAGGAAGCAGATCCTGCAAATATCCATGATTACCTGACCATTACCGAATCAAACAATTTAACTGCTGGTAAAACAATTGACTGGTATGATAGATTGGTGCAAACTTCAGTTGCGCAAAACTACAATGGAAGTGTTTCAGGCAGGACCGATAAAACAAATTACTTCATTTCCGGTACCTACAACAAGCAGGAAGGCATTGTCCAAAATGATGATTTCACAAGAATAACTGCCAGGGCTAACTTTTCCAATAAAATTACAGACTGGTTTACTGTTTCGCTGAAATCGTCTTTTTCAAACCTCGATTATTCAGGAGTTCCGGTAGACATGTACTATGCTTTAAGTCCATACAGTAATTGGTATGAAGGAGGAGCAGATAGCGGGGAATTGGAAGAATTCCCGATGGAAGACCCCTTTTTCAGACACCCTCATATGAGTCTTCAAATTGATGACCATGATGTCAGGACAGATTTGTGGGGGGTGGTTTCCACTGAATTGGAATTGCCTTTTATTGATGGGCTGAAGTGGACCATGAATTACTCATTAAACCAACGTATCAGAGACTCCTACCGATTCACAGACAATAGAATTGCTAAAACTCAAAACGGATCAGCCAGTAAAGAGGTATATGATAATTTTGACTGGACACTGGATAATATTCTTAATTATAAAAGAGTATTTAATGATGTACATTCGGTTGATGCTACATTTCTTTATAGCCGGGAGTACCAGCGTTCTTCATTTACCGGGGCATATACAACAAATTTCTTTTCTCAGGCATTAGGGTATCATGCTCTCGAATTGGGTGCGGTTCCAACAGTTTCATCTGGTTTTGGTGATCAAAATCAAGCCGCATTAATGGGTAGGTTAAATTATACTCTAAAAAATACCTATGCCATTACCGGTACTGTCAGGAGGGATGGTTTTTCAGGTTTTGCAGAAGGTAATAAATACGGCACTTTCTATTCCGGGGCATTTGCATGGACCCTGTCGAATGAAGCTTTTATGCAGAATATCACATGGCTTGACAGATTGAAATTAAGGCTCTCTTACGGACAAAATGGAAACCAGGCAATTGGCAGGTATCAGACCCTGGCAAGAATGTCACAAAGTCAATATGTTTTTGGCGATGGTGGTGGCACTTCAACCGGGGTTTACGTCAGTTCAATGGCGAATAATGAGCTTGGATGGGAAACCACCGAAGTTATAAACCTGGGATTAGATTTTGGCATTGGTAACAATTTGCTTTACGGTAATATTGATGTGTATACTTCAGATACTGAAAATGTTTTATTACGGCGGAATATACCAGCCACGACAGGTTTTACCTCAGTATGGACAAACATTGGGAAAGTACACAATAAAGGGATTGAGTTAGCTTTAAACTCAACACCTGTTAAATCAAATGATTTCTCGTGGGACATAGGATTCGTTTTTGACATAAACAGGAATAGCATTGTAAGCCTGTTTGGAGCTGATGAAGACGATGATGGAATTGAAGATGATAATCTCGCTAACAGTTGGTTTATTGGCGAACCTCTGGGAGTTTATTACGGTTATGATATTGATGGAATTCATCAAACTGGTGACCCGGATATTCCAGATGGTTATGAACCGGGTGATTTCCGCATTGTTGATTATGATGGTGATGGTGAATTGACAGCTGATGACAGGTTAATTCTAGGGTATGAAGTCCCCAATTATCAATTCAGTATTTCAAATTCTTTAAAATATAAGAATTGGTCATTGTATGTAATGGTCAACTCTATTCAGGGTGGAGGTAATAATTATTATATGGGTAATAATATGCCTTCTCATAATCCGAATTACCGGTTTAGTAGCTGGACTGAAAGATTTAGCTTCCCTGCTATGGACTACTGGACACCAACTAATCCATCGAACACTGCCGCCCGTATTAATTATGATGCCCCCAGGGGGCATGCTTACCTGGAAGAGAGGAGCTTTGTAAGAATACAGGACTTAACTTTGTCATATTCTTTCGATAGCAGCTTGTTGAATAAGTGGCAAGTGGAAGGGTTGCGCTTGTTTGTAAGCGGGAAAAACCTCTATACATTTACAAAGTGGACAGGATATGATCCGGAAAATGCCACATCAATTATCGATTATCCATTGATGCGTACATTTGCATTTGGTGTTGATCTGAAGTTTTAATTTTAAACAAAGTATACAATGAAAAAAATAGATATAATAACACGTAAGCTACTGTTGATATTTAGTTTCACAGCTATCTTATTTACGATATCATGTGATGAGGATTTATTAACAGAGGTGCCCAAAGAATTCCTTTCTCCTGAAAATACCTTTACTAATGCTGCCGGGTTTGAAGCCGGATTAACAGCTCTTTATGCCAGAGGTCGTGGATTTTTACAATCATGGAGTCCGCTTCATGAAAAAGAGTGGGAAGTATTATATGGGCAAGGTACTGATATTGGATTTTTTATTAATAATAAGAGTTTTATTACAGATTACAGCATCGTAACCACATTTAATAGCACTGCCAGAAATTACTGGCTACATTGCTACTCAATAGTTAAGGATGCCAATGTAATAATTACAAGAGCGGAAGGAGAGAATGTTGAATGGGTATCGGAGGCTGAAAAGAGTGAGATAGTAGCCCAGGCAAGATTTTTCAGGGCATTTGCATACAGGGTTCTGGTATGGTTGTATGGAGATGTTCCGATCATCAGAGAAGAGATAACAGCTCCTAAACTTGATTTTGTGAGAGATCCTGTTTCCAATGTGCTGTCATTTATATTGGAGGATCTGGAATTTGCATCGCAAAATCTTACCGCAAGTAATCCTAATGGGGCCAAGCTTTCTAAAGCTGCTGCCGATTATTTATTGGCAGAAACATATATTGCCACTCAACAGTGGGATCAGGCTTTACAAGCTGCAGACAGGATTCTGGATGATTCTCAATATGCATTAATGACCGAGAGATTTGGTTCAATGACCGACAAGCCGGGTGACGTTTACTGGGACCTTTTCCGTTTAGGCAATCAGGACCGCTCTTCAGGAAATAAAGAGAATATTTTTGCCTGGCAATGTCAATTTGATGTTGAGGGTGGCGGTAAGTTTGGAATTGAAAGAGCCTGGGGACCGTTCTTAGAGAAATTAAAAACTCCGGACAATATGCAGGCAATATTAAAAGATGAGTTTTTAGGAAGGCCTGTTGTATTCATCCGTATCACCCCATGGGTAGAGACCGGAATGTGGGATGATTTTGACAATGATATGCGTAATTCTGAATACAATGTGCGTAGACATTTCCTTATTAATAATCCTGAGTCTGATTACTTTGGAGATACGATTCAACCAACACCTGAAAATTATGTAAGATACCTGTTCCCGTATTATCAAAAGTTTACCCATCCGCATGGGCATCCTCAGGGTTACGATAGTGGGGGTAATCTTTATAATGATTGGTACGTATTCAGGGTTGCAGGAGTTTATATATTAAAAGCTGAGGCATATCTTGGTAAAGGAGATCAAACCAATGCTGCAGCACAAATAAATGTACTAAGGACCAGGGCTCATGCAAGCCAGGTTGCCCCTGCTGCTGTTGATATCGATTATATTCTGGATGAAAGATCCCGTGAGCTTCTGGGTGAGGAACATCGCAGGATAACCCTGAGCAGGACAGGTAAACTGGTTGAGCGTACATTACTGCATAACCCCGTATCAGCTCTTACAATTCAGGATTATAACAGGTTATTGCCTATTCCTCAGACAGAAATTGATGCGAACACAGAAGCTGAACTTGTACAAAACCCTGGTTACAACTAGGCTTTTGGAAACAACATATTATTCACATCGATAAGTTTAATTAGGAAAAAAGCCGCTTCACAATTCTTGTGTGCGGCTTTTTCTAAAATGGGAAAGCACCCGAATCATTAGCATAAAAGATTTAAACGTATGAAAACAAAAACACCAATACTTACCATCATTATTCTGGCAATATTTGCTGGAGGCATTTGGGCTCAAACAACAATTACAGCTGAGAAGGTTGGTGATAATATCGAAATCAGAGTCAATAATAATCTATTTACCAGCTACAATTTGTCGGCAAATGAAAAGTACCCTTTCTTTTTCCCGGTAAACGGACCTTCAAAAGCAAGTATCACTTCCATGCGAAATGCCAACTACCCACACCACAGCTCCCTGTTTTTTGGATGCGATCAGGTAAATGGAGGTAATTACTGGCAGGAAGGAATTGAACGTGGGCAAATCATTTCCCTGCGGGCTGATATTATTGAAACCGGAGGCGATAAGGTTGTCATGGAAAATGAATGTATCTGGAAACGACCTGGAGCAAAATCACCAATAAAAGATATCCGGACAATAACTGTACGGGCTCCATCAAAGAATTTGTACGTGATTGACTTTGATATTACCATGGAGATGTTACTGGATGTTACAATCAACCGGACAAATCATTCACTTTTCAGTGGAAGGATGGATCCGGACCTGGCTGTCATAAATGGTGGAACAATGATTAATGCGGAGGGTGAAACCTTTGAAAAAGGCACATTCGGTAAACCATCGCCCTGGATAGACTGCTATGGAGAGAGAATGGGGAATATTGAAGGAATGGCTATTCTGCAACATCCATCAAATAAATGGTATCCATCAACCTGGTTTACACGCGACTACGGATTTTTTTCACCCACACCGATGTACTGGCCTGAAAATGGGAAAAATACAGTGCTAAAGAAGGGGGAAACTGTTAAATTGCGATACCGGGTGTTGGTACATTCCGGTGACCATAAAACAGCCAACATTGCAGAAGAATTTGAAAAATATAAAAAAGAATAGTAAATGCTAATCCTATGAAACGCAGAATCTTTTTAAAGAAAACAGCAGCTACTACTGCCGGAGCAATACTTGTACCTACGATTGTTCCTTCGTCCGTTTTTGGAAAAAACGCACCCAGCAATAAGATCAATATCGGCCAGATCGGATGTGGCCGAATTGCCCGAAGTCATGATTTACCAGGAACGATGCAACACGATATTTCAAGGGTAATTGCTGTATCGGATGTGGACTATAACCGCATGAAGGACGGTAAACTACTGGTGGAGAATTATTATTCCAGCAAGAAAGGAAGTGATCATTATATGGATGTAAAAATGTATCCTGATTATAAGGAGATGCTTCTAAACAAAGACATTGATGCAGTAATTATTAGTACTCCGGACCACTGGCATTCTCAACCGGCCATCGAAGCCGCTTTAGCCGGAAAGGATATCTATTTGCAAAAACCTACTTCACTAACAGTTACGGAAGGCAGATTGTTAAGCGATATTGTACATAAGCAGGGCACTATATTGCAGGTTGGTACTCAGCAACGCTCATCACCTCAATTCAGGATTGCGGCAGAACTGGTACGCAATGGAAGAATTGGCAAACTACATACGGTGAAGATCGGCCTTCCCGGTGATCCTTCCGGGCCCGAAGCTGATGAAATGCCAATCCCGGAGAATCTGAATTACAACCTGTGGCTGGGATCAACACCTGAAGTCCCATATACCGAAATTGGTGTGCATCCCCAACAAGGCTACAGCCGTCCGGGTTGGCTGCGCATTGAACAATATGGCGCCGGAATGATCACCGGCTGGGGTCAGCACCACTACGATTCTGCTGCCTGGGGAATGAATACCGAATTTACCGGCCCTGTTTCAGTGGAAGCATTGGCTCAATTTCCAAAATCCGGGCTCTGGAATGTACATGGCGATTTTATGGTAAAGCATGAATACGAAAATGGAATTACTGTTTTTACCAGTGGCGGTTACACAAATGGGATACGGTATGAAGGTACTGATGGATGGATTTTTGTGTCGCGTGGAAGTTACGTGGCATCGGCAAGTGATCCGGTTGATCAAGCCAAAAGTGCCAAAGCACTTGATGCCAGCGATCCGGCCATCTTAAAATCGGAAATAAAGGAAAATGAAATTCACCTTTACAAGAGTAAAGAGCAACATGGGAACTGGCTCGATTGCATTCAATCCAGAAAACAGCCTATCTCACCGGTTGAGATCGGTCACAGAGCCTGTTCAGTTTGCCTTATCAGTCACATTGCTATGAAGACTTCCGGAAGTTTGCAATGGGACCCGAAAACAGAAAAATTCATAAATAATGATCTGGCTAATTCAATGTTAAGCCGGCAGCAACGCTATCCTTATGGTACCGATCATATAAAACGATAATACGATAAAACATTTAGAGTATATAGCTTAGAAATGAATCAAAACCATGAAACCCAAAATATACCATTTGCTTCTTCTGTTACTATTAAATTTCCTGAGTTGCTCAAGGCCGATAGCCGGGATAGCAGATAAAACACAGGAACAACCCAATGTACTTTTTATATGTGTCGATGATCTTCGCCCGGAATTGGGGTGCTATGGCAAAGAATACATACATTCACCCAACATCGACAAACTGGCTGCAGAAGGTGTGGCTTTTACCAACCATTTTGTACAGGTTCCTACCTGCGGAGCTTCGCGGTTTAGTATGTTGTCCGGGATGTTGCCTGAAACAACAGGACACCTTAGTAACGAAGCGTGCCACAAATTTATATCGGGTCATCCGGAAACAGAAAAACCGGAAACATTCATTCATCATCTAAAACGCAACGGTTATTATACGGTTGGAATCGGTAAAATCAGCCACTATACCGACGGGTTGTTGTATGGTTACACAGACCCTGTAAGCACAGAACGTGAATTACCACATAGCTGGAATGAACTGGAATTTAATTCCGGGAAATGGGGGACAGGCTGGAATGCCTTTTTTGGATATGCCAACGGTGAAAACCGCCAGAGCATGAACAGGCAGGTAAAACCATACGAAATGGGTGATGTGGATGACCTCGGTTATCCCGATGGTTTAACCGCTAATCTTGCCATTGAAAAACTGAATGAATTAAAAGAAAAGGATAAGCCGTTCTTCCTGGGAGTTGGATTCTTTAAGCCTCACCTGCCGTTTAACGCCCCGAAAAAGTATTGGGACTTATATAATGAACATGAAATCCCGCTGCCGCAATACCCGGATATACCTGAGCATGTAAATAGTGCAAGTTTGCATGGTAGTGGAGAATTTAACGGGTACAAACTGGGCGAAGAAACGGCTTCTCTGAACGCCCCTGTGTCGGATGATTATGCCCGAAAAGTCAGGCATGCTTATTTTGCCTGTGTCAGTTATATTGATGCCCAGGTTGGTAAGTTACTCGATGAACTGGATAAGCTTGGATTGGCAGAAAATACCATTGTGGTGGTTTGGGGCGACCATGGATGGCATCTGGGTGACCAACGTGTATGGGGAAAACATACCATCTTTGAAAGAGCCCTTAAAAGTGCATTTATCGTTCGGGCACCAAACGTCTCCGGCGAAGGGAAGACCATTGAACATGTGGTTAGCACGGTTGATATCTATCCAACGCTAATGGAATTATGCGGAGTGGAGATGCAACACCAGACCGATGGTAAGAGCCTGGTCCCGATAATGAAAAACCCTCTTTTGCAAAATTGGGAAGAAGCATCATATGGGTATTACCGAAATGGAATTTCGTTACGGACCAACCGTTACAGGTTAACCAAATATTTCAGGGAACAACAGCCATCTGTCGAACTGTACGACCACCAGACCGATCCTGATGAAACAAAGAACATTGCTGCTGAGAATCCGGAGATTGTAGAACAATTAATGCCACTTTGGGAAAAAGGGAATACCGGATTGTACTAAACTACTTCGCAATAATAGCAACATAACTTATCGCTTATGACAGACAAACAATGGAATGATTTGAAAGCAGTGGTGAATGGTGAAATCCTCTCCCCTCTTCCTGTGGGATTTATTATAGATTCGCCATGGCTTCCCAACTGGAGTGGCATATCCATCCTGGACTATTTCTCCAGTGATGAAAAGTGGCTGGATTCCAACCTGAAAGCTATCTCGACATTCCCCGATGCCATGTTCCTCCCAGGATACTGGAGCGAATATGGCATGTGCAGTGAACCTTCGGCTTTCGGTGCCAGGACATCCTTTCCTGAAAATGAATTTCCGCACGCATTCCCATGCATCACATCTGTGGACCAGATTAAACAGCTACCGAAACCTGATCCTGTAAAGGACGGATTGGGACCGTTTATCATAAATCGGCTCAAATTGAATCAGCAGAAAATCGAAGAGGCCGGACATAAGATCCGATTCTCAGTTTCGAGAGGACCGCTAAATATCGCTTCCTACCTGATGGGAGCCACCGAATTCCTGCTGGCCATGATGACTAATCCTGAGGAGGTTCATCAACTGCTCAGGAAGATCACTGATTACCTCAGCGGATTCCATACCCATCAGAAGAACCTGTTCTCTTCCATCGATGGGATCCTTATGCTGGATGATATCATCGGATTTATCAGCGAAGATCAGTTCATTGAATTTGGCCTTCCCTATTTTAAAGAGCTATATGACCAGGAACTGAGTATTAAATTCCTGCACAACGATGCCAACTGCATGGAATCGGTAAAGTACCTTCCTTCTATGGGAGTAAATCTCTTTAACATGGGTTTCGATACTGACCTTAACCTATTGAAAGAACTGACTGATAACAGGGTAACCATGCTGGGGAATATCCCTCCCAGGGATGTGCTGGCCAAAGGAACAACGGAAGAAGTTAAAGAATGTACACTGGGGATGTTGAACGGAGTAAAAAACCATTCCCGGGTCATCTTCTCCTGTGGCGGAGGAATGCCACCGGGAGTATCAAGTGAAAATATTGCTGCTTTTATTGAAACAGTTCAATCATACACCCCATAAATTAATATCAAATGCGCACCATCCTCATCATGCTCATGACCGGATTGCCAATACTCTCATGTTCTCAGGAGACAGATAGATTTACCATAATAACCGGTGATTCTGAAGCCACTATTTACTCAGGCGAAAATCCTGTGTTGAGTTATGTGCACAAAGAAACCCTTCCTCCTGAAGGAATTAATCCTCTGTACAAACGATCCGCCTATATCCATCCCCTCTGGTCACCCGGTGGTGAAAGATTGACCCGGATCCAGCCACCTGACCATTATCACCATTATGGGATCTGGAATCCCTGGACCCGAACCCGTTTCGGAGATAGAAAGGTAGACTTCTGGAACCTGGCAGATGCACAGGGAACAGTAAGATTTGCGGAATACCAGGATAAGTTCGAGCAGAAAGAATATGCCGGATTCAAGGTTCGTCAGGAACATATCTATTTCAGGGAAGATGGCACGGAAGGAATTGCTATGAATGAAGTCTGGGATATAAGGGTTCTTAATACGAATGAAAAAGTGTATGTGGTGGATCTCACCACCACATTGAACACTCCTCTTGAAAAAGGGTTAACGCTCGAAGCTTACCGGTATGGGGGTGGACTGGGCTTCCGGGCCACCGAAAAGTGGCATACCAACAATAGTACTGTGCTCACTTCAGAAGGAAAAAAGCGAATTGATGCTGATGGAACCGGAGCCCGATGGGTGATCATAGAAGGTGAGTCCTCGGTATCTGAGGGAAGATCCGGGATCCTCTTTCTCAGTCATCCTTCCAACCGAGCTCATCCTGAGCCCATGCGTATGTGGCCTCCTGATAGCCAGGAAGGAAAGGGAAATGTATTCTTTGAGTTCTGCCCCATTCGGCACTTGGAGTGGGTTCTGGAAAAAGATAAAAATTATACCTTGAAATACAGGATGGTAGTCTTTGACGGTGAGATGAACATTGAGTCAGTCGAAAACTACTGGCAGGCATTTGCCAATTGAATTTTATTGATATCCTGTAACAAAAATACTTATGAAACGCAGATCTTTTCTCAAAAAGACCTCAGCAACAGCAGCTGGTGCAATGGTATTCCCCACAATCATTCCTTCCCATGTCCTGGGGAAATCAGCCCCAAGCAACAAGATCAGAATCGGCCAGATCGGGTTTGGCCGTATTGCCCGGTCACATGACCTGCCGGAGACCCTGAAGCATAACATTACCCTGGGCGTGGCTGTGGCTGATGTGGACATCAACCGCGCCAGGGCTGGAAAGAAATGGATCGAGAACTTTTATGCCGAACAGAAAAGGAAATCAGGATATGTGGATGTGGCGGTATACCAGGACTACCGTGAGATGTTACAGGATGAAAGCATTGATGCAGTGATCATCTCCACACCCGATCACTGGCATGCACAGCCTGCCATGGAAGCAGCACTTGCCGGTAAAGATATCTATCTCCAGAAACCTGCTTCACTGACCATTGCAGAAGGCCGGCAGATGAGCGACATTGTGAACCGAACCGGGCGCATCTTCCAGCAGGGAAGCCAGCAAAGGGGAACCAGTCCCTGGCCCCAGTTCCACCGGGCCTGTGAGCTTGTACGAAACGGCAGGATCGGAGAACTGAAGTCTATTCAGGTAGGACTTCCCGGGGATCCTTCAGGAAATATGGAGCCTTCCATGGCAGTCCCTGAAAATCTTGATTACGAGATGTGGCTGGGATCCACTCCCTATAAATACTATACAGAAAAACGGGTCCACCCCCAGGCGGACTTCTCCCGTCCGGGATGGTTGCGATGTGAGCAATTTGGCGCCGGTATGATCACCGGTTGGGGGGCGCATCATATTGATACCGCACACTGGGCCATGGGTACAGAGTATACTGGACCGGTAGAGATAGAAGCAGAAGCAATTTTCCCCGAATTCGGACTCTGGAATGTGCATGGAGACTTCAAGGTGCATTCAAAATATGCCAACGGGGTGAATATGGTCATCAGCGGGGAATTTCCAAACGGGGTAAGGTTTGAAGGGACCGAAGGCTGGATTTTCGTCTCCAGGGGAAACGTGACAGTAACTTCTTCAGATCCCGAATCGCCCACAGCTGAATTAAAGGCCCTTGATGCCAGTGACCCAAAGATCCTGGAATCGGAGATCGGTCCCGATGAGATCCATCTTTATAAAGCCCCCGAGCAGCATGAGGACTGGCTCAATGCCATCCAATCCAGAAAAGAACCAGTGGCCCCTGCAGAAGTGGGACATCGCTCCTGCTCTGCCTGCCTGGTGAGTCACATTGCCATGAAAATACCGGGTAAACTCAACTGGGATCCGGGTAGAGAAAAATTCATTGACAATGACCAGGCCAATAAAATGCTGAAACGTCCCCAGCGATTTCCCTATGGAACCGATTTTGTACTGGATTGATCCGGCATTGAACTCAATATATGATCATCAACACATAAAACAAAAAGCCATGAATCTAAAAAAATACCAACTTCTGTTGCTGGCTCTCCTGGTCCTCTCCTCCTGTGGTCAGGAGAAGAAACAGGTAAGCAAAAATAGCATTACTCAAAAAACAGAAACAATGTTCGCCCCCATTGAAGGAAAGGTAAAGATCATGAACCTGGATCCGGGACATTTCCACGCCTCTCTGGTCCAGAAAACCATGTATGATGGTATGGATCCGGTGGTGCATGTGTTCGCCCCCGATGGTCCTGAAGTAGTTAGCTACCTGAGCCGCATCAAAGATTACAATGCAAGGGCCGAAAACCCAACCTCCTGGGAAGAGAAAGTCTACACCGGTGATGATTTCCTGGAGAAGATGTTGGCTGAGAAACCAGGGAATGTGATGGTGGTTTCGGGTAACAATGCTAAAAAGACTGAGCATATCCTGAAATCGGTCCAGGCAGGGATCCATGTACTGGCTGATAAACCAATGGTCATCACTCCTGAGAAATTTCCCATGCTGGAGAAAGCATTTGAGGAGGCCCGGGAGAATGGTGTGCTACTGTATGATATCATGACTGAACGCTATGAGATCAACACCATGCTTCAGAAAGAGCTTTCGCAGATACCGGAGGTTTTTGGAAAACTTCAAACTGGTTCACCAGACAAACCGGCCATCACCAAAGAGAGCGTACATCACTTTTCTAAATACGTTTCCGGAAAACCACTGGTACGCCCCCCCTGGTTTTTCGATGTAAAACAGCAAGGGGAAGGGATCGTGGATGTAACCACCCACCTTGTTGATCTGATCCAGTGGGAAGCATTTCCAGAAATAGTGCTAACAAAGGAGGATGTGGAGATCATCTCCGGGAAACGATGGACCACAGACCTGACTCCGGAGATGTTTAAAAAAGTTACGGAGCTGGACTCTTATCCGGAATACCTGGTCAAGGACACTGATGGAGATCTGCTGAAGGTATACAGCAACGGAGAGATCATCTACAAACTAAAAGGAATACATGCAAAGGCATCGGTGATATGGAATTACCAGGCCCCTGAAGGGACCGGTGACACCCATTACTCTATCATGCACGGAACCAAATGCAATCTTGAGATCAAACAAGGAGAAGAGGAAGGATACAAACCCTTGCTCTATATCGAACATACCGGTTCAGGGGATCCTGTACCTTTTGAATCCAACCTGAACAAGGTCATCGATCAAAACCTGGTCGTGAAATATCCAGGCATTCAATTGAAAAAGCTGGAAGAGCGCCGGTGGTTGCTGGAGATCCCTGACAGCTACAAGGTGGGACATGAGGCCCACTTTGGACAGGTTACTGAAAAGTTCCTCGAATACCTTGGATCCGGCGAACTTCCCGAATGGGAGATCCCCAACATGATCGTGAAGTATTACACCACCACCGAAGGCATGAAGAAGGCGATGGAATAACTGTCCGGTCCTTTTTTAATCATAATGAAACCTGCATTTTACGATTAGGATCCCTTCCAAAATACTCCCCCCTCTCAAATTTTGAGATAGATTCATCCAACCTCTTCATATTTTCCTTTGAGGACATCTCATGCAAAGTGGCCTGCAGGGAATTATACTCATCCAAGGATATAATGACCACTCCGCAATCCTTACCCCGGTTGATAATCAGTGTTTCAAAATCCTCAGTGACCAGGTCCAGGTATTTTTTCATTTCCTTCCGGAAATCTGACATTGTGGTGCTTAACCCAACTTGCGCCTAAGTGA
>JAGLOO010000062.1 GCA_023138875.1 Bacteroidales bacterium
TCGAAAAGAGTGACGAAAACAGGAAGGAGATCCTGCTTTTTACAAAGAAGGATTACCTGCCTTCGTTCTACTGTATCGGGACAGAGCACACACAAAAGAGAGCCATGAAGATCCGGACCGGTGCTGGCAAAGAGTATCCACTCCGGTTCAAGGATTACTCAGATGCCAGCCGGTTCTTTGAATGGCTGATTGGCCTGCCTGACCAGGGAGCTGATCCCGGTGCCGGCAAGGCCATTAAGATTGGCAATACTACCCTGCTTTTCGGTGGCAAACCCCTCACCCTTGACCAGGTAGCCAATGAAGTTGACCTGAAGGTGATGCCGGTTTATTAAAACTTCAAGGTAATAAGTACCCGGATGCCAGTCCTGTCTGTTTCGCAGATAGAGCGATCCAGAATCTGGTAATTAACCTTGTATGTTTGTTTTTTATTAAACAGATGGAGGTAGTTATCAAGTAATTTGAATTTCTCTTTACGGAAATTTTGCGTGCCGGATGAATCTTCCAATTTCGCTCCATTATCAGTAACCATAATAAGTACTCCAATACGCGATTTGTTGATTGAAACATCAATTTTACCACCATAGGAATTATGAAAGATACCGTGTTTGATTGCGTCTTCCACAAAGGTAAGAATCAGTTGATGGGGAACTACAATATTGGTATTGACCTCGGGATCCAGAGAGCATTCCCAGGAAAGTTTTCCATTATACCTGAACTCTTCGTTTTGCAGGTATTGCTCGACAGATTGTATCTCCTCTTTGAGTGTATTGTGTGTCCTAACCGCCGATTCCATGATCTTCTGTTTTTGCTAGATAGTCAAAAACCGGGTGAATAGAAAGCGGAAAAACCTTCTATTGTGTGAAGGTGTCTGTTTCAGTGATGAATGTGTAGACTTGGTTCATGAACGAGGGCGATGATTTCTTCTAAATCTTAATGGTAATCAGAACGTGGGTACCGGTTTGACCAGTTTTCAGGTTTGTGCAATCAATGATATTATAACTGACGGAGTGTTTATGCTGACGGTTAAAAAGCACCAGATAGTTGTCCAGGATTCTTAAACCATCACCACGATGCTTTTCTATTTCGAACGCCTTTGACATTCCTACTCCATCATCAGTAACCATGATCAGCAATCCAATACTTGATTTATTAATGGAGATGTCTATTTTACCACCTTCAGGATTATGAAAAATCCCATGTTTGATGGCATTCTCCACAAAAATATGAATAAGCATTTTAGGGACGATCAATTCCACATTAACTGTTGGATCCTGTTGAAAATTCCATGACAGCTTCCCGTTAAAGCGGTATGATTCAATATGAAGATACTGCTTCACAAATTCGATCTCTTCAGCAAGGATTTTGTAAGGCTCAAAAGCATTTTTCATGGTTTTCCTTATCAAATCTGAAAGACTGACAAAATACTCATAAGCCTCCATGCTTTTCCCTTCCATCATCGCTAGCCCGATTGAATTGATGGCATTAAAAGTGAAATGGGGATTCAACTGGTTCATTACTGACTGCAGCTGCAGGTTTACGATTTTGTCCTCGATTTCTTTTTTCTTCTTGCCTTTCAATACAAAAAGTTTCTGCAGGCCCACAAATACCAATGCATACATCAGATATAGGAGTATATAATAGGTCCACCTGAAGGGATAGAATGAATTGGCATAAAAATCCAACAGGTAATAGTTACCCTGGGTCTGAACAAAAATTTCAGTGTGATTCTGATCCATTGATTTGATACTTACCGATGAGACCTGGCTTATTTTTTCCGGCAGATCTACCCTTGTGAAAGATTCAAGGTCATCTTTCAGAATGGCAAATGCCTGACCTGAACCATCGGTCATTAAGAGTTCATCCTCTCCATCTGCGTCGAAATCCAGGATTTTCCGGATGAAGAATGAACCCTCCCCGGAGAATATCTTATCTATCTGGAGACCGGGTCCAACTTTAAATATGGAGAACTCCAGGTCATTCCTTTGTTGCAAATACACCTCTCCATTCCAAATAAATGGCACCAGCGTTTTCAATAAGTCAATGCTGTTTTTACTCGCTAAAATATTTCCCATTTGATCGATCACTCTCAGGGAGATCTTGCCTTTGCTTTTCCTTTTGTCATTGGTAACTGCCAGAATGTGATCCTCACCCTCGTATTGATAGGGGAGGGTAACTGTATTGGATTGGGCACCACCTGTGTATAATGGTTCAAAGAGGTATTGAAGGTTTTGAGTGAAAACAAGAGCATAAGAGGCTGTGTCAGAATAATTTATCGGAAACGAATAATTATCAGTGGCAGTCACATGCGGGAAAATCCGAATGCTATGATCCATGCTGTTTTCTTTGCTGTTTTCCATGTGGATACCTTGAATATTGATTCCAGCAAATGGGTTACTGATCACGGTATCATTTTCCAGGTCCCATGCATAACAGGCCCTGGGTTGCAAAGAGTATCCGGCACTAATATGAAAAAGAAAATCAGGAACGGAATCACCGGTCACATCAACCAGACCATCTGCTTTGATGATATGATCCAGCGCGTTATTTATTTTGGTAAGTCTGCACACATATCTTGATTTCTTATAATCAGCCTCATCTGAAAGCTCAATTTGTGTGACATAGACCGAGTCACCCGGGTTATGCGATATACAGAAGATTTCCTCGATTCCATCCTTATCCAGATCAGCAAAACAATAGTCGGGTTCTGTATACCAGAATCCAGGGAGGTTCCATGTTGCAACATAACTCCCATTCTGGGTCAGGGCCACAATATTTGCATTGGTGTTCAGGTTTCGCATAAGAATTCTCTCATTAATCCCATCACCATCGATATCACAATAAAATGAATTGCGATAAATATCAGCTTCGTAATCCGACCGGATCAGATCCAGATGATGTTTACTGAATTTTTTTGGCACGATAAAGACTGTCAACAGTAAGGCAAATAGTGACAGCGCCAGTGGATGTGAGATAAACATAAAAACTCCTGTTGATGTGAAGCGCTTGGTCATTTCAGATCTGCGAAATATTGTTCCAGGAGCTTAATACCCTGCGTTGAGGTTTTAACCTTATATTCAAATCCATCACCTTCCAGCAAGCATATTCTGGTAATCCGGTTTAGTCTCCTAATATGGATCGGATTGATCGTTACTGAACGATGGATCCTGAGAAATCCATTCTGACCGACCAGGTAATCGAAATTCCCCAGGTTTTGAGATACGGTAATCTCCTTTTTGTTAACGAGTATAAAATTAGTATACCGGCCATCGGCTATCATGCAGAGTATATCTGCTGTTTTCACAATTTCGAACCCCGATTTTATATTGATCCTGAGCAGTTCGCTATTCAGGTCGTTGGCTTTGATCTCTGAGTCAACTCCATTTTTCCGGAAATAGTCAGATCTGAATTTTTTAATGCAATTCCTAAGCGTTTCAAGACTGACCGGTTTCAACAGGTAATCGACGGCCTTCTTTCTTAATGCATCAAGAATAAACTCATCGTGGGCAGTGATAAATATGAAGGGAACAAAGATGTGACGCTTTCTCAATTGCTCGATCAGGTCCAGCCCATTCAGTTTTGGCATGCGGATGTCAAGGATAATCAGATCGGGCTGATGCTCGGTCAAGTAAATCAATCCTTCCTCAGGATTGGTGAAAGAGCCATCAATCTGAATCCCTTTTACCTGTTCCAACAAGGTTTCCAGAAGGTTGAGTGATTTCTTCTCATCTTCGATTAATACAATATGAAGGATGTCATCCATAGCAACTGCTTAATTAAGCAATTATCATGGGATTTGAAAATTTTCTTCCCTCTACTGTATGAAGGGGGTGGTTTAGGAGATGAAACATGTGGTTTGTGGATTGAATAGTTTCTTATCGTTATGCAGGTTCATTCTTTTATATTCCAGTCTTCCATCTGTTAAATCCATGATCCTGCTGGTTTCCAGGTCTCAATTGTTTTGGTTGCTTTAAGAATGGATGAAACTATGGGAGCCAAAAACGACTCAACTTCCTTTACAATTTCACGAAATGATGCTGGGACATGATCTTGATTGAGTCTCTTGTAAAAGGAATTCCAATCACTCTGTTTTTGATCGATGAAGGATTCACTAAACGCATCAATTTCCGTAATCAATTCTGTTCCTCGCTGTTTAAAGGTTAACCTGATCGATTCGGCTAGCATTGCTCCATCAAAACGGAATTGCCGGAATAAGAGCCATATATCATAAAAATCTTTCATCCGGCTGTTCAGAAGACCAAGTTTTACCATTGCTTCGAATTTTTCAGCAATGGTACTCTCCCGACTGTAGCCCATAAGTCTGGGAGCAGGATAATCCAGCAAAGTAGGAAGTTCAACTACCTCTGGCTTTGGAAATATAACGTCTCCAAACCCAATATCAATCTGCACAGAAACCCTGGCAGAACCTAAAAAGCCTATGAAGCGTACCCTGATGCCTGCATAGCCAGCATTCTCTGTTATTGGCTCTGTTAGTATTGAACCTGGATTAAATGAGATGCCATCAGTTTCAACTTCGAGCACCATGATTTCACGGATCTGAGCTGTTATGTTATCTTCTTCATTACTGGTCCTTCCGAGCATATCAATATCCATAGTAGACCTGAATTCCGGAGAGTTCCAGGCCCTCAGCATTAAAGCTCCTTTCAGTATGAAGTGATCTGCATGCGCAGATTTGGATAAGCGGTACAAGAACCGCTCCATAGCATAATACTGTAAAAGCTCTCCAAATGGCCTTTTGTCATTTCTTGCCAGATTAAGTAGCCGCTGTCTGACAGAAGCTGGTATATTCCTGACTGATGTCACAGGCTTGCTTCAAGATATGGAAACATTACCTTGTCGACGCGACAAATTTTCGCATAATAAAGAAGCTTCTTCACATCAAACCTCATACGGGTTTTGTATAGCTTAAGCGCTTCAAGTACTACATCCATTCCTATTTTATTGCGAAACTTGAAGCAGTCTGCAATTGTTTTTTCGGTACTGTATATCCTGACAGATACACTATCGATCTGATGTACTTCGATACCTTCCCTGAATGATTCTCCAGAAAACCTGTGCGCAACAACCGGAGGATAATCAAGTCTTGGTGTATCAAAGTTCCTGGGAAGGGCGATTGATATTTTATGTGGTATCTGAGTAGTAATCTCGTGATAAGCAAGAGCTGAAATCAGGCATATTACAGCACTGGGTATTCTGGTTGCAACGATAACTAGGTCCGGGTTTGATATTTCATCAAGCACTGTGAGTCTGTAGATACCACGTGAAAGTTGTTCAAGTTCTCCACTGTCACGAAGCTGATAAATGATCCGGGGATGTATACCTGCCTTTATAGCTTCAGTAGTGCGGATAATGCCCCCACAGTCACTAATTATCTGCCTGGCTTTGTCCGCTGCACTGCCTGTAAATGTCGCTTCGTTATGGTTAATAATCCCCATACATATACATATATATGACGAATATTATCCATTTTCAATGAGAAATGCAAGGAATTCCACAAAAAAGACAGAATACCCAGTTTGCTGTTCCAATATTCAGCGTACTTTAATACTTCAACTTCACTTTTCTGTAATGAAACTATAGAAGTTATCCCTGTTTATTTCTGAATACACTGAATCCGGATAGTTTTGAGCAAATAGAGCGGGTATTATTGTTCTTTTAACCGATAATTTCAATTCATAGGCAAAGAGCTTTCCTTCCCGCTCTTCGAGGTAATCTATCTCTTTTTGTGTATATGTACGCCAAAAGAAGGTATTTGTTGAGATACGATTAAATGCGAGAAATTTCTGTCTTTCAGAAATGCAATAGTTCTCCCATAACTGACCGGTATCATTCCTGATATGAACAGGATTGAAATTAGAAATAATTGAATTGCGGATACCGTTATCCCAGAAATAGTACCTGGGTGTTTTGGTGTATTCGTTTCTTAAATTCTTACTGAATCCGGGAAGAGAGAAAACAATGAACATCTTCTCCAGGATATTGAGGTACCGCTGCACTGTGCGTACATTTACGTTTAATCTGCCGGCCAGTTCAGAATATGATATGTCATTACCTATCTGAAAGGCGATCAGCCGCAACAGATTTAATACAAAAACAGAATCTTTTTGCATGTTAAAGGCCAATAGATCCTTAAGTAAATATCCATTCTTTATGCTCTGAAGGAGTTCCTCTTTTTTCGACAATTGATCCTCCATGGAGACTTGAGGATAAAGCCCATAAATAAGCTTGCTGTCCAGTGTCTTGCGGGCAGTCAGAAAATCTTCATCCAACTCCTGTTGTGAAAATCCGTATAGATTCAGAAATACACTCCGGCCTGTAAGAGGTTCCCCAATCTGATTATAAAGCTCAAAAGAGGATGAACCGGTAAAAAAGAGCGCGATTCCGGGTATGTTGTCTACAATAAGTTTCAGGTTGTTTCCGATACGGGGAATTATCTGGGCTTCATCAATAAACAGATGTGTATACCCTGCTGTAAAAGATTTTAGCAGACTTAGTTTTTGACTGGAAAGTATCTCCTGAACATCAAAATCTTCACCGGAGACCACCAGATGTTTTCCTGCAGTCTCCTGAATTACCTGGTTCATTAATACTGTTTTTCCTGTTCTTCTGGCTCCAAATAATCCAACAGCAAAACCAGGGCTTAGCTTTCTCAGTAGAACCGGAAGTATTTTTCTTGTAATCATTCGGTTAAGTACAGTTTTATCTTTGCTAAGCTACATATTTTGTATTAAATATGTGTACACAGATGCATATATTTGGCTTAATACATGTATTATAGGATGCTGGCTCATGGTTTTAAACTACCTCTTTTCATCGTTTATTGAGCGATGCGGGTCAATCAGAACATTATTCAAATAAATATTGGTTGAAGGAACGTGGGAAACGTTATTCTAACTATGTATCAATACAAACTGGAGGTGGTGGGGTAATCCTATTTGGCCTTCTGATATTCGTCATGAAGTTCTGTGAATACTTCCTTAACGGTTGACATCTCCTTCACCCTTCCGGCATTGGAGCCTACAAAAACAAATCCGTCATCCAGGTTGCCCTTGTAGGCTGCAAGCAGTGCCTCAGAAATGCAGTACGAAGTAGTTTTGGAATCACAGGATCTGATGCAATTATGTTTGCAAACGGCAGGCCTTCTCTTGCCTTCTGTTGCTTCCTTAAGGAACCGGTTGAAGATGCTTCTCCCGGGCATGCCCACCGGACTTTTTATAATTTGAATGTCCTCCTCGCTGGCATTAATATATGCCTGTTTAAATTCATTTGAGGCATCACATTCTTCGGTGGCAACAAAACGGGTGCCAAGTTGTACGGCAGCGGCACCTCTTTTCATGATCTGAAAAATATCTTTGCCGGTAAAGATGCCTCCTGCGGCAATCACCGGTATTTCTTTATTGAATTTCTCTTTAAGCTCGCTGGCAACCTTTAACACTTCATCAACCAGGTTCTCCAGCCTATTGCTAACTTCCTGAAGTGCATCGGCTTTAAATCCCAGGTGTCCGCCTGCTTTCGGTCCCTCCACCACAAATGCATCGGGCAGATAATCAAAGTTTTGCTTCCATTTCATGGCGATGATGTTTGCTGCACGTCCCGAAGAGACGATGGGAACCAGCTTTGTCTTCATTCCCTTGACCATGTAACTGGGTAAGTCCAGGGGCAGACCGGCTCCGGAAAATATGATATCAATGCCTTCATCTATGGAAGTCTTGACCATGTCAGAAAAGTTGGTCAATACGGTCATGATATTGACCCCAAGAACACCCGAAGTCATTTCACGGGCCTTCCTGATCTCATTCCGAATGGCATCGATATTGCTTTTCTTATAACCAAGATTGGTTTGTTTGCGGGTAAGGCCGATCCCAACCGTCGAAATGATGCCTACTCCACCCATGTTGGCAACAGCCGAGGCAAGCTTTGACAATGAAATACCAATGCCCATTCCTCCCTGTATGATGGGTACAGATATTTTCAGATCTCCTATGTTTAATGGTTTCATAATTGAAGCTCAAAATTTAATCCAAAGATTTTGGCAAATGTACGCTTTTATTTCACGAGGTTCTATATCTGTTCTATTTTATAATGTGTATAAATCTATTAATATAATCGTTTGCAGCACATCATCATCCCGGTCACAAACGACAGGGTAGTTAAATATTTGGTGTTGTTAGCAGTTTCACAAATAGCATCTATCTTTGTGGACCCGATCGTACCCATTGATCAAGGCTCATGAAGAAACATTGCAATAAACCTTTTTCTCCGGCAAAGTTCCCGTTCTTTTATGGGTGGATCATACTTGCAGCCGGGACCATCGGGATCCTGATGAGCATACCGGGCCAGACCATGGGTGTGTCTGTGTTTACTGAAAACCTGCTCACCGATCTTGAGATCAACCGGAACAACCTCAGCCTTGCATACCTGGTCGGAACCATGGGATCGGGATTGTTGATCACCAGGGCCGGCAAATACTATGACCGTTACGGTGCACGGATCATGGCATTTATTTCGGGTGCCATGCTGGGGCTCATGCTACTCTATCTGACACGGATTGACCGTGTGGTAAATTCCATGCAAAAATGGGAGTGGGTCTCTCCGGTTCTGGCCACCTTCCTGTTACTGGCTTTCGGTTTCTGGGGGATACGTTTTTTTGGACAGGGACTGCTAACCATGGTAAGCCGGAACATGGTTATGAAATGGTTTAATAAGAGAAGGGGACTGGCAAATGCGGTGCTGGGGATTTTTGTCGCTTTTGGTTTTTCCCTGGCACCTCAAGTGCTTAACCAGTTCATTGAGAAACTGGAATGGAGGGGTGCATGGGTTCTGCTGGCAGTGATTGTTGGAGTTGTCTTCGCCATTTTTGTGCTGTTGTTTTACCGGGATAATCCAGAGGATTGCGGTTGTGTTGCCGATGGGAAAAAGAATACAGGCAAAAAGAGTAAGAGGCCCCCCAGTCTGCCCGATCGTGATTACAGTCTGTCTGAAGCAAAAAAGACCGTGGCCTTCTGGGCCTTTACACTGGCGCTGGCGCTTACAGCGCTCTATATCAGCGGACTAACATTTCATGTTGTATCGGTTTTCGAGACGAGCGGTATGAGCAAGGCCAAAGCGTTGGGAATATTTGTTCCCACCTCCATCATCGCTGTGGTGGTACAATTTGCTTGTGGCTATGTCAGTGACTTTATCCGGTTAAAATATTTGCTGGTCTTTTTTATGGTAGGGATGCTCATAACAACCCTCGGACTCACCATGTTAGGGGACCAGTCGACTGCATACTGGCTGATCATTTCCGGGAACGGCATTGTATGGGGACTCTATACGGTATTGATCGGTGTCACATGGCCACGGTTTTACGGATTGAAGAATCTGGGAGCCATCTCGGGATTCTCAATGAGTCTAACCGTTATCGGATCTGCACTGGGTCCCTATCTTTTTAGCGTATCCAGCGATGTTTCGGGCAGTTACGACCCTGTAGCATGGCTCTGTGTCATCATTTCCGTATTACTGCTTCTCCTGGCCTTCAAAGCAGAGAATCCAAATGAACCGGCTATTGTCTAGAAATAGGCCGCAGGTATTGAATGTTTGAATCATATCACTAAATTTATGCGGACTGATCAGTTTAATAATATTAAAACCAATGAAACGTAACCGGAGAGATTTTGTAAAAATTTCCAGTATTGCTGGAATAGGTTTAACAGTGATGAACCCTTTATTAGCCAGTTCAACCGGAGGTAAATCAGGCATGAAGTTCGGACTCGTAACTTATCTATGGGGTAAAGACTGGGATTTGCCGACATTGATTGCTAATTGCGAAAAAGCGGGTTATCACGGTGTGGAGTTGCGCACCCAACATGCACACGGTGTTGAGACAAGTCTTAATGCTTTACAACGAGCCGAGGTGAAAAAGCGGTTTGAAGACAGTTCCGTTACCTGTATTGGTTATGGGTCTAATTTTGAATATCACAGTCCTGATCCAGCGAAACTTCGTGAGAATATTGATCAGACAAAAGAATATATTAAACTCTGCAAAGATATCGGGGCAACGGGTATAAAAGTGAAACCAAACAACCTGCCTGACGGAATCCCGAAGGAGAAGACCATCACTCAGATTGCTGATGGGTTGAATGAGGTTGGAGCGTTTGCCGGGGATTATGGTCAGGTGATAAGGGTGGAGGTTCACGGCAGACTAACCGCTGAATTGCCCAATATGAGAGCTATTTTTGAACAGGTAACTGATCCGAATGTAAAAATTTGCTGGAATTGTAACGACTCTGATCTGTTGCCCCCGGGCCTTGAAGGGAACTTCAATATGGTGAAAAAATGGTTTGGCGATACGGTACATATACGTGAGCTCAATACTGGTGAATATCCTTACCAGGAATTATTCAACCTGTTTACCGGGATAAGATATGAGGGTTGGATCCTTCTCGAAGCAAGGACTAAACCAGAAGATAGAGTTGCAGCTATGGAAGAACAGTTATCTGTTTTTAACAAATTGATTGCGAATGCTGAAAATGTCTGATATTTCAAAAAACATGTATAATGACAGAAAGAAGAGATTTTATTAAGAAAAGCGTATTGGGAACGGCTGGAATAGCCATTGGCGGTATGGGGTTAAGTGCTAAATCGTATGGTTCAATCATCGGTTCTAACGAGCGCATCAATGTAGCAGTAGTTGGTATCCGCGGACGGGGTAATGGGCACATTAAAAGTTGGTGCACATTAAAAGATAGCCGGAATGTACGGTTGAAAACCATTTGTGATGTGGATGAACAGTTTTTTGCCGAACGTTCAAAATTTATTTTAGATGAAACCGGCGTGAAACCATTGACCGAATGGGATAC
Source organism: Bacteroidales bacterium (assembly GCA_023138875.1). Taxonomy (GTDB): domain Bacteria; phylum Bacteroidota; class Bacteroidia; order Bacteroidales. The sequence continues at coordinate 10,860 of JAGLOO010000062.1, forward strand.
CCGCAAAGTTTTTGATGACAATGAAATCGATGTGGTTTCATTCGCAACCCCTAACCACTGGCATGCACTTGAAACCATCTGGGCCTGTCAGGCAGGTAAACATGTTTATGTTGAAAAACCATCCTCCCATAATATTTTTGAAGGGCGGAAAATGATTGAGGCAGCCCGCAAATACAATATGCATGTTCAGGTAGGATTCCAGAGCCGTTCGAGTGATAGTGTAATGGAAGCGATAAAATTCTTGCATAACGGAGGTATTGGTGATGTTTATCTGGCTCGTGGACTTTGCATTAAACCACGTGATTCATTTGGTATTGCGAAAGACAGTATACCTCCTGCCACACTTCATTACGACCGTTGGTTAGGTCCGGCTTCTTATCGCCAGTATAATGAGAAGAAGGGTCATTACAATTGGCACTGGCATTGGGATACCGGTAATGGGGATACCGGAAATCAGGGTCCGCACCAATTCGATATAGCCCGCTGGGGACTCAATAAAAACGAGCACCCGGTTTCGGTTTATTCGACCGGTGGTATTTATGGTATCGATCCTGATGAGTGTTCCCAGGAAACACCGAATACGCAATCTTCACTATTTAAATACAGCGATGGGAAAATGCTTGAGTTTGAAACCCGGGGCCGGTATTCAAACAGTGAATCAAGCCTTGGTATACGCATCGGGAATATTTTTTATGGTACTGAAGGATACCTTGAAATTAATGGCGGAACATGGAAGGCTTTCCGTCAACGGGAGAAAGAGCCTTTTGCAGGTTCAGGATCAGTCGAAGAAAAACCAATTGATCCAACTTTTCGTGTTGCCCCGGGAGGCACAGAGCATTATGCCAATCTTATTGATGCCATTCGTTCAGGAAATATAAGCGACCTGCATTGTGATATCCGTGAAGGAGTTTATTCATCTGCACTACCTCACCTGGCTAATATATCCTATCGCCTTGGACGGGAATTGAAATTTATGGGTGATTATGAAAAGTTTGCCAATGATTCCGAGGCGGACACCATGCTTACACGGAGTTACCGCAAACCTTATGTAGTTCCGGAGTAAGTTTGAAAAATGATTAAGATAAGAAGCATATGAACAAGCCAATTTCAATTGTATTACTGACTGCTGTTTTTGCCGTTTCCTGTGGTACAAACCCAGGTAAAAAAGATCAGAAAAGTCATGAAGATCAGGGTTTAAAAGTAGAGCTCATTGACAAAACCTCTGAACACAGGATCGATGTAATTATTGACGGGAAGCTTTTTACCTCATATTGTTGGCCTGATAATGTATTTAAACCCATACTCTATCCGGTATTCACTTCAGCCGGCACTGAAATTACACGTGGATTTCCAATAAAGCCCAGGACTGGCGAACGAGTTGACCATCCGCACCATGCGGGTATGTGGTTAACCTATGGCAATGTGGATGGTTTTGATTTCTGGGGCAATGGTTCTGAAGGATTGGGAAAACAGAATGACAATGGTGGTGTAATTAAGCACATCAAGGTTGATCAAATCTCCGGAGGTATTGGTGAAGGCTCCATGGCTACTGTTGAAAGCTGGACAGATCAATCAGGGAATGAACTTCTGGGGGAATTAACAGAATATCACTTTATTGCCACCGGATCAACACGTATCATCGACAGGATTACAACGTTAACAGCCGGCGATAAAGAAGTTACGTTGCCGGACACCAAAGAAGGAATGTTTGCGATTCGTGTGGCCCGTCAGCTCGAATTGCCTTCGGAAGGTGAAATTACCCTGTATAGTGCCGACGGGCATCCTGCAAAAGTAGAGACGATGTCAAATGAAGGAATTTCCGGAGATTACAGGAGCAGTGAAGGAAGTTCCGGAATGGACGTATGGGGTACACGTGCTAAATGGATGGATCTGTATGGAAATATAGGTGATGAAAAAATCTCTCTGGTTATTTGTGATCACCCCAAAAACCAGGGTTATCCAACCTACTGGCATGCGCGCGGATATGGATTGTTTTCAGCCAATCCATTTGGTTGGAACGATTTCACAAAAGGCCAGGAGCAAATGAATTTTAACATTCCTGCCGGACAATCTGTAACTTTCAGATACAGGGTAATTATTAGTTCCGGGGTTCATTTAGAGGATACTGAAATTAATGCTTATGCAGATGATTTTGCCAGGGAGTATGAATAGGTGATTACTCCCCTTTCAACTGTTTCAACATTTCAATTGGCTGTGAAAAGAAGCAGGCTTGAATATGTCATCCCCAATCTGCTGGCCCTGGTGATTACCATTGGCCTGATCAGGTATATTCCGGTGCTTTCCACAAAGTACCTGATGAAGGTGGTCGATTCCGAAATCATGAATCCCGATGACTACAAGTATTATTACGACCTGGATGGGGATGGAACCAGTGAGATCATTTCAATTTATCTTAATTCTTCGGATAATTTTAGCCATTTCTGTTGCCAATTTAAACCAAGCAACCATCAATCAGTTCAATCTTCCCGGACAGCTCTTGACGCTTGGGGAGGTCCTGGACCTGCATGATATTAACTCTGATGGGATCAAAGATATATTTGTATGTTCCAAGAAGAATGATTCACTTTTTCTGACAATTATTGATGATCTCTATGGTCGTCCTACCAACACCAGGGAGTATTTCATTGAAAGGATCAATACGTACAATGACAATGGTGATTACCTTTTTTCACCAGGAACGATAACCGACCTGACCAGGGATGGCTCTCCGGAGTATGTATTTGGTATTAACGGTGGACATTCCCTGCAGCCCAGGTGTGCTTACGCGGTTGACTACCGGAACGATAGCGTATATAGATCTCCCCTGAGCGGGGCAGCTGTGGTTGGGCTCGATTTTTTTGACCTGGATAAGGATGGTGCTTGACGAATCCCTTCAGTTTTACAAACCTCTGATCATGTTGTATGCGGCACCGTCCTGGATAAACCTCAAACCATTTGTCTTCGAAAACAGAAATTATTTGCTGGCATACCACCGGTACAGGGGATCAGGTAAATACACTTTGATTCTGTCATGAATGAATCAAGTTTTGGATATGCCACTAATAACCGGCTCATCAGTAATCTGCAGCTTCAGTCCATCAAGAACCAGCTCGATCCCCATTTCACATACAATGCGCTCAATGCAGTGGGTTCCTTGATTTATAAGGAGGAGAAAGACCTGGCCTATCAGTATCTGAAGGGATTAGCGGATCTGCTCCGGATGGTATCAGCTGATGCTTCTGAAGTTACCTGGAGCTTTTCAGATGAACTTGAGTTTGTGCCCAAAATGAGCATTCTTACTTTTGTTGAGAATTCCTTGAAGCCACCGGGAATAAAGCACGGTTTGAAGTAAAGGACCTGTTTGAATATGATCTTAAAGCAGCAGGAACGCTTGTAGAAATCACTATATAATGAACACAGACGAAATCTCAATACTGATCGTTGATGATGAGTATGCCATCCAGGCTGTGAAAGCGTCTGCTTTTGATTACCTTCTCAAGCCGGTTGATCCGGATGAGCTTGCGCAGAGCATCAGAAGGTTCGGAGATGACAGGAAACAGAAGTGTTTAAATGACAGGATTGATGAATTGCTGGTTAGCCTGGGTATTGGACGAAGGTTAAAACTGAATACCAGGACAGGATTTATAGTGATCGATCCGAAGGAGATAGTCTGTTGTATTGCAGATGGGAATTATACGGAGATTGTACTGGTGAATGAGCGTAGGGAGGTCATTTCCAGTAACCTGGGCAGCCTTGAGAAGGATCTTTCGGGCAATGGATTCTTTCGGATCAGCCGATCCGGCCTGATCAACCTCCACTACCTGACCCATGTGTGCAATAAGTCCGGTACCTGTAGGCTGCAAGGTGGTTCGGTTATTGAATTGAAGGTGGTGAGGAACCGGTTGAAGCAGCTTTCGAGTAGCTATTAAAGGAGAGGTAGAAGGCGGCCCATAGCACCAGGAGAATGAGGGGAAGGGCGGAGTAGTCGGAAAGATAGAATCCATAAAAAGTCAGGATACAACTGTTGGATGGATTGTCCGTTTCATAAATTACCTGGACCTCTCTTCCATATTCATATTCAAAATTTTCAGGGCCATGGGTGGTGTAGGTGCTGTCCTCCACTGTATAGAGGATTTCACTGGCATAGGTAAGGATCGTTTTTCCGTCCACGGTTTCCCTGGGAACCAGGTGGTACCGGGATACCACCCCTTCAGTTCTTGTACCATCAACAATTAGCTTCCATCTCCTGGAAACCGGCAGGATCAATATCAGGAGACAAATCCCGTAAAACGTCCATTTGCTGATGCTGTATACTTTCATCGGCGTAATGGGTTGAAGTTGCCGTTAAAATTATGGCATATATTCCGGTTACGGAAATGTGTTTTCGGATGCTTGTTTTTTTCTTAGAGTGGTCAGGAGAAATACCTTTTTCACTGGAGAAAATAGTTGGCAGAAAAAGTAAAAAACTGGAATTCTAATCTGGTAAATGATCCTGAACCAGTCTGCACAGTTTACTTGCTATTAAGGGTTTGGTTATATAGTCATCGCAACCAGCTTTGATTGCTTTCTCTCTGTCCCCTGACATGGCATAGGAAGTCTGAGCTATGATCGGGATATCGGGGTTGAGCTTTTTGATGGCCCGTGTAGCTTCAAATCCATCCAGGAACGGTAATTTCAGATCCATTAAGATTAAACTCGTTTCAGGATTCATGATGATATGATGGATCGCATCATTGCCATCAATTACACTGTGAAGTTTAATTTTTAAAGGTCTGAGGATTTGCTCCACCAATGTCTGGCTGGCCTCGTCGTCTTCAACAAGAAGAATTGATTTCATTGATTTTGTAACTGGAGGGAGATTCATAGTTTGTGATTTCTTAGATAAGATTGAGACCAGCATCGATTTAGCTTTTGATATATGGCATGAAATTCAACAGATCTTATATTCAAATATAGCTAATAGTGGTCTAATTTGAAGTTAGATATGAATTCTTTTACGAAGGGCAAAGAATCGTATATGAGCAGCTTCATTAATAACCCAGTAACCATTTCCAGGCAGGCTTAATGGTTATCTGTTTTCCAGAGAATTCAATTGAATCTTCCTCGTTCTCCGTTATAATCAGACCGGAATCCAGTTTGTAATATTCCATCGTTTCTTTTAGTCCTTTTAGTTCACGATCATAAGTATTTTTCTCATACAGTGATGCTGAAACCTGAATAGCTTGATTAATTTTATTGAGTTCTTTAATGATAAAATCACATTCCGTTTTTTGCCTGTGATAGTAAATATTTTTTCCACGTCTTTTCAGTTCCAGAAAAACAAGGTTCTCAAGCGTTCTGCCCCTGTTATCAGAAAAACTAAAGCCAAGCCGGTTTACCAAAGCCAGATCTATAAAATAGATTTTCTTGGGATTTTGTATCTGTTTTTTTAATGAATAATCAAACTTATTTACATGAAATATCAAATAAGAGTTCTGGAAGAATGTCAGATAGTTTTTTATTGTGCTTGCATTGCTTATACCAACTATTTTTGCCAGAGAATTGAAGGAGGATAATTTTGAAACATTGCTTGCCAGATAATAAACAAGTTCCAGTATTTCGCGTTCGTTTGTTAGATTATTTCTGACCATTATATCTCTGTACAATATGCTTTCATATAGAGATTTTAAATATTGAATATTCTGGTTCCGGATATACAGAGGAAAACCACCACTTGCAGTATATTGATGGAAATGTTTAATGATTTCCGCACGGCTTTCCGTAGAATAGATTTCAGAGTCTTTAATTGTTATGTCTTTGAATGCCAGGAATTCTTTGAATGAGAAAGGATAAAGTTCAAAAGAAATATACCTGCCGGTTAAATGTGTTCCCAACTCCCTGCTTAATATAGTGGCATTGGAACCAGTAATAAACACCTTGTTCCCATAGTCATATAAACGTCTGACAAATCGTTCCCAACCTTTAATATTCTGAATTTCATCGAAATAAAACGTTTGTTGTTTCCCGAATAATTCTATGAACACTTCAAACAAATCCTGAAAATCATCTACTGTAAACTGAATTAATCTATCGTCATCAAAATTCAGATAATAATCCTTCTCTTTCAGTTTGTTGCGGATCTGTTGTAGCAGAGTAGATTTTCCACATCTTCTGACTCCTGTAATCACAAGGATCTCATCACTTGAGATCAGTGATTCAGAGATACCCCTCTCAAGAAATTGAGAGTCCCATTGTAAGCCTCTTTGATCATAAATCACTGATTTTAAAAGAATCCTGTCCATAGCTGGCTTTTAATACACAAATATATAAAGTTTCTATTTAAAATAGAAGCAATGACATGATAATTGTTATTTAAAATAGAAAAATAGCTTAAATACCTGCTGAAACAAAGGGGTAGTGAAGTAAACCACAAAGAGCACGACTAATCAGTAATTGACACTTCGATCTACGGGTATTCGGGTTTTCCGACCTTTCCGATAAAGACAATAGTTCCCGTTGAATTTTCTTTTATGAGATAAAGAAACGGTTTATCTGCTTTGAAATAGATGGGACTACCACTTCCATGGCTACTGAGTTCACGCATCTCCACAATGGTGGCTGCCGCGGCTTCGGTGCCCTCTTCCTGTACATCGATAAAGGTCTGGTGGATTACCCTTGAAATATACAGGTCTCCGGCAGGATTGATCCTGGTGAAATCCGCTTCACCTGTGAAAGCCACGCCTAATCCAAGGTTTTTCAGCGGATCATTCAGGAGTTCCTTGAACTCATATTTGAACTTTGGTAAATCGACCTGGACGCCTGTGAAACTGGAATTATCGAACCATGAATCCCAGTGGGCAACATCCATTTTGTCCACCAGGTCTGAAACCTCATTCTCAGAGCAAGGGAGCATCACCACCATGCTGAAGGTACTGTCCCCGTATGGAAGTTCAACTGCAGTGAAGTCCTCATTCGAAGTGTATACAAAATCGCCGGTAACGCGCATATAGTCGGTCTGGTGTTTGGTCCCGTCCGCAAGGTTGAAATCCCCTTCGTAAGTATCCTCTTTAACAAACTCATATTTCCAGGTTGCATTGAAATAGATGGCATTGATAAGGTACATCACAGCATTCCCGGGGATGAAGTCCAGCATATCTTTAATCTTACCGTTGGTTTTATCCTCGATCCATTGATTGATTACCTCTACGGTCTGTGGATCGGAAAAATCAATTTCCTTCACTGCGGCATCAAAATAGTCCTTATTGGTATTTATGAATTCTGGTAATACCTGGAATCCCAGGCGGTACCAGATACTGTTGGCTATTGAGAAGTCAACCTTATCATCCAGATGTATCAGTTGATCCATCAGGTCCTTGTAACTCTCATTGACCTCCTCTGTGGAAAGATCACCGAAATGCAGGACATCGTTAAATGCCTCCAGGGTAGTTCCGGCAGCGCCGTTGTAGGTCATCCCTAGGGCATAGGATACACTCAGGGGAGAGATCATGATATTATCTTCTTCACTCAGGATACACACCTCCCTGAACAATTCGAAGCCAAAAGCTTTATCGGCCTCAATGATCTCTGCGGCCTTCTTGTTAAGGGTTATTTTCGGGATTTCCTTCTGAATTGGCCCTGATTCCTCGCATGAAGGAAAGGTGCATACTGAAATCAGAATGACTACTATATAAGAGATATAACTTTTCATCTGTTAAAATTTTTTGCTTGCAGAAAATCTGCAAAAAATTATTAATTCATTCAGGAACTCACATATTCTTTTTTAATCATGCACCTGTGTGCAATTTATGATTAATAAAGAATATGTTCGTTTCATGGTGTCGTTTTTATATTACATAAGGAAGATGCAGGATTTGCACTTATGGTTGCGGCAATAAGCAAATCACCCCCAAAGCATATCATGCAATTCGTGTGATTCCGAATGATTATTGCTACATTAGATCACCAGGAAAAAACATCACCTCAAACAGTAAATTCTTACCTTATGTATATTGTTGCCTGGATTATTAAGGTCTTGTTCCATTTTAAGTTTATACAGAAACACTATTTTGGTTTTTACAGACGTATTTTTAAGCCTCTGAATCTTTTCAAAGGTGTAAGTGCAACATGCAGGTACAATGGTACATTCAAAATGAAGGTTGACCTTGATGACTGGATCCAACAGAATGTTTTTTTCATCGGAGTTTATGATCCGATTCACATTAGATTCTTAAAAAAATATTTGAAGGAAGGGGATATTTTCATTGATATTGGAGCTAATGTAGGTTGTTTTACGTTGGTTGGATCTGCTGCCGTAGGTGAAAACGGACATGTGTTTGCTTTTGAACCTATTAAAATCGTTGCAGACCGACTGGATCATAACATTTTAATTAATCGACTTGAAAATGTTACTGTCGTCAGAAAAGCTGTCTTTAATGAGGATACTAATCTGGAATTTTATTTTGCTAAACAAGAAAACCTTGGGATGTCAAGTATTCATAGACATGATACTGAATCTGGTATGACTCAGGAAATTCCAGCTATCACCCTGGATCATTATTTAATGGACAAAGAGGTCACTGGAATTAAATTAATAAAGATTGATATTGAAGGAGCTGAAATTTACGCTTTGGAGGGAATGAAAAATACCATCAGTATATATAAACCCGCTTTTATTGTTGAAGTTTCCGCCCAGGTTTTAGGTTCAGAAAGTGACAGGGATAAGGTTTTTGACTTTTTTGATGCAATGGAATATCAAAACTTCGTTCTTGATCAAAACATTGACTTAATCCATCCTCTTGAAAATCAATTAGCTGATTGCACAAATTTTGTTTTTTTACCAAAATAAAAATTAATAAATCATGTATCTATTCTTTGACACAGAAACAACAGGATTACCCAGAAACTGGAAAGCCCCTGTTACGGATTTGAATAATTGGCCAAGAATGATTCAAATTGCATGGATTTTATCTGACACTACAGGAAATCGAATTGAATCAGACGATTTTATTATCAAGCCCGAGAGTTTTAAAATCCCATTAGACGCATCAAGAATTCATGGAATTTCTACTGAAAGAGCTATTGTTGAAGGTGAAGACCTTGAAAAAGTCTTAATAAAGTTTAACAATTTAGTTGGACAAGCTGATTTTATTGTTGCCCACAACATTAGTTTTGATGAGAAGATTGTTGGCGCAGAATTTTTAAGAAAAGGTATTCGAAGTGACTTTTTGAAAAAAAGAAAACTGTGTACAATGCACGCTTCGACGGATTATTGCAAACTTCCTGGCCCTTATGGATATAAATGGCCAAAATTATCTGAGTTACATATAGAATTATTCGGAGAAGATTTTGACGAAGCGCATGATGCTTCTGTGGATATCAATGCAACAGAAAGGTGTTTTTGGGAAATGAGAAAAATAGAAATAATTTAAAAGGTGTAAGCCTTTCTGAACCTCATTGGGAATATAAAGTTCATTTATTACAATGCTCACATCATCCGATACTAATCGGTAATTGACACTGCGATCTACGGGTATTCTGGTTTTCCGACCTTGCCGATAAAGACTATGGCTCCTGTTGAATTCTCTTTTATGAGATAAAGGAATGGTTTATCTGCTTTGAAATAGATTGGACTACCCCCTCCGCCGCTACTTGTAAGAGAAATCTCAACAATGGTGGCTGCCGCGGCTTCGGTGCCCTCTTCCTGTACATCGATAAAGGTCTGGTGGATTACCCGAGAGATAAACAGGTTTCCGGCAGGATTGATCCTGGTGAAATCTGCTTCAAATTCAGAGAAAGCTACACCCAGTCCAAGGTCTGTCAGAGGCTCATTCAGGAGTTCCTTAAACTCATATTTGAATTTTGGTAAATCGATCTGGACGCCAGTGAAACTGGAATTATCGAACCATGAATCCCAGTGGGCAACATCCATTTTGACCACCAGGTCTGAAACCTCATTCTCAGGGGAAGGGAGCATCACCACCATGCTGAAGGTACTGTCCCCGTATGGAAGTTCAACTGCAGTGAAGTCCTCATTCGAAGTATATACAAAATTGCCGGAAACGCGCATATAGTCGGCCTGGTGTTTGGTCCCGTCCGCAAGGTTGAAATCTCCCTGGTAAGTATCTTCTTTTTCAAACTCATATTTCCAGGTTGCGTTGAAATAGATGGCATTGATAAGGTACATCACAGCATTCCCGGGGATGAAGTCCAGCATATCTTTAATCTTACCGTTGGTTTTATCCTCGATCCATTGATTGATTACCTCTACGGTCTGGGGATCGGAAAAATCAATTTCCTTCACTGCGGCATCAAAATAGTCCTTATTGGTATTTATGAATTCTGGTAATACCTGGAATCCCAGGCGGTACCAGATACTGTTGGCTATTGAGAAGTCAACCTTATCATCCAGGTTTAACAGTTGATCCATCAGGTCCTTGTAACTCTCATTGACCTCCTCGGTGGTAAGATCACCGAAATGCAGGACATCGTTAAATGCTTCCAGGGTAGTTCCGGCAGCGCCGTTGTAGGTCATCCCCAGGGCATAGGATACACTCAGGGGAGAGATCATGATATTATCTTCTTCACTCAGGATATACACCTCCCTGAACAATTCGAAGCCAAAAGCTTTATCGGCCTCAATGATCTCCGCGGCCTTCTTGTTAAGTGTTATTTTCGGGGTTTCCTTCTGAATTGGCCCGGATTCCTCACATGAAGGAAAGGCACTTACTGAAATCAGAATGACTACTACATAAGAGATATAATTTTTCATCTGTTTAAAATTTTTTGCTTGCAGAAAATCTGCAAAAAATTATTAATTCATTCAGGAACTCACATATTCTTTTTTAATCATGCACCTGTGTGCAATTTATGATTAATAAAGAATATGTTCGTTTCATGGTGTCGTTTTTATATTACATAAGGAAGATGCAGGATTTGCACTTATGGTTGCGGCAATAAGCAAATCACCCCCAATTGGAGATTTCCCACAGACATATCTCTGAATAGAACTGCGAACCTAATGACAGGTGCGCCAACGATTGTTTAACTTCTAAACCTATTGGACAGATTTCATTGACTTTCTGCCTGGTATGTGGTAAATTAGACTTGATTTCATTGTTCAACCTAACCAAATGATATTGTAAAATGAAAACCCTGAAACTCACAAGTCTGATCTTATCATTGACTTTCCTGGGGCTCTTCAACCAGGATGTTCTTTCTCAGGATCCTACCGAGGATTTTCTGGAATCTATTATGCAGGGAGATATGGAGGCGGCAGAGAAACACATTGACGGGGGGATGGATGTGAATTTAGTGAAGAACAATCGTACCACTCCATTGATGTATGCCATTTATGGTGGTAATGTGGATATGGTGAAGCTGCTGGTATCTAAAGGTGCGGACGTAACTCTGAGCACTGAGAAAGGGGGAGATGCCCTGAATATTGCAGCAGCCATGGGAAACCAGGCCATCTGTGATCTTCTCCTGGAAAATGGTGCGGATATTGAAGCTGCAGATAATGAAGGAAAGAGACCTTTGATGAATGCCACCTATAGTAAGAAACCAGACCTGGCGGCTTATCTGGTTGAAAAGGGTGCAGATGTAAATGCAAAGGAACCCAACGGATGGAGTGCATTGATGTTTGCCACCATGGTGGGTGATACTGAGTGTGTGAAAATGCTGATCATGGCAGGTGCGGAGGTCAATTCCAAAACCAACGAGGGAGAAACCCCGCTTCAGAGGGCAGAGAAGATAGAGGAGGCCGGATTGGGGAAATTGGGTGAGATAATTGAGATATTGAAGGAGTCAGGAGGGAAATAGGACAGTTTTTATTCGAATAGATTTAAGCCCCACTATAGTATTAGAATTAATGACCAGTGACATATTATTTTCAAGTGTGTTCTCCAGGATGGCATACTCATCTTTTTTGTCCGTTCCCAGGTAATGGTAGAATCCTTTATAGTCATACATCAATAGCCTTATGAAAAAATCTAACTGTTTGATTATAGTATTAATTGTTGGTTTGATGTTTAGCGGTTGCTCACAGCAGTCTCATGAAACCTTTGAACAACGGTCAGAAAGAATAACCAAAGCAGAGATGCAGAGTATTTCCGAACTGCTGGGGGATGATCTCTTTGAAGGTCGTGCACCTGGCACACGTGGTGGTGATCTGGCTGAGATTTATCTGAAAAGCCTCTTTAAATTTATGGATCTGAAACCAGGTGTAAATGGATCCTATTTCCAGCCCTTCGTAATGAAAGGTTTCTCAAACAGTGGAGTTACAGTTACTGCAAATGGAACACAATTGAATTACATCGATGATGTAGTGGGAACCTTTACTGTTGAAGAAGAATCTATTAACCTTGATGGAGAAGCAGTGTTTGTCGGCTTTGGGATTACAACAAGCATCTGGGAATGGGATGATTATAAAGATGTGGATGTGAAGGATAAAATAGTGATCACCCGTATAAATGATCCTGGAATGTACAACGCCAACATATTTGAAGGAGGTACATTAACTTATTTCGGGAGGTGGACCTATCATATTGAAGAAGCTGCACGTCGCGGAGCAGCAGGGATTTTGCTGATACATACCGACCAAACAGCCGGCTATGACTGGAATGTTGTGAAGAACTCCTGGACAGGTGAGGAATTGTACATCAATTCTGATCTGCAGAATAATCTAAAATTCAGAGGCTGGATAAAAGAGAGCAGTTTAAGAAAAATACTGGATGCAAAGAGCATCAGCCTGGATGATCTCTATGAAGGAACCCATTCGAAAGACTTTCAGCCCATCGATCTGGGTTTTAACATCCATATAGCAGGTAAGAATAATTTCAGGGATGTCACCGTTCGAAACGTAGTAGCTGAAATTCCAGGGCAAACAAAAGAGAGAATTGTATTGAGTGCCCATATCGACCATTTGGGGATGGATCCCTTTAAGGAGGGAGACAATATTTATAACGGTGCCATTGACAATGGAACTGCAGTTGGTGCCATGATGGTAGTGGCCAAAGTGCTCAAAGAGTTTCAGGACGACCTTCATTACTCGGTCACTATCCTGGGGTGCAATGCGGAAGAATCTGGATTGCTGGGTTCGAAGTATTATGTTCAAAATACCGGTCGTGACAATATCATTGCCAATATCAATTTTGAATCAACACCGGTATGGGATAAGTCAAAAAGCATTATGGGTATTGGTGCCAGGTTTTCCGATTTCGAAGAGATGATCAAAGATCTGGCACAAAAGAATAATCTCGAATATTCTACTTTCTCATTGTCCAACCAGGGACTATTTTACCGGTCCGACCAATTTTCATTTGCACGGTATGGAATTCCTTCAGTATGGATTTCTGCAGGTGAAGATGAAATATCGGGAGATAAGAATTATACCGAATTCTGGGGAAAGGATTACCACACTGTGAAGGATGAGTTTGATCCGGAATGGGAATTGGGGGGGATGAAACAAACCATTCAATATGCACTTCTTCTGATTGATCAAATCAACAAATCCAGATCACCTCCAGAGTGGAAAAGTGATTTACCTTTTCCGATGGAAGAATAATAAAGTATCTTTATTTTGAAGTCAATCTAAATGTATTTTTGTTACAAAGGCATTGATGGAAAAAGTTTGGAAAAGCCTGGGATAAAACATAATGAAAATGAAAGATATTTTATTAAAACAACAAGACTTCTTTAACTCTAACAAAACGAAAGAAACAGATTTTCGGATTCAGCAATTAAAGAAGTTTAAGAGATTGTTGAAAGAGAATGAAGGTTTGCTTTACAAAGCAATTTATGAGGATTTTGGAAAATCCGAATTTGAAACTTATATATCCGAATTATCCTTACTATATCACGAAATAAACATATTTGTAAAAAACATTAAGAAGTGGAGTAAAAGAAAGAAAGTATCAACAAATCTCGGAAACTTCCCTTCTAAAAGTTACATTATTCCTGAACCATTAGGCAATACATTAGTAATCGGGGCCTGGAATTATCCTTATCAATTGTCATTAATTCCTGCAATATCGTCTCTTGCGGCTGGTAATACTGTCATTGTAAAACCCAGTGAACTTCCAGTCAGAACATCAGAAGTAATGGCTAAGATTATTAACGAAAATTTTCCGAAGGACTATTTTAGAGTTGTTGAAGGTGGAATTAAAGAAACAACAGAACTATTAGAGCATAAATTTGATAAAATATTTTTCACAGGAAGTGTCCCCGTTGGTAAGATAATCTATCAGGCTGCTGCTAAACACCTAACGCCTGTGACGCTTGAACTTGGAGGAAAAAATCCCACTTTTGTTCTATCTGATTGCAATATTGATATAACAGCTAAAAGGATTGTTTGGGCAAAGTATCTTAATGCAGGACAAACTTGTGTTGCCCCTGATTATGTGTTAGTTAATAAATCAATAGAGAAAGAATTTCTTGTAGCACTTAAAAAGGAAATTGAGAAATATCATAAAAGCAATAACAATATTAACGACAATTATCTTAGAATTATAAATACAAACAATTATGAACGTCTTAGCAAATTAATAGATGATGATAAAGTATTTTGTGGCGGAAAGACCAACAAAGAAAACAGATTTATCAGCCCTACCGTTATGCAAGACGTCTCATTCGAAGATGAAATAATGAAAGATGAAATCTTCGGACCTATTCTTCCTGTTATCGGATTTTCAAATCTTGATGAAGTTATTAAAGAAGTAAAAGGAAGGCCGAAACCTTTGGCTTGTTATATTTATTCCAAAAGTAAAAAAGAGATCAATAAACTGTTGAAGGAAATTTCATTTGGTGGCGGAGCAATTAATGATTCCTTAATGCATCTGTCAAATAGCAAACTGCCATTTGGTGGTGTTGGATTTAGTGGAATTGGAAATTATCACGGAGAAGCTGGATTTATAACATTCTCTCATTATAAGAGTATATTAGATAAACCCTTTTGGTTTGAATCAGCTCTAAAATATCCACCTTATACTATGAGAAAACTGAAAATTCTTAAATACCTTATGGAGTAAAGAGGCTGATGGGAAATATGATATATATTTGATTTTGGTTATAGTAGTATTAACTTGCAGTATAACTAACCAAAACCTCCAGGTATGAGAAAATATTTATGGCCACTATTTGCCCTTAGTTTATTAGCAGGTACTTCCTGTCAGCAAAAAATTGGCATAGAGAAAGAAAAGGAAGCTATACTTGCTGTTTTCCAGGAGGAAGTAGCTGCTATTAGAGCAGGGGATATGGAACGCGCATTAGCTGTTCACGTTCAGGATAGTATGGAAACCAGGTTGGAATTAGGTATATATGGATATCACACCTATAAGGGGTGGGATGAAGTTGGATCTCTGTTGGAGGATGCTCTGGAAGGTTGGCAAGTTGAAGATGCTGTTAATTGGAAAGAGAATGTGATCTTAAAAGTGACCGGTAACACTGCTTGGCTCACCTGTGATAATATCTGGGAATGGAGTTTTGAGGGTGAACCAGGAGGATATAATAACATTCAAATAACTTTTCTGGAAAAGATTAAAGGAGAATGGAAGATCTCATTTTCTGCTTATTATACCAAACCTGTGCCTGTAACGGAATTTGACAAGGCCATCGATATAGAATTTGAAGAGGCCATCGATTAAATCTGGCTTCTGATTATTGATTGCAGAAATGATTAAGACTCCTGTTGTCGCTGACAGGGGGTTTTTATAGCTCCGAATTTCCTGCCATTTTTTTGGATTTGTATTACTTTTTTAATAAATTTATAAATGATTGGTATTCAGTAATTGGTGATCCAATCGAAGCCATAACCTGGAATTAATTGCCTGTTAGGTATAGCCCTAATTACCTAAACAGATCCTCTACCCTTCTCTAAACTTCGTTTTTGTTTCAGATTTGAATCATACGTCAGTTTGCCATGGACAGATTGATTGAGTATGGAACCACTTAGAATAGCAATTAAAACCTCCCGTGGGATTGAATTCCTGAGGATGGAGGTTATTGCTCCTGTGTATATGATTTTTATTCCATTATACCCGGTTACCCAATTAATGTATGAATAAAGAAGAGCGCATGCATATTTACAATTGCCATACGCATATTTTTACCATTGATCATGTTCCTGAACGGTTCCTTCCTTTAAGACTTGTCCGATGGCTCGCTAAATACAAGGGTGCGGAAATTTTCGCCCGTATTCTGAATGGTGTTAATCCATGGAGTAACCGGGATTTCCTGGACCGGTATGCAGCTTTTATGAGGCAGGGCGCGGAGGCTAAACAGGGTTGTATCCTCGATTCGTTGATGGATTTCTATCCGGATGATACGCGGTTTGTGATCCTCACGATGGATATGGAGTATATGAACGCAGGCGATCCGAAAGAGCCTTATACCAACCAACTTGACGACCTGGTCAAACTCATGGGTAGACACAGCGGTCGGCTTTATCCGTTTGTTTTTGCTGATCCACGTAGGCCAAAGGTACTTGACCTGGTGAAAAAATACATCGATAAGGGATTCAAAGGGATTAAGATCTATCCACCACTGGGTTATTTCCCTACCGATGATAAACTAAAACCGGTATATGAATATGCAATTGAACACAATCTACCGATAATGACCCATTGCTCCAGGGGAGGAGTATATACGAGGGAGAAGAGAAAGAAGCTTCCGAAAACACATCCTATCACAGGTGCTGAACTCAAATGGAAGAACAGGAAGCAATACACGGATTACTTCACGGATCCTGAAAATTTTGAACTCCTGCTTAAGGAATATCCGGAACTAAAGATCTGTTTTGGCCATTTCGGCGGGATGGGAGAATTAGAAAGTTTCAGGGACGCTACAGGGACAGGAAATTGGGAGGCATCCTGGTTCAATAAGATCAAACGGCTTCTCAAAGCATATCCCAATACATATGCGGACGTATCTTATACTATGTCAGATCTTTCGCTGGTTCCTCTTATCAATATTACATTGCTGGACCCAGTTTACGAGGAGCGTATCCTGTTTGGTACGGATTTCTATATGAATAAGATAGAAGGGAATGAGTATAAATTCACCATTGAGTTGAGGAATGCGCTTGGGGAGGATAATTTCAAGCAGATTGCGATGGTTAATCCTACTAAGTATCTCTAATAAAAACCGAGGACAGAATTATACAATTCATAATAGGTCATGGCACATACATTCGCTGCATTAGGAGTCAAAGGAGAAAAGATCTATCTCCATAAGTACAATGTGCAGAAAAATGAATTCCAGAAGGTTCGACAGGTACTCTGGGGAGATTGGCTGACCCTTGATGAAAATCCTGATCCAAATCCAAATAAGGCAGGGTGGCTGGCAGTAAAATGGGCTCCCAATTCCGATAATCCTCAGACACTTTTTATCAGGGAGGAACATACAACCGATGAGCGTCCGCTGGAAATCATCTTCCTGGATGTGGGACAGGGAGACGGAGCAGTCCTTATTACTCCTGAACGCGGAGCAGACGAACGGATCATGATCATCGACGCTGGTGTTGGAGAGAACATGCATGAGTTTCTCAACACCCGTTTCAAGGCATACAGAGGGTTTGATTTTGATTCGGCCATCATTACCCATCCGGATAATGACCATTACCTGGGATTCAGGACCATCTTTGAAGACCATAACATTGGGTTTAAGACGATCTATCAGAATGGGCTGGTCGAAAGACCTGTTAAGAACAGTTTTGATAAGGTGGGTGGAGTGGTAGAGGATCCGGTTACCAAAGTAAAATACATGGAAGAACTTGTCATGGATACTGCCCATATGGAGCGACTTTTCAGCGATAATGCCGCGTTTGGGAGATTTGAATATCCTCCAGTGATGCATGCTGCAATCCATAATGATAATATCCATGATTTCAAGATGCTATCCACAGATGACAATCATAGTACGAGGGAAGGGGAACGCAATTATATGCCGGGATTTGCCCCAGCCGATGGCAGGGGTTACACCATAGAGGTCCTTGGACCCGTGATGGAGTATGATCAGAATCGGAAACCCAGGTTAATGAGGATCAGCAGTGCATATGGAAAAACCAAGAATGGTCACTCCATCATCCTCAGATTACACATCGGAGATTTTAAGGTGCTGTTTGGTGGGGATCTGAATGTTCCGGCTGAGAAGTACCTGTTGAAGCATTACACAGGTGAAAAGTCATTTCCCAGAAAGGATACAGACAGATGGAAAGATTTTATTGAAAAGGCCAGGGAATGGTTTGGGGCAGAGATCATGAAGGTATGTCATCACGGGGCTTCTGATGTTACAGATGAATTCATGTGTTCAGTTAATCCGGCGAGTTTCGTGATCTCCTCGGGAGATAGTGAGGGCCATGTGCATCCACGACCTGATCTCCTGGGAAGATTAGGGAAGTTAGGAAGGGGAGAGTCCCCGGTTATATTGTCTACCGAATTGCAGCGCTCTACCCGTGAAAGGGAGGATGCAAAAATGGTGGATACGCTGAAGAAGGATATTGATAAACTGGCTGATAAACCAACTGTTCATCTCAAGGAAAAGATTATCGATAATATCAAGAAGCTCTCAAAGACCAACGTGGATGTGTATGGATCCATTTATGTAAAGACAAATGGCGATAGACTAATCACAGCATTTAAGATCGAAGAGAAATCGCCCAAAAAGAAATGGTTCTATTTCGAGTATAAAATTGGGGCTTCAGGGAAGCTGGACTTGTGTTAGGTGGATTTGGATTTATCATATATATGTTTCGTATATCTATATAAGCGATAAAACATATCTCGTATGGATACATCAAGAATAGCTATTAAGACCTCCCGTGGGATAGAATTCCTGAGGATGACTGATATCTTGTGCTGTATTGCACACGGAAGGTATACCAAGATCGTCACGACAAGTGGCAAAGAATACCTGTTGACCCGCGTCCTAAAAGAGATCGAGAATTGTCTCCCCTGTGAAGACTTCTTCCGCACCCACAAATCATACCTCATCAACCTCAATCACATCACCCACTACCACAACAACCAAGATACTCCTATCACCCTGATCAACGACATCAAAGTCCAACTCGCCAAGCGCCGGAAGCAGGCGTTTCATAGGAGGATTAATGAGTTGGTACAGACGATTTAATTTGTCATTCCAATCTCTTTGAAGTCCAGATATAAGTTACGTAACTCAGGATATCCCTTAACCAATGAAATCAGAAGTTTTGCCCAACCTACAAATCCACTTGCCAGGTTCTTGAATACATGGACTATCCATCCTAATATTTGACAAGCAATTTTGAATGTTTTTGATTGCTTTTTCAATTGTTCAATTGCTAATTCTGTATCCTTTATACTCGTGGCTTCAGGAATGTATATTAATGTGTCCATATCTTTCGAGAATTGAAATAGGACGTTGTTAACCTGAAGATTACCTTTTACATAAATTTCAATTGAATCGATGATCGATGTTATCCCTTTCTTTAATATCTTATATGCTTTTGATGAGTATCTGTAGAATGCGATGAAAACATTTTCTTTTATATAGCCCACAGCCTTTCTACCAAGTTTTTTAATCCATCTCCACATCCTTTTAAGACCATCCCATAGCCTAACACCTCTATCCTTTATATAGGACCATGCATTTTTCACATCCACATCTGAAGTAATTACTTTTGCAATTTCAGCACTTAGATCTTCTGTTTCATATTCTGTGGAAATTTCATTTGTACTTCCTATTCCAACAAAAAGTTTGGGAGAAATTCTTGCTGCTAGACTATCTGCATCTACCTTTTCAAGGTTCTCAAAATGATGATAGTAATGTGAGATTGCTCTATACAAATCACTATCCACAGTAAACTGAAAGTTATTTCCCCCATCAATCTTAACATCATACCCCAAAAGCCATAATTCTATTTTCGCACAGTTAACGATGAATTTTTGTGCAAGTGTTCGATGCATTTCCTTTTTTAATACGGGAAGTTTTAGTAAAAACTTCTTTTTATCCTTAGACGTTCTTTTTGCAATTGTTTTGCTTAGAAGATCCTGATCAAATAGTATTTCTAAGGAAGAGTGGTCTAACTCAGCTTCAAAGGATTCATCCTTGATCCGAAAGATTTTTAAAATGCTGGAAAAGTTCTTTAAATGTCTATTAGACAATAATTCGAAGTTCCTTCTTGGTTTGTCACGAAATAAGCCAAGACTCCATAATCTAAGCTGGATTGCCCGGTGAAAAGCTTGTTTTACCTCCGATCTGATTTGATGGTTTATGTACCATTGATTGTAATCAATATCAGACTCATAGCTCACCAACTGATCAAGTGCGTACCAAGTTTTATCTCCAACCCAATTGTCGCGCTTGAGGTTAGCATCTCGTTGAAATTGATGAACAGCAGTTTTAATATCACCTAGTTTTTTGTTAATGCTCTTTGGAGATATCCTCCTTGGCAAATAACCTAACAACCATAATCTGGTTGCTATGGTTTGAATTCTGATTCTCTGACTGCTTAAGTCATAGGTTTCTACTTCATTATTTGGGGGATTGTTGATAATCCCATTTTTATTTGCCTCTAGAACGATCCTCTCAAATTGCCCCAACTGGTCTATATAACTACCTGATAAATCATTGATGTTATATGCGGGCATTGACTTGATCATTTATTTATGTATAAGATTTTTAAATAGTTCAAGGAGCCCTAAACGTGTTTCGATTCCTGATTCAACAGCGTTTTTATGAACTTCTAGAGCAAGATCTGGCACATCGTCAAGGTCCTGCTTTACAAAATTGTAAGAATCACCATCAAATTGCGCCAGTGTCTCAGCAACTAGTGTGATTTCATTTTTTTCTTTAGCGGTTTTAACAGATCCTCGAATTTTATCAAAATCACGTGTGCCATCAATATTGAGGTTTATCTCTCCAGTAAATGTTTGAACATGAAGTGAAGTTAGATCTTGGACAGCATCATTCAATTTTTGCAATGCATCTTTTAGTGCCATAATTGTTTAGTTTTTAGGTTAGATGAAATCGTTTTGTTCTAGTAATGTATATGAGAAAGTATTTCCATATATGTTTGCAGATCTCAAGATAATTGACAAAAAGATTTGAAAATCCAGATCATCCTGAATTACCTGGCAACCTGCACTGTAAGCACCAACCTGATCAATATCATTTTTAAAGCTAGTTGTATGAAGGTTTAATCCCCTAACATCGTTAAAAACCTGCCCTTCCATATCTAAATCACCGTCAGAATCATTATCCCTCCAAACTTGAAAATTGCCCATTCCTTTCTGGACTAGAGCCTGATAGCTTTTATGATATCCCAACGACCAACATCCTCGATATTGCCCTGGTGAAAGTATTGCAGTCCCCTTAATATTACCAAGTTTATTTTTCAGCCAATATAGACCGGGTTTTGTAGTTGCCTTGAAAAGTTTGAGGCAGGGATTGTTAAAGTCATCCCTATATGCTATACCTATATAGTCATTAAATTCATCGACTTGGACATCACTAGATCGTATTCCAAAGATGTTTAGATTATAGGTTCCATCATCAAAAAAGGCAAAGCCTTTTGAGAGTATATTGTCTTGTAGTTTGTTATAGTCAAGGTTCATATTGCGTGAGTTAAAGTCTTCCTTGGATGCGATTGTTTTTATTTACTTATTACGAGTACTTTATCTCTCATTGATAATCATTTTACCAGTTAGTTCGAAGTACTTCGTTTCTCTTTTAATTGCTTGTTCTGAGGTACTAGCGGTACCAGTTGGATTTGCTGAGAGTTTTTTATTAAATATTACAGTGCCTAGGTTTATCTCCAGTTTTAAGAAGAAAAAGTTTATTTCACCGATTACACCGCAAGAAACACTGACTGCTTGACCAGGTTTAACAGAACTGTAATTCTTATTGCAGTTAATGTTGTATTCATTAGAACCTGATTTATTGAAGTTCTTATTACATCTCCAGGTCGAGTAACCTGTTACATCGGACGACAGTTTTAACTTCAACTTAGGGATATTCTTAGCATCATCCTTGATCCGTAATCTGAATTCTGTCAACCTTACTTCATATGTCTCCTCATTTACCTGAAGATTAGTAGAGTAGGTATTATTCCTTTCATTGGATTCGTTAATTCTGTTTTCCTCATCAATGGATACAGTAAATCGATAATTGCCAGATTCATTAATGGAGAAACTCCTGGTCATAACCGTGGTAAGGTTGCTTCCTGTCGCGGCTGCTATCTTACCCATTGGAACAGTTACTGTAACCGGGGTAATTGGAGGGACGGAGATAATTTTAGCCTCAAAAGGGTAATCGATCTCCTGGGGGTAAGCAAATCCAACTGAGAGTTCAAGAGTCGTATTTTCATTTGTAACCGGTGTAATTCCTCCTGCCCATCTTAATCTGACCGGTGAAATATCCGGATCTGGAACAGGTGGCGGAGGATATACAATATTTAAAAACAAAGGGCTATCAATCGTGTCCTTATCCGCAAAAACAAATATTCCATAATCACCCTCAGGCAGACGATAATGATTGTTATAGTACTCATCTGTTATCCTGATTAGTTCTTGGCCGATATTTGTTCCAAACCTTTCCTGTGCCTTCTCTCGTTTCATATTCTGGTAGATGCCCGCATTATCTACCCGCTTAAGGGATTTTGCTGAAGCAAGTGCAAGGTTTAGAATTGGTGTTGTTACCGATTCCGTTTCCACTATAGCTGATTCAATTCCTTCAGCTGGATCAGATGTAATCGTCTCAGGTGCCATTGCGACATGGCCTAAGGTAGGTAAGGACATATCAACGAAATGAGGGATGACGACAGGTAAGGGTTGTATGATAGGAGTGATATGTCTGGCGGGTATTAGATTCCTGATGATGCCAGGGTATATTGACTGGTTAATTGAATAGCTGTACTCTTTGAAATTCTGAAGACTGAGGAACTGTAGCTCGCTGCTTTGAAGAACTTCCCTATTGTAACTATCAAATCTTTGAGAACTCCAGTTAGCGCCAGACTCGAAATTCCCAAGAACAATCCTGTTGCCGGTAGCTACAATAATGCATTCATTGGGGAACTTGAATTTCTCTTCCATACCTTGATTCAGCGTAATCCCTAGCTGATCAATCTTATCAAGGTGCCTGCCGTAGATATATAGACGATTATTATTACCCAATACTAATGTCTCAGGGATCACACTGGTAAACTTTGGTTCAAATGCTTTTACATCCAGTTTCTTGCCGTAGTCAAAACCGACTATCATATGAGCCCTAAACTTTGGAATAACCAGTACGCAAAGGAAAAACACAATATAAACCATCATGAATATGAAGGCAATCAGCTTTGCCCCCTTTAGTTTTATCTTTCTCTTTATAAGTAAGATAATGAAGATGAGTAACCCTATGGCAAGTAAAACCGCTGCGATAAGCACAACTAAGGAGTTTGCAGTTTTATCGACAATCACCATTGTACTGCCCATGGTATAGACTAGCATATCCTCCACTGCCATGGTGATAGAATTGACCTGCATTTGTAGTTGCGATGATACCTGGTCGATTATTGTTGGCAGCGTTTCACCCAGGATACCCTGATTCAATTGTTCAAGCAATATGGAAATATTTACAAAAGCATTATTTATGGTGCCATTCAGCTCGCCAAAAAGGTATCCCCCGGTATTCTGCATGGCTGATTCTATGGACTCAATAGCCTGAGAGAGCTGGTTGTCCATCAAGTCACCAAGTTCAGCAGTTAATTCGCCGCTTTCAATCTTAGAATCTACCAGGAGGGTTAAAGCGTTAATATCCGTGATTAGGTCTCCAGCTTTTTCGCTAAGATCTTCGAAGGAGTCTGCAATTTTTTTTGCAGAATCTCCAATGCCACATCCCATTATGAATATGGACATTGATACTAACACAAGTGCTAGTTTTGACTTTTTCATCATCGTTGAAAATTTGTTTCCACGATTGTGAACTGAGCAGAACTGTTGTTCTCGGTCAGCAAAATAAGTTACAACTGGAATGTCCTGGGTTCAAATTTCAACTGCATTTTGTACTGAAAGGTCAGAAAACTGACATGAACGGTTATTCTATTGAATTAGACGATTCTTATAGAAAAGATGGAATGTGTGTAAGTAATTATTATACAATGTATTGATGTGGATGAATTAATAAATTCGATGCGGGGTAACTAGCTTGGTTTTTATGAATTTTCTCATTACTCAAATAGACATACGTTTCTTCGAAAATAGATCCCGCTTATTGCATTAATCTACCCAGATATTACATAAATCATGTCAAAATTGAACGGTGAGAATTTCCAAGGTATCTTATAATGCCTGCCTGGATCAAAAATATGAACAGGCAAGCAAATCAATTTAGTGACTTTCATATGATTGTAGTATGGCTAAAAGTGTAATAACAAAAGAGGAACTTGAGTTATCAAAACTTCAAACAGAGTTGGAGATTTTGAAGATCAATCTAAAATTAGAGCGGACAAAAGTCAATCAAACTACAACTAAACTTCCAATTAGTACGGCATTTAAGAACTGGACTGCCATCGTTTTGGGAATCATTGCAGTACCTGCAGCAATCTGGGGTTTATTCGGACCTGTTTCAGATTATCTCGAAGAGCAGAAAAAACGATTGACACATGAACTTAGCGATAATATGATCAGATTTGTTGATAGCCTTCGGTCTGACGAGGATCGAGTTAGGGATGATGCGCTAATTATGCTCATGTACTACGAAAAGAATGCATTACCAATCCTCTATTACAAATTGGAAAAAAGCAATATGCAAGATGGGATCTACCACGTGGATCAGGTTGTAGATGCGATAAACGGAATTTATAATACAAATCCCAAAGGAGTGCTAAAAGACCTATTAAAGAGGTATACCACAATTTATGATAACCTATTTAAATATAATAATGCCATTGGAGCCGAAGATCTGAATATTCTATTATACGATGCGGTTATAAACTACACCTATTTGCTTGGTAAGTTGGAATTTACAGGCAAAGATCAAAAAGTAACCAAGGAGTTTCTAATAAAAATGAACAAAACGATTACCAATGAAAGTGATAACCGAAAGGAACACATGGGGGCATATATCGACGAGATCTCCAAGACTTTAAGAATACTTGGATGCCAGGATCAGCCGGATCAAGAAATAGATAATCAATCCTGACATTAAATCTGATTCAGAGATAAGTAATGAAACGTAAAATTCTATACAGCATCATTCTACTGTTGCTTTTTGGACAATTACCAAAATCAAAATGTCAAGGATATTCAGATGACTCCAAGTATTTATTTGTTACCCCGGATCATAGACACGACTGCAGTACGTGTAATGATATCAGCCAAAGATTTAGGCTTGAATTATATGATACAGAATTTTTTAAACGAATGCTATATTCCAGGAATCTGGGTTCGACTGATTTTGGTACCTACTACGCTTTGGATATTTTCTATGTGCTAGGAAGTCAGATTAGAAGAATCCAAGGAACCAGTTATTATGGTATTACCTTTTCAGTAGATAGTTTATTCAAGGATGAATCGGGAGATTATCATTTGAGTAGGATTGATTGGAATAACAATATTTATCTTATAGATCGTGAGTATAGTTTAAATAATACTATTGAAGAGATAGTTAAACTAATCGTAGGAGATCTGGATCACTTTGAAAATAATAACCAATTTAAAATCAGGGTAAAGGTTGATGAGTTCACTGAACCTGTTGAACATATTAATTCCAGGCAGTTTACTAGGTGGCTCACCCAGATCCTAAACAACCATGAGTTAATAAAGCAACAATATGTATTCTATTATGAGGATGAATTTTACCCTGTTGAGCAGGATAATAAGTTCTATGGCACATTTAGGGATGCCAGACCACCTGACGATAATATGCTTAAAGTTGATATCAGCATTTTCATCGATAATGACGATAAACCGTGTGATTTAGTTGTTATTCACAGCGAGAATTATAGGAGAGACGATGATTATAAGGACAAAATTATTGAAGCTGTACTCGAAAAGCTGGTCATTAAATAGATTCAAAATGAAAACATCTCGATGCAATTATTTAGTCGTAATCACATTATTGGTAACACAATATAATGTTACTATTAGTCAACAGCTGGATATCAAATCATTTGACCGAAGCCATACTATTGAACCAGTTAGCATCATTATAAATGATTTCCAGTATTTAGGTTCGGATAGTCTATATAGGCGTTCTGGTAGTATGATCACTGAGGCTCTTGCATATAAGTTCCGGGAAATACCAGGTGTGCGAATTTATAACAACATGCCAGATAGCGATGGAAGAATAGAAAAAGGTTTGTATTATTTTCAGAATACTGATATTCAAAGGAGTCTGTCAGACTATGACTATGTTATCTATGGCGAAATCTCTGCTGATAAGAAAGCTTTTTATATCAAACCGCGAATCTTTGATATTAAATTCAATAAGAATATTACTATCAGTACCATCAGAGGGTATTCGGGAGATCTATTCCGAACGTTTGATTTGGCAACCGATGAGATTTATAAAACATTTATAGAAATAGTTAGTATTGAAGTACCTACAGCAATGCGTATTGGGATTATTGCAGACTACCCCGTGACCAAAAAAACCAAAAATGCATTATTATCCTATATAAGGAATCTCATTACCCAGGTAACCAATGATCTTGATTCTCCAGAATATGGAGAAATTGTTTCATGGAGAGATATGCAGGAGTTCTATTTCAATCCTTCTGTGAGATTGAATGAGGTGGTGGAGGTGAAAGATATTGATGTGCTAATCAAGGCGAATTTCACAACTAGTGAAAAGGATTACTTTGTAAATACGATTATTCTTGTTTCAGGAGAGGAGAAAGAAATCAATCTTCCAGAATTATCCTCCTCATATTTCAGATCTTATGATTTTGTAAAATATGTAAATGCTGAATATCAAGGACTTGTAAATAACATATTGACGAGTCAAGGAGATTGGAATCTGACTCCTTTCAGGAAACTTGAAAGTAGCAATGATCACTTGAAGGAATACGGTGACGAAATGGCCTTGAATGGAGAATTCTACTTGTCTAATCTGATGTACATGCGATTAATTGAAAATGAGATCAAAACTGCTGAACTACATCATAAGATAGGTAATAACCTTTTTAGTCTTAAGCGGATTGAGGAAGCTTTGCTTGAGTATAATAAGGCCATTGAGATTAACCCGGGATACGCATCTTCTTATGCCGCCTCCGGTCGTATAGAAACAGAACTTGAGAACTACAAAAAGGGTATTAAGTTGTTAGAACGGGCAAATAAACTTGCACCTGAGGTATATGATACAAAACTATGGTTAGGTATAAGTTATTATCAAGCAGGACAATATGAGCCGGCAATTGTATCACTTGAACAATCATTGGAACTTAATGCTGAAGACTTCGAGTCTTATAAGTATTTAGGCCTCTCATATCTTGCAGTAGCTGAACTAAACACTAATGATAATGCAAGAAAGTACTACGATCGGGCAATTAGGTTATTTCTTGATTATAATGAAAGGCATCCTGATTCTTCAGAAGGTTCATATTATTTTGCTTACGCTTTATCAGAGAAAGGAATTTGGCTTTACTTGAAGAATGATTACATCCTTGCACTTGATTATTTCGAAGAGGCTCAAATGCATCATTCATTTGATTATGTTCAACAATATTTGGTCAGTTGTATGTTGAAAAATCAGAAATATGAGAAAGCCAGGCTTTTGACGGATCAGTCAGTTTCACTAAATATTCTTAGTTCAGATTTTATCTACTATGATAACGGATTAACAATAAGGCAATCAGTTCCTGATTCGATTGAAATGACTCAAGAAGCAGAACAGGAAGTATTTTATTATTTAGGTAAGCATATTGAATTCAATCCAACGGACAGTAGGGGGTTTTATTTGTTAGGTAACACATATATGATAATAGAGGATTTCGAAAGTGCCACACTCTATCTGGAACAAGCGATTGAACTTGCTCCATCAGTTGCAGCATACCAGTTGGACCTTATGGAAGGATACATATTCACAGGAAATTATGAAAGGTCAATTAAACTTCAAAGTAGTATTCAGGATGAATTCTACAAAGGCAATGACGTAACAAAAAGTGATTATGCTATAAGTTTGTACCTTGTGATTACAGCGAAAAGAATGATTGGTGAGGAAACCTCTTTCGAGGAGAAAAGACTGCAATCAATGATAGACAATGAGGCGGTAAGGATTAATAGCTGGCTATTTAGAATTTATAAGCGGTGGCTGGAGACACTTGAAGAGGACGACGAAAACAAACACTTTTTGTTAGAGCTGACCGAATACATGATAGATAGTGGTGAATAATTTGATAGTTAGAATAATCCTCCAGAGTTATATCATTCAGTCATATGCCAATTTACAACTGACATGCACACATATTTACCATTGACCATTTCGAATATCGAGTTGACGATACAGGGAAGTTAGAATTGTGTTAGTGCTATTCTCATCGTTGATTCTTAAAAGTTGCCCGATCGTTACTTCCAGCTTACCTAAGGATACATAATCTTACGAATAAACAAATCTGGAATAATTAATCAGTACCTTCTTGTACTGAAATGCATTATTGTCAAAAGCAATTAATGTAGTCTTTATATTCTTAATAATTATAGTGTTAAGGTGAACATCATTTTGAATCCATGGACCAGTTCTATTTCAATAAAAATCTGAAAAAGGGAAGACTTAGGAAAGTATATAAGTTTAATGTTTGCAATGCTTTGAACTAGCAGCGATCATACTCCGGGATTGCATACTGAATGCTCTATTGATAAAGGTATGAATAGGTCCTTATATTTTATGTGGATTGTATTTTTACGGTAAAAACTCAAAACTATGCCAAGAATCTCACGAAGAGAAATGCTGGGTGCCATGGGGGGATCTACCCTCATGATGATTGGATTTTCCTCTTGTTGCTTCATCCGGGAGATTATCAAACACCCATGTCCTCCCATTCGAACCTGGAAAACCACTGCAAAGCGTTGGTGGAGAAACCGAAAGAACGATCGTGAAGCCGAAAGAAAGGTCGCAGTAGCCACAGGAAAACGGGCAGATGTGAAATTGCCTCAACCCTTCCTGCTATGTGGCAGGGAGCAAGGACCTCAAGGGCCTGTTATGCATCAATTCCGCGAATTTCAATTCAATCAATGGGAGCACTTTTTTGTTAGGATTCAGAATAATGGGAATGCACCATCCTGGAACTGCATCGTGGAGGCATATGAAACTCCTTGGGCTAGTTATGAAATTCCCTATACTGATTTTATTTTTAATGACAGGACTTTTATTACCCTCATGCCTGGTGAATTTAAAGATGTGAAATTAAATTTCCGAGTCACCAAACAAACTAATGGGGGCCTCGCTATTAGGTCATATGATCCCATTATGGACAAAGGTCTCATCTTTTTTGATCAATATGACCGACATGATACGGGTTTTAGCTGGTCACAGTGGATATATTAATAACCTAAATCAGGAGGAATCATCATGCCTAAATATGGAATTCATTACATCGCATTGCAAAAGACTATTGAGAAACTCAAGGCAAGTACTGTTGCACACGAGCGTATTGCAGGAGATATTATGGAATCACACCAGGGAATATCGAACCTTGGGGCGATTGGTCCTGATATCTTTTTCTGGGCACCGGACTACCCAGTAATTGACAAATTATTTGACTTTTATGAAGTGTATGAGAGTATTGTTAAAAAATATGAAGATATCACCGCCCCAATTAGAGAGGTGAAGGAAACAGTTGGAGATGCGGCCGAGGAAGTTGTCGGTAGTCTTGCCCCGTCTACTGTGGATTTGATACGCCTGGCAATTTCTCGAATTAAAGATACCTCACGCGATATAAAACGTTCAGTTGCAGGTGAATTATTTGCAGGATTACTGGGTATCAATGATTTGTTCTCCGAGATTGGATTGATCCCTGATCTGACCCATGAACTATTTACATCCTTTGCTCCAGAACTGCAAAAGCAGATCAATAGCGGACAAGCTATGGAGGCATCATCATGGTACTGGTTTGATATGTTACACTACCGGCGTACTGGGAATTTTACACAAAGCTTATTAGATGGAGCAACGAGTGGAAAGCAAAGAGCCTACGCTTACAGCTATTTATCCCACGTGGCAACCGATACTGTTGGACATGCCTACGTGAATCAAATAGTTGGCGGTCCCTATAGGATGGATGTACAACGTCATGCCCTGGCCGAGAATTATATGGATACTTGGGCATTTGATGATTTTTTCAATGAGAGCGTGTCCAAAACCCTTTTAGAGCGTCTGGATTTACCAGCACCAAGCAATCTTCCGGCTGAGATCATTAATTTACTAAATGGAAGTCTTCATGGTACATACGCAAATAGTCAACCTAACAATTTGCAGGCACCTCCGTTTCTAACGGAATCAGAGATTGATACAACATATTCTAGGTTTTATAAAGTAATGGAATGGATGAGTAAGTTCACTATTGAACGACCAGATCCTCCTTTTGACAACGTATTGGATATCTTATCTGAAGCCTTGGATGATCTCTTGGAGTCACCACCGAATCCTCCCTCCGTTCCAAGTGACCTTGGAACATGTAGTCTGGGTGAAATATTTTCATTCGGATTGACCAGTTCCTCACGAGATTGTTATGAAAACTTTTTTGAGGAGGCAAAAAGATATGTTGAATACCTTGGTGAGTTGTTGATCTGGACCCTTGAAACACTGCTGGACCTAATTGACCTGATTCTAGCAACCTTGCTTGCGCTCCCAGTAACTGCCTTGCTGGCATTGCTGTATGGCATCCAACTAATCTGTTATCAGCTGTTCAAGCACGTGAATATGATCACCTCGGAGTTCGGACTGACATACCCGGACAGGGAATTATTACAGACCAGTGTTGGGATCACATCAATCACTACGATTCTAAATTGCGGTAATCCTTTCAAGTACCCGATGATGAAAGAATCTAATCGATCCCACCTGATATGTCCCCTTTCGCAGGCCGAAGATCCAACAACTGCTGCAGATTTCCATCCATCGTCAAGCGATGTTAATCCTAGAGTATTTATTACCGAGAAGCCTTTCAACCTCAACAACCTGAATGCCTATGCTGCCTCACCTTCACCTATGCATACCAGAGAAATTGAGAAGGACGAAAAACAGATCGGTAATGCTGTAGATTTCACGAAATGGTTGATTTCAAGGGCAACAGATCCTAATGCTTCAAATGCAGAAAAAGATCTGTTGAAAACCGACTGGAACCTGGATTCGGATAGGGGATATGGATATAAAAACTGGGAGGGAATATTCGATACTCAGAGATTCCGGTTTGATAGTGAGGATTTTCGGTTATAGATACAAAGTAATTTTTCATATAGCGCAAATCGGAACGAGTCTAAGTAATTAAATTGGAATGAGGCAAGAAATCCCCATGTATTTACCTCTGGCGAATAATGTTGCTGATTATTAAAGGATTACACGGCGCTGTAATTCAGCAAAGAAAAAGGTGCAGCCCATCCGAACTGCACCCCTAATAGAGTCAATAAATAGAGGATCGATTACATTGGTGTAATCGTGATCTTAACAGTGTCAGTAACTGTGGGGTTGGTGAAACCATCGCTATCAGTTCTAACACTGCCGTTTTCATCCTCTTCTCCATTTAGTTATGCAGGTTGATGAAGCCCAACACTTGGATACTTATTTATTTCTGTTCCTGCATCAAAAGAGAACTGGTATGAACTACCCGGACCGGCACCACCTGGTTCTTGTTTCATATAGTTCTTAAAATGAGTTAAATTGTGGTGGTAATGCTGTTTTAAATTTGAAAAAAATGTTAGCAAACTATGAAAAAGAGCAATATAAGGCCGCACTTGACTTTTCTTCTATTGATGTTTATTTCATTAACAGCCTGCAACAGCAGCAATAGTGAAAAGGACGCAGTAGATGACAAACTCTGGTACAATCAGCCGGCAGATACATGGGAACAAGCGCTTCCTCTGGGCAATGGAAGATTGGGAGTTATGGTTTTTGGAAGAACTTCAAATGAGCGTATTCAATTGAATGATGATTCCATGTGGCCTGGTGAGAATGGCTGGGATGAGCCTGAAGGCAATGAAGAGGACCTGGAAAAAATGCGTGAACTGCTTATTAACGGAAAGAATTCAGAAGTCGACAGGTTATTTGTTGAGAGATTTTCACGGAAGAGAGTTGTGCGGTCTCATCAAACCATGGGAGATCTAACAATTGATTTTGATCACCAGAATATTTCTGACTACAGGAGAGAATTGAATATCAGTAATTCTACTTCAACCATTTCCTACAAGTCGGATGGGAACCTGGTTACTGAAAAAGTATTTGTTTCGCATCCACACAGGTCAATATTGATCGAGTTTACTTCTCAGGCAGATGATGGCTTAAATGGGAAAGTGAGCCTTTCAAGACCTGAGGATAGTGGATATCCCACGGTAAGTGTTAAAACTGAAGGAGACAAACTTCTTATAATGCAGGGAGAGGTTACACAGCGCAATGGCGTATTTGATTCAAAACCGGCTCCGGTATTAGAGGGTGTAAAATTTGAGACCTGCCTAAAAGTGGATAATGTTGGTGGGGAGGTCCTGAGAGGGAAAGATTATCTGGAATTGAGAAACGTGAAAAAAGCTACGTTTTACCTGGTTTCAAACTCTTCATTCTATTATGAAAAATACAGCGAGCAAAACAGAGAAGATCTGGAAGCAATCAACGGGATTGATTTTGAAACTTTAAGAGAAGAGCACATCCGGGATTACCAGGGTCTCTATTCAAGAGTTAAACTGAAACTGGCGGAAAACGGTCCGGATACTATCCCGACTGATGAAAGGATTGAAATGATAAAAAATGGAGGAGTTGAC
Source organism: Bacteroidales bacterium (assembly GCA_023138875.1). Lineage (GTDB taxonomy): Bacteria > Bacteroidota > Bacteroidia > Bacteroidales. The sequence goes on from JAGLOO010000062.1 coordinate 43,760, forward strand.
CCGGGCCTGGAAGCATTGCTTTTTCAGTTTGGACGCTATTTGCTTATTAGTTCATCACGTGAAGGCACAAATCCGGCTAATCTTCAAGGTATTTGGAATCAACACATTACTGCTCCCTGGAATGCTGATTACCATCTTAATATTAACCTGCAAATGAATTATTGGTTGGCAGATGTGACCAATCTGGGTGAACTGAACAATCCACTGTTTGATTATATTGACAGGCTGGTTGAGCATGGACAAAGGACTGCTAAAAAGAATTTTGGTTGCCGTGGTGCATTTATGCCTCACGCAACGGATCTGTGGGCACCAACCTGGCTGAGGGCACCAACAGCTTACTGGGGCTGCTCTGTTGATGCGGGTGGCTGGCTGATGCATCACTACTGGGACCATTTCAAATTCACGCGCGATACAGCCTTTTTAAGGGAACGTGCATTCCCGGCTATACAAGAAGTTGCAAAGTTCTACAGCGATTGGGTAATTACTGATCCCCGGGACGGAACCCTGGTTTCAGCACCATCCACCTCGCCGGAAAACCGGTTTATTAATTCCGGGGGAGAGACCGTAGCAACATGCATGGGAAGTGCCATGGATCAACAAATTATTTCAGAAGTGTTCGATAACTATATCAAAGCCAGCGATATTCTTCAAATTGAAAATGATTTTTCAGAAAGAGTAAAACAGCAAAGAGACCAGCTGCGCCCGGGATTTGTTATCGGCAGCGACGGACGGTTACTGGAGTGGGACAGGGAGTATACTGAGTTTGAACCGGGACACAGGCATATGTCTCACTTATATGGCTTTTATCCCGGTACGGCTGTATCAAAAGATGATACGCCTGAAATTTTTGAAGCAGTAAAAAAGACAATAGAATACAGACTGGCAAACGGAGGTGCTGGTCCCGGCTGGAGCAGGGCCTGGCTTATTAGTTGCAGTGCCAGGTTATTAGATGGTGATATGGCTCATGAGCATATTCAGCTGCTTCTGCAGAGATCCATCCTGGAGAATCTTTTTGATTCACATCCACCGTTTCAGATTGATGGCAATTTTGGATATACTGCCGGCGTTGCAGAGATGTTATTACAGTCACATGAAGAGAACATAATAAGGGTATTACCGGCCCTGCCGGCTATCTGGAGGCAAGGATATGTGAAAGGATTAAAAGCCCGTGGAGGACTTACCCTTGAGATCTACTGGGCCGGGAATGTGTTGGAAAAGGTGGTAATACATTCTGAATATGATAATCACTTTGACCTGGCATACCAGGACAAAATAGTTCCTGTTAAGATCGGAAGAGGAGAGACCTATACATATAAACCAGATTAGAAGTGTCCTTTGGTCATTGCGTGACTATGATGTTCTTAGACCGCAACAAATCAAGGAAGACTATACAGAAATTGATGAAGGAGAACAATACTTCAGAAATCTTCCATGTTCCTTCCTGAAAGAGAAAAAATGCACAGTATACAGTGACAGGCCGCAAGACTGTAATTCATTTCCGCATTTACATAAAAAAAAATTTACTTCAAGACTTTGGGGAGTGATTGAAAATTATTCAATTTGTCCCATTGTATTTAATGTTTTCGAAAAACTTAAAACTGAACTAAATTATAGATAAAATGGCAAAAACAGTTATGTCAAAAGAAACTAAACAGGAGGTTACTAAGATCATTGATGATTTTAATAAGAGAAACTTTCATGACTATGTGGAGGATTTAGCATACTTCGCTGAATTCAAAGGAAAATTTCTCTACCTGAAAAGAAAGGAATTTGGAAAGATTTCTCCTATAGCAAGAATGACATATACGGGAGACATAAAAAAATGGGATTTTGCCATTTTTAAATGGAGCCGGGAAGAATATGATCCTGAAGAATGGTTTTTCCCAGGTGTAGAACATGTTGACGGAACGATTGAAGGAGCAATGAAAGCCGGGCTTAAAGCATATCCAGTCTAAGTAAAGTGCATATTGGTATTCCGGATTTTGACAGAATGTATGAATTACAAGAATTATATCCTGGATGGGAGATATGGATGATGGCTTATTTCGATGACCTGGGTGTTGAGGCAAAATACCTGTATGATTATGGTGATGGCTGGGAACATAAGGTGAAACTTGAGGGATATATGTTTAGGGAGAAGGGCGTCAAATAACCTATTTGCATAGGTGGAGAACCTGCCTGTCCGCCCGAGGACTGCAGAGGTGTTACCGAGTATTACAATGTGTTGGAAACCCACGGCAGATCAACAACACAAAAGGATCGCTAGATCAACTTATACCAATAGCTTCTTGAAATTGCCTGAAATATATAGCAGCTGGAAGTTCTAAAATTGAGATCCCCTTCGCAGAAACTCATCAAATTTAGGAACAGAGAATGATATTAGTCCCCGTCCGGGACTGTAAATCATTCCTTTGCGAATTATTTCTTCCCGAATTGGCGCCGCTTTGGTCATGGGAATATTCATTCTCGTTGCTACCTCAGAAGAGCCTACCGGTAAATGTCCAATTGCCGCCATTGCCCTGATATATTCTTTTTGCCGTTCAGTCAATCGCTCATAACGCACCTTGAAAAATCCATTATCAAGTGCTTGTATCGCTTTCTTAGTAGCGAAATCTACATCCCGTGCTGTTATAGGTGACGCTTGTGCAATTTCCCATACATGCGATCCCCAAACCTGCAGGAAAAATGGATAGCCTTCGGTTTCAGAGATAATCAGATCTACCGCATCAGGTTCGAATTCAACCTTCTCTCTTTTTGCTGGATATATTATAGCCTGCGTGGCGCTTTTATCATCTAGTTTATCTATTTCCGGATAATCAAATAGCCTTTCTGCATATGATTTTGTGTCACCTGCCAATTTTGCGAGCTGAGGCAATCCGGCGCCGAAGAATATCAGAGGTAATTGCAATTGTAAAATTTTATGCAATGCCATGATCAGTGCTCCCAGATCTTCCCTCTCAACATATTGCAACTCATCAATCAAGATAACTGAGACCATGTTACGTCTTTTTGAAGCCTTTCCTATCAGTACAAAAAGATCTGCCAGATCGATCGTCAGATCACCAGTTGTCAGTTCATTGGTAAGTCCAACCTCAAATTCACCGTACTTAACCCTGAAGGTACTTGCAAATCCTCTTAAATAAGAGAAGGTTTTCTGAATATCATTCCCAACCTTTTTTCTTCTGTCAAGTTTCAAAAGCAACCGATGCAGTTGTAGGGTGAGCAATTCTGGAAGAGAGTGATCGGGATCAGCCTCGAAGATTGCCGTTTGGCAACCTTCATTCTCCGCTATCTGGTTGATCCTGTTTAAGACGACTGTTTTACCAACTCCTCTGAGTCCGAGCATTAACTGACTTTTTGCAGCTTTTCCCCCAATCGTTCTTTTTATCGCGTTTTCAGCTGCGGATAGTATGCTTTTCCTACCGGCAAGTTCAGGTGGTGGAGTTCCTGCACCAGGAGTATATGGATTATCAACAGGGTCCATTTATATCTTTTTTAAGCTAATTTAGGTTTTTAATACCTAAATGATACTAAAATTCCTAAAAAAATACAGAGGTGGTTTTCATACGTAAAAGATTTAATGAATTTCTGATTCAAAGGTTCTGCGATGGATTTACAGGGATATCACGAAAGTTTAACAATTGGGTAAACTTTTCATATGTGATGCAGAAAAGATCAGGCAATGTTCGCCACTGGCAGAGAAAACTGGAAGCTGGTACCCTTGCCAACCACACTTTTCACATCGATGGTGGATTCATGGAGATCAATGATTCTTTTCACAATGGCCAGACCCAGCCCGGAAGAGCCACCCCGGTCATTCTTTTTGAAATAGTGTTCGAAGAGGTTGGTTACAAGTTCCTGAAGGTTATTGCAGTTCTTATAGATGACCCCCAGGTATTTTTCCTGCTCATGTTGTTCAATGTTATCCTTTTTAAGGATCAGTGTCTCTGCATAATGTATCGTTGTCCTGATAGAAATTCAAGTTTGTGGACTGTAACTGCTCATAGATTCCAGTGGGAAGTGTATTTAAAGAAGCAGACCAGAATTGTTGAGAAATTACATCAATGACATAGATTTCAGTATTATTCTGTGAGGAGGGAAAGGCGTTAAAAGGTTGTTTGGCATGCATTCCATCCTTTCTTCCCCCAATAACCAGCCATTTCCCGTCGTGCTGAGCTATGGCGTAGGAATGCAAACCGGGTAGATCTGAAATGATAACCGGTTCTAATTTTACTGAGAAGTTAAATGATTCTTGTCCAAAACTGTTTACAGACAGTGCAATAGCAATAATGTATGTATAAAATATCCTCATATTTTCAAGACTTTAGGATGCAATATTAGATAAATGCATGTTGACTATATATAATTAATGTCACATGCCAGACCGGGATAAATGGTTCCTTTTATTAGCGGAATCAATAAAAAAATTTGTGGTTGATGTAATGCAGTCGTTTGAACACGCCGGGGTAAATATGTCTTGGTCCACAACGAAAGATGAGCTAACTTACACTGAGTTTCAAACGACTTCGAGTGGTTTATGTGATATTGAAGTGAGATTCAAGTGGTGGGGTCAAGGATACTCAAATCGACTTGATTTTGAGTATTATGAGGATGAAGAATCAACTCCCTCATTTACAAAAACTGTGCAAATTGAAAACGTGGGGGGAATACCAATAGATTCAACATTATTAAAATAGAACAGTTTATTACGTCTTTGTTGTGAAGCAATCATGAAAACCAAGATCCGATTTACTTATATATTATAGGCTAATAGCTTTTTCAATAAGAACATAGTCAGCTAAAATGATCTTTATATTGGAGGCTATGTGTCCTTCATTGGATACTACGATTTTATACTCAGTTCTCACAATAAACCTGGCGGTAAATATAACAGTGGAATTTAAAATGTATGAGATTTCTTGACATCTTCTTTACGGTCTTTCATACCTGCCTCGTCCTCTTCAACCTGTTCGGGTGGATCTGGAAGAAAACCAGGCGTCTGAATCTCATCTGCCTGCTGCTGACCGCCGGATCCTGGCTTATTCTGGGAATCTTTTATGGATTGGGATACTGTCCCCTGACCGACTGGCACTTTAACATCCTCCGGAAACTTGGATACACTGATCTTCCCGACTCCTACATGAGTTTTCTATTTACACGCCTGACCGGATTGCAAATAGATCAATCCCTGGTAAATGCAGTTACTATGTGGGGACTAATAATCGCTTTGATGATAAGCCTTTACCTGAATTTCCGGCATTGGTTCAAACCAGCGGGAAGAAAGGAAGACACCGGGTAATCTTTCTCAGGATTCCAATGAATTGTGCACCTTAAATCTCAAAAACAATTTCGACCCTGATTGTCCATTTGATTTACAAATGGGTTAGATGATTAGCATTCAATTTTTCGTATAAGATGAATTAGAGGATTGAAAACATTTACGTTTTATTCAGGATACAGGATACTCTTTGCCTCTTGACGGCTCCACCAAAGCAGACCGGACAGGGCAAGTAAAACAATGGTTGGTAACGCTGTAAACCATACATTAACTTCCTGCTCGATGCTTATCCATGCCCAGAGCAATGCAAGTCCGGCCAGAAGTGCTCCTATCGCTATTGTTGTTACAAATATACCCTGGCCTTTTGGTTTCAGGTATACGAGGATAGCCCCCATACCCAATGCGATTAGTATTCCACCTGGCCAGCGCATCCAACCATGAAATACGGGTTCACTACCGGAAAGTTCAACTAAAGAGTCCGGCATAATAAAAAAACCTAGCCCGTAGATTAAACATACTACAGCATAGATTAGTAATACAATTTTCAGGATTCCAGAATTATTTTTTTCTGCCATTTGATGTCCTCCTTTATATCAATCGGGTCGAAATTGTTTAAAAATCAAGGATATAGAAAAGAAACTTGGTTGATTTGTAAATTTATATTTTATTCTACTTCTCCTTTTCCTCCAGTTCTTTTTTCAGCTTGATGATCTGGTCCAGCTGGCCGTCATTTTTTATCTGGAGATCCTTAAGGTCGCTGTCCAGTTCATAGATCTTCTTTCGGTAGATACTACGATAATAAAAGTAGGAGGCAAAGTATCCGATCATCCCTGCTACCAGTAAGAGCACGATGATTTCAATGATAGTGCCTGCCAGGGTTTGTGCCAGTATGGTGTTGAATGTGGTCATTTTATTGGTTTTTGATGAATATTTCTGTTCTTCTGTTCTTTGCTCTTCCCTGGGGAGTAGCATTATCAGCAACAGGTACACTTTCACCCATTGAAGAGGTTTCTATCATTTCGGCCGGTATGCCCTGTCCTACAAAATAGGATTTGACACTTTCGGCCCTCCTCATTCCAAGAGCCTGGTTATAGGTTGCAGTTCCGGTGGCATCGGCATGGCCTGTGATATCGAGCATTGTACCCGGTTCTTTTTCAAGGTAGGCTTTGCACTCAGACAAAAATCGTGATGTCTCTTCTACGGGTTTGAAATCACTCCGGTTGTATGCGAAGTGAATTATCAGATTCTCCGGAAGAGGTGTGATCTCTTCTGCCGGTACAGTTTCAGCCACTGCGGCACTGTCAGTTTCAGGTTGGGTTTCCGGCTTGGAAACCTGTTGGGATACTTCCAGTCCATTACAAAAATCCTTGACATGACACACGTAATACCATGTGGAAAGTGAGGACCAGATCAGAAAGAGTAAAATTCCAATGAATAGGGGTTTCATGGTTTCACATAAATAATTGTTGGTTACCCATACAAGTTACAGCATTAGGGAAGCTAATTCAATATTTCAGCTATGTTGGATATCAGGAATCCGGAGTAATGTGAATGGTAAGAAAGCAAGCAATGGTTCTCAGGCTCTCCAGGGTCTGGTACGTTCCGGTAAGTCAGTCAGGACATCGCTGATGATATTGGCATCTTCAACGATCTGGAAATCAAACATACCCACGCATGCAAAGTCGGCACCGCTCTTAAAGGCGTAACTGAAGCCTTCCTTTGGAGGGATCGCACCGGCGCCCAGGACTTTGTAGGAGATCCAGGGCTTTTCCACTTTCTTCATGAATTCAACAGTTTGTTGAGGAGTGACAGACCAGATGTTGTCCTTTACATCAGCACCATATTCGGACTCGACAATGTTCATGGGATCCGGTTTCCACTCAGGATCTGTGACCAGGCGCGGGCCTGCTGTCCAGTAATTTCCGCTGTTGAGGGTTTTCATATAAAAATCTGGGTCCAGACCATGTTTTTCGCATTCGATGATGACCCTGATGTCGTGACCGGCCAGGCCACAAATGATATGATCATATTTTTTCATGTGTTCGAGGCAGGTAAGCAGGTGATCGACACGCTTTCTCCTGACATAACTGTCACAGACCCCACCGTGAAGGTAAACTCCAATGGCTCCGTTTGCTACTGAAGCATCTATGTCTGATTTGATGTCCTCGTCAGTTGCCTTGCACTGGGCAATCCATTGCATTTCACCACCTCTCCTCCTGTATTTTTCCAGCACCCGGAGTGTATTGTTATCCACCCTGACAATCATGGTGTTTATCCCAACTGCTTCACATAATTTGAAGGTTTCCAATACCTTTTCATCGCTGAAATAACTTTGAACCAGATGGGAAACATAAATCAGGTCTCTCGAATGGGCATATCCGCTAATGAGATTTCCGCCGCAGATCAGACGGCTGATCTCGTATCCTTTTATTTTACCTGTGGGAACCTTCTGCTTCAGTTGGTCAAGTGTGGCAAACTGGGCACGTGCAGTGGACCCGGAAACGGCATCAACCCTGCTGGGTTTGCTTACCAGGGATCGTTCCTCAAAGCTTTCCCATTGTTTTTTCTTCAAAGCTATCCACGCAAATCCTCCTGCAAAAGGAATAGCCAGGAGGTCTTTGAGCAGTTCCCTTCGACCCATGCTGGTTTCAGCAATGGAGTGTTTTCCCTCCTTTTCCCTGACCCTGTTCCGCCTGAATCGCGAAATCCACCTTTCGAGACTCCAGAAGAACTCTTTTGGCAGAAAGATGAAGAGGATCAACACCCCCATTTCAATGAGCTGTTTGTTGACAATCAGGTAGTGTCCCTCACCTGTTGTCTCACTTAGATAACCAATAAACGGGGGATTTGCAATATAAAATAGCAGAATAAGGAATGCTCCAACAGCTGCCGAGACTCTTGTAAAAAGTCCCAGGAACAGACCAATACCCACCAGGATCAGTCCGATGATATTGAGTAGATCGACTGTTTGAAGCAATACAGGGTTTTCTGCGATACGATTAAATACCCCGGACAAAAGCCATTGCGATTCCATCAGGTACCCGGCTGAGGACCAAGGAGAAAAGAGCTTTGCTATACCCTCATACAGGAAATGCCAGCCTATGAAAATCCTTAGAAGGGTAAATAATAGCCGTGTAATGTTTTGATACCTGATCATTGTCTGAGTTGGCATGATTCAGTTGTTTTAATAGTGCGATCGCATCCAATTTACATAATATACTGCATTGGGGTTTATTCATATTGAAAGCTCCATGCTCATGTTGGCACAAGATATTCAACTTCGTGTTGAGGAATATGCAGATCTTGATGGGGATAGGTTAGCCCTATGATCCGGACATTGGAGTGACTTCGCCTCCCACCGATGTTTTTATCCTTTTCTGTTCAGGTTCTCCCCCATATCCAACAAAAGCCTTGCTGGTCGCATTGGCATCCAAAAGGCTGCAGGCATTTACCTTCACCTGCGCTCCTGTGGCCGCTTTAACATAGGAATTCTCTGCTTTCAGGTCGTAGGCCAGATAATTTCCCCAGGTGTATGCATTGATGAATTGGGATCGGGTACTGCCATATAAGATAATATCTGCTCCCTGATTTATACGTGCGCTGAGGGAGTCCACCTGAATGGTCAATTCTATCTTTCCTCCCGTCAGTACATCCAGTTGGAGCAATTTAGTTTTGAGAACATCACCCGACTGTACCCGGCCTCCTTTTCTAATTTCGAGGCTTGACAGATTCACATAATGGAGTTTCACATCGATGGATGGAGACTTGCTTAGCTCTGATTTGGTTTTGAGTACAAGGCGATCCTCTAAGGTTTCAATATCCAACGCATCCTGGTTCTCATCCGATACAATGGTCAGTTTTTGGGAATCAGATGACACCAATTCAAGGTGAATGTTTCCAGTTACCTTCAGATGGTTGAAAGGAGTATCAAGAGAAACGGGATTTTCCTGACCAGCGGCCAGGCACAAAGCAAAGCATGTTACAAGGAAGGAGGCTATCAGTCTCATGTTTCGGGAGGTTTAACGTCAAAAATACGTTTATATTATTTATTACCTAGCAAACCTGTGCACAATGTGTATGGCTAGCGTGAGTTTATTATGACATGAGTGCGTATTCCTGCGATTCCGGACACCTAATCCTGTTTTAAGCGGACAGTTCTTTCATCTCTCTTTTTCGCATAAATATCTCCTCTAAAAATTAATCGTTTTTATATGTCTTTCTCATTGATACTTCACCTTTAAATTCTATTCGATGGGAGCTATGAAGCAACCTGTCTAATATCGAATCGGCCACGGTAGGATCTCCAATTGCGTCATGCCACTGGCCCACAGGTAATTGAGATGTTATTATGGTTGATTTTCTTCCGTGTCTGTTCTTTTTCTTGTCATTTTGAGATCCTCCTGTTGATTTATTTGGGTTGAAATAAACCAACAGAAATACAAATATTCAGTGGAAAAAAAGTGATGAAAGATGAACCGATCTTGCTTCCCGGATTAGTGTCCGGAATCAGCAGGAATCAGTGTCCGCTTTACGCAAGAATCACTGTCCGGTTTGGTCAAGAATATTCAGCATACATAGAAAGATAACTCAAAACCAGCTGTGGCATATCGAACCTTTTGATAAAGCCCGTGCTTGGATTGACCTGATAATTCTTACCAATCATAAGGACAACTATATCATGGTAAGGGGAATCAGGGTTGATATAAAGCGTAGTCAAATAGGTTGGAGTGAACCAAAACTGGCTGAAAGATGGAAGTGGTCGAGAACTAAGGTTAGAAATTTTTTAAAATCCTAATAAAAGAACAACAGGTTACTATTGAGAAAAATAATGTTACACAGGTAATTACGATTGTTAATTATGACCATTATCAGCAAAATAGTACAGCAAAGCAGCAAACAAAAGTACAGCAAAGTGGAAAGCAAAAGTTCCCTAACAATAATGATGATAATGATAACAATGGAGATAATAAAGAAATTGATGGGAAAAAATTTCTTGCACCCCCAAATCGACCTAAAATGAAATTAGAGGAAAGAAAGCAGGAATTTCGAGCGAAAATTTTCTCGTCTGACTTCATTGCCAAATATAGTGATGATATGTTAAGGGCTTTTTTTGAGTATTGGTCGGAACATAATGAAGGCGGACGAAAAATGAAATGGGAGTTGACACAGGCTTTTGATATAAATAGGAGGCTAAGCACCTGGAAAAAAAATGAACCCCGATTCAATAGTTCATATAAAAAATCCTCCAACTTCAGCAGAAATGACTTGCCTGACTATTCAGAAATAAAATCGCTATATGAACAATTTGGTTATGAAAAGGATTGATATATATATCAAGGAATTGAGTGTGTCGCGCTGGAAACCTACCAAATATCGGTTGATTGATGGTCCAGATATTCTTAAATACGCTGAAATGAATGAGGAAGCTTTTTTTAAATTGTACGGGGTTTGACTGGGATGATGGAAATTCAGAAAAGAACTGGATTTTGCATCAAGTGAGTAGAAATGAGAGTGAACAGGTTTTTTTCAATGCTCCCATTGTTGTTGGTGATGATATATCTCATTCGCAATCAGATAAACAATGGTTCTTATTGGGTAAGACAGATACCAATCGCCTGTTGTTTGTAGTGTTTACAGTTAGAGAGGAGCTGATTCGTGTAATTTCATCAAGAGATATGGGCAAAAAAGAGAGGAGAATATATCATGAAAAAAGCTAAGAAAATTCCCATTTTGAAAAATGAGGATGAAGAGCGTACTTTTTGGAAAAATAGTGATGCCGCTGATTATGTGGATTGGAATGCCTCAGAAAAAGTGGTATTTAGCAATTTAAAACCAACGACAAAAACCATTTCGCTGCGTTTGCCAGAGTATATTTTAGATGAACTAAAATTACTTGCACACAAGCAGGATGTTCCATATCAATCACTCATAAAAATCTTTCTTAAAGACAGAATTGATCAGGAACTGCGGCAAGGCTGAGTGCTGGGTCCCAACTTATCCCAGTATTCATCCGTGAAAGGTATCGGCTTGTTGTATTATTTAACCTTTTCTGTTCCAATACTGAACTTATAACAAAAGGTAACGGGTTAATAACGGTTTCGGAGAACCAAACGTTAGAATTGACTCATCACAAACAATAAAGTGTATCTATAAAATATACGAGAGAAGTGAAGTTTCTCTGCCTGATTTGCCTATTTCAAAAAGCACGCCCTTTCGGGCACTCTACTTTTTGAAAAGAGCAAAGGCCAGCTCTTCGAAACTTTTGCCCGCGCGCAGAAAAACAAGCGATCGCAGCGGTATTCAGGATTTCGTTAAGAATGGGGATGGGTGATGGACAGTATTTCACAATTTTTCACCGTTATGCACAACCGGGTTTGTGAACAAACCGATTTGACGGGATTCTTTAATCCTGAAGGATACGGGATGCCGGGTTGCCCGGTGTTTCACCGATCTGCCCGGATCGACCGGCCGGCTGATCAGCCAACTAAATTCGATCGGGTGGAGAATTCAGCGCACAATTCTACAACCCGGACCGCCCGACACGGGCGGAACCCCCATAGTTCAGGAATTTTTACCTTCTTCTCCTTCGAAGAAGGTTCGAACTTCGTTCAAAACATCGTTGGTTTACCGATAGCTAAAATACGATAATGAAAATAGCAATTAATTGTGATATTTATCCTGGAATAAAAGCTCCATCTGCTGCACTAACTTTAACAAAACATTAGGTTGAACCTATGTCGGATATTAAGCACAGCAGATTATTGAGTAAAAGCCAGAGAGTATTTAGGGTAGAACCCATTATCACGATGTTAGCCACTCAATGCGGAGCATAAAACAAAACATTATGCAAGTATATGGAATTGATTTATCAATGGAACAGAGCCACAAGTTTGCAGTGAGTGTAAAGGCGGTTTTATTATCAGAGTTTTAATATCTTTGAAGTATTATGGGAACTGTTGCAATTGAAAAGGAAATAGTATCAAGATTAATGCCAATCAATCCTGAGAGAATTATTCTGTTCGGGAGCTATGTTTACGGGAATCCAGATAAAAATAGTGATTTGGATATTTGTATTATTACAGATTCTCAGATATCAAAATCAGTGAAGAAAAGAAAGATCAGGTATTTATTGAAAGGAATAACGATTGCAAAAGATATCCTAACTCCTACTGTTGAGGAGTATGAATTTTACAGGAAGGAAGCTGGTTCTGTATATATGGAAATCGATAAAAAGGGCAAGATCCTATGGCCGAATTCATGAAGCATTATAAAGTCTTGCTCAATAAGGCGAAAGTTGATTTGAAAGCTGCACTTAACCTTCATGATGACATCAGCAGAGGTGATGAGGAACTTGATTATGAAGTAGTACTCTTTCATTTACATCAATGTGCTGAGAAATTCATGAAATCTTTATTAGCGTTTCATGAGATAGATTATCCTAAAGTCCATGACCTGGAAAAACTTGCGAACCTATTGAATGAGAACCATATCTCAACGGAATTGGATATTGAATTGCTCATTGAGCTTTCTGATTATGCGGTGGAAGGAAGATATGCATTCCTGCAAGAAGAGATTGATGATATTGAAAAGCATATCAACATGTTAGTCAACGCATTAAAGGCTCCATATATTTAAATTATTTCTTTTTTATTGGAGCGAACCGAGCTTGCGAGCTCACTGAAAGTAATCAAGGCTTTGAGTTTAGAATTCCCTCTCATTACAGTTGATAAGTGAGCATTACAAGTTACAAAAGAAGTTTCTCTGCCCGATTTGCCCATTTCAAAAAGCACGCCCTGTCGGGCACTCTACTTTTTGAAAAGAGCAAAGGCCAACCCTTCGAAACTTTTGCCCGCGCGCAGGAAAACAAGCGATCTTGTGCTATTCAGGATTTAGTTAAAAACCGGGATAGGTTATGGACAGAAATTCACATTTTTTCATCGTTATGTATAGCCAGACTTGTGAACAAACCGCTTTGGCGGGATTTTATGATCCTGCCGGATACGGGATTCCGGGTTGCCCGATGGTTTATCGATTTGTCCAGATCGACAACCGGCCGACTGATCGGCCGGCCAGGTCCGATCGTGTGGAAAATTCAGCGAACAGTTCCGCAACCCGGACCGCCCGACACGGGCGGAATCGCCATAGTTCAGGAATTTTTACCTTCTTCTCCTTCAAAGAAGGTTCGAACTTCGTTCAGAACATGCGACATGACAGGACATCTTCCACTCGTTGGGCGATGTCCTTTCATTTTACCCTCCCCGCAGCCTCCCACATCCCCCCGCACAGCATTGGTGCTCAACTATAATGACATAATTGGTGTATTCATGCGATTTTTTATTTTGGCTGGAAGTACTACTTATATGGCAAATAAAGCTGGATACGTGAGCGTAATTGGCTATAACGTAATTTAATTGTATATTTAAAGCCAAATACAGTAAAAAATGAATGAAATTATTGGCCGCAAAAAGGAGCTCTCAGCGTTAAAATCCCTGTTAGCATCAAAGAAATCAGAATTTGTTGCAGTTTATGGCAGAAGGAGGGTTGGAAAGACTTATCTGATACGATCGGCTTTCGATGAGCAATTTTCTTTCCAGGTTACAGCACTTGGTAATGCAAAACTGGCTCAACAGCTCACCAATTTTCATATTGCACTGCAAAAGGTTTATCCCCCAGTAGAAAATAACCCTGCAAAGGATTGGTTTACTGCTTTTCAACAATTGGTAGGGTATATTGAAAATGTGAAGGATACCCGGAAAATACTATTTTTCGATGAATTGCCCTGGTTTGACACACATGGTTCCGGATTTATTCAAGCATTGGAGCATTTTTGGAATAGCTGGGCCTCAGCCCGGAATGATATTGTACTGATAGTGTGCGGATCTGCAGCATCGTGGATGATCAATAAATTAATAAACAACAGGGCAGGGCTATATAACCGAATAACCAGAAGAATAAAACTGGCACCTTTTACTCTAAGTGAATGTGAATTATTCCTGCAGTCTAGAAATTCAGTTCTCGACAGGTATCAAATTATACAACTTTATATGGTGTTTGGAGGCATCCCATTTTATTGGGATGAGGTTGTGCCTGGTAAAAGCGCTGTTCAAAACATCGATGATATCTGCTTTTCAGATAATGGCTTGCTCAGAAACGAATATCCAAATCTATTTCAGTCCTTATTTAAGGATTATCAGAAACATGAAGACATTATTAAAGCGTTGACGCAGAAAGCTAAAGGAATAACCCGTGACGAAATTATTGATTCAACCGGGCTTCCTAATGCCGGTAGTACTACCCGCTTGCTGCTTGAGTTGGAGGAAAGTGGATTTATCAGGAAATATGTCCCTTTTGGAAAAAAACAGCGGAACAGCCTTTATCAGTTGGTCGATCCTTACTCGCTTTTTTACCTCCGGTTTATTAAAGATAATGTCCAAATGGATCAGACCAACTGGCTTACTTATATTGACAGTCCAGAATACCGGGCCTGGAGTGGTTATGCATTTGAGCAGGTAGCTTTGTATCATCTTCCTCAGATTAAGCATGCTCTTGGAATCTCCGGAGTACAAACTTCAGTATCGTCATGGCGCAGTACGTCGAAAGACCATAGCGCGCAAATTGACCTGGTTATTGACCGCCGCGATCAGGTAATCAACCTGTGTGAAATGAAATACTCCATAAATCCTTTTCCCATCGATAAAAGATATGCGGAAGAATTGCGCAACAAAATTGGTGTATTCAGACAAGAAACAAATACGCGGAAATCGGTCTTTTTAACAATGATCACCACTTTTGGGTTGAAAACCAACAGTTATTCTGCAGGATTGGTTCAAAACGACCTGCGGATGGATGTATTGTTCAAAGATATGAAACCGGCGTAAATGAATATGCCAAAAGATAAGAAGTTTCCCCACCCAATTAGCCCATTTCAAGAAGCACGCCCTGTCGGGCACTCTACTTTTTGAAAAGAGCAAAGGCCAGCCCTTCGAAACTTTTGCCCGTGCGCAGGAAAACAAGCGATCTCTGTAGTATATGGGATTTCGCTTTGAATCGGAATAAGTTATGGACAAACAATCTGCCGATAAATTAAAGCTCCATGGTTTTCTTAGTGAACAGTGTGGATTTGATAATAATCAGGCTTCAACGGCTATTATGCACATTGTAAGCCGGGCTGTTTACCCTGCCTCGGAATACAAAACAGCCCAGTGGATAAAAGAAAACTCCTCGGTTGCAGAGCTATGTAATATTCCTGAGCATAAGGTGAACAGGTACAAGTTGTATGCAATCAGCAGGAAGCTTTATGCCCGTAAAACAGCTCTTGAGAAGCATTTTTCTCAAACAACCAATGAACTGTTTGACCTTCAGGACAAGATCATATTTTACGATCTTACCAACACCTATTTCGAGGGCAGGAAACAGGGCAGTACGCTCGCACGCTTCGGTAAAAGCAAAGAGAAGCGCAGTGATGCAAAGATCGTAGCCCTGGCAACGGTGATAAACGCGGAAGGATTTATCAAATACAGTAAGATATACCAGGGTAATATTACCGATGTAGAAACACTGGAAACAACTGTCAACGAGCTATCGACCCAAACATCCCTGACAAATCGCAAACCGGTTATTGTGATGGATGCCGGCTTTGCTTCGGAGGATAATCTGAAGATGCTTAAACAAAGAGGTTATAGCTATATATGCGTCAGCCGGATGAGGCTGAAAGATTATAAGCGTGTAAATACGGAAGGTGATAAAACAGCGATTTATGATAAACGGGATAACCTGATAGAACTTGATATTGTAAAGACTCCCGGTGTAGATGACACGTTCCTGTATGTTCGCAGCCAGCAGAAAGCTGTCAAAGAGGCGTCAATGAACGATCACTTTTCACAGCGATACGAACAGGACCTGGAGAGGATCCGTGAAGGATTACATAAAAAAGGAGGAACTAAAAAACTGGATAAGGTATGGGAGCGGGTTGGCCGGTTAAAAGAACGCTATCCCTCAGCCAATAAGCATTACAATATTACAATAACACCGGATGGAGAAAATGTTAATGCCATTGACCTGAAATGGTCTAAGAAAACACCCAGGACCGGATCAAGCGATGGAGTATATTTTGTACAGACCAACCTGGATGAAAGCCAGGAAACCACCCTGTGGACCATTTATAACACACTGACCGAGATAGAGGTCACTTTCAGGGTATTAAAAACAGACCTGGCACTGCGTCCGGTTTTCCACAAAGAGGATGAAAATACCGAGGCCCATTTGTTCTTGGGCTTGCTGGCATATCAACTGGTAGCCTTTATCAGGTATCAATTGAAGCAGCATAATATCAACCATGACTGGAGAAATATTATCCGTATAATGAACACACAGAAGATGGTTACCTCCAGCATGAAAACTAAAGGAGACAAGCTAATCAGGATTAAGAAAAGCAGCTTGCCAAAAATGAAAGTGAGAGAGATCTAC
>JAGLOO010000063.1 GCA_023138875.1 Bacteroidales bacterium
CATGTAATCTCTTCTTGATCGGACAAGGATCCGGCATTCTTGACTCCGATAGGCAGTCTTGACTCAGCGACTCAGCGATAACTACCTCAGCTCTTATCAATCATCGGTATGCAATAACCTGTGCTGTGCGCAATGATCGATAGTGCTTTATACAAGCAAATAGCTTATTTTGCAAGCTGATTACAAAGAAGACGAACCCGGAAAATGAAAAAGAAAGACACTAAACTACTCATCGATTTTTTTGCTAAAAACCTTTCTGAAAAACAAAAGGAGGAGTTTCTTCACAAAGCCGCGCATGATCCCGAATTCGTAAAAAGATTCATCAGGGCAATGGAATTAGAAGAAGCCTTCGATGAACTGTTTGAAAAGGGAAAAACTGAGAATGATCCTCTCATTGCCCCATGAAACTGTGGTATCCGGCCTTACCATGGCATTGAAGGATGCCATCGACAGGCAGGACCACTTCATATAATTGGCAGAAGACGGGGAATTACAGACTGAAGATACACACTTTGCCATTCATGCGATCTACCTTCTTGGGGAACTCAGAGCCACTATAAATCTGCCAGTAGTACTTGAAACTATCAGCCAGGGGGAGGTATTCAATGATATCTGGTTTGACGATTTTAACACAGGGTTCCTGTGGGAACCTCTCTATTTCATGGGAAATAACCAGCTCGACCTGTTGAAGGAGTTTGTATTCTCTCCCGCCCCCTACACCTATGCCCGCACCGAAGTGTGCAGCAGTGTAATACAGATCGCCCACCATCAGTCCCATCGCAAAGAGGAGGTTACTGCCTGGTGTATTAACCCAACTTGCTATTTGCGCTCCATAAGTTCTTAGTATTAAACAGATTGGAAAATCAATGGTACACTACATATTCTTTTCTGTCCGGAACCATGGATTTTGTGTTAGTAGCCTGATAGATGTCTAAAGCCTCTTTGATTGGTTTTGAGGGTTTTCGTACACAGAACTTTTTTGTCTCGTTTTTGAATATAATGGACTGTATTGATTGGGTATTCATAATCCTGACAATATTCCTCCAATCAGAGGTGATCCCCCTTTGTTTAAGCATATATCTAATAGTGTTAACCAACTGATATGCTAAAATAGCCAGGTATAAGTGTGACTCTATTCGCTCATCTTTTTGGTGGTGAACAGGACGCAATTGCAGATCAGTTTTCAGGCACCTGAAAGTTGCCTCTACCTCTCTGACGGTGTTGTACACATTCCATAATTGAATTTCGTTTGACTTATCAAAATTAGTCCTGATAAAATATACACCATAATCTATTTGGCTTGTTTTTTCTGATTCCTTTTTTTGCCAGGTAACCTGGTTTGCTATCCCATTCTTAGCAAATACCTCAATAGTATATTTCCCACTGACAAGCCGATACTTTTCTTTAAGCCGTCCAATACGCTCCCATACTTTCTCAATTTTCTTGGTGGTGCCTTTTTTGTCTAAGCCGTTTGAGAGACTTATGAGTTCTTCTTCAAACCTTGTGAAGATCTTGTCAGCCATGGACTGTTCTTTGACTCTCTTTTGCTCGCTCTTGACGTACATCCAGGTGTCTGAAAATCCTTCCGGTGCAAAGACCTGTAATTCAATAGGATTGTCCCTTTTATCTTTTACTGTGTATACTGACGCGTTTTGGTTAATGTGGTAGTTTTTTATTTGTTTCCTTGACACACATACATACTTGAGGTTTTGCCTGGTAAGATATTGAAGGTTTTCCTCTGAGGCAAAGCCTGCATCCATCACTACTACTTTGTATGATATAGTATCACTGTGGGTCTTGAGATCCTTGATCATATCTTCCAGTGTAGATACATCAGGGGTGTTGCCTTCGTAAATCCTGGAATAGCGGATAAAGCCCTGGGCATTGATTACACCTGTAAATACAACTTGCTTACAGTCATTGCGCTTCTCTTTACTTCTGCCATACCGGGCCAGTGTGCTGTTCGCTTTCCTGCCCTCGAAATAAGTATTGGACAAGTCGTAGATCACTAAAGAATCCTTGATATTGAACAGACCGGTCAGCTTCTTATATAAAAGCTTGTCAATCAAATCCTTCTTGTCATATAACTTATCGGCTATCCTGTACAGGCTGTAATGGGAAATTTGTTCGTTTTCATCTCCAAACCCAAACATCCTTTTTAGCTCACTATTGTCCCGCAAATATTGAGTGGTTTTATATTCAGAAGCAGAAAAGAGGGCCCTGCTAATGATGCTGATATGCGCCAACTCAATCTCCTTTTGTTCAAAACCCAGTGAATCAAGACAATGTGCAAAATCCAACTTCTCTAAAATTTGAGAACACAGGTGTTCGCCTCCAAATGTTCTGGAATCTTCAACTCCTATTGAATTTACATCAATGGTTTCCAGTTGTGCTTTGTTCTTAACAGGAGGAATAGACACAGATTCCTCAATGGCAATATCTTTGTATTTGATCTGGAACTTCTCAAAATACCTCTCTGCCAACTCATGAATAGACTTTGGATAGTCTCCTGTGAAAAGCATGGACTGACCGAATATCTTCGCCTGAAGGATGCCCAGTAGCATCTTTCGGTTCTCTGTATCAGCCAGCAAAGGCTCACTACCCAGGTAGAGAATGCTTTGTTGCTTTACTTTCCCCTCGATCCTGGAGGCCTGGGCCAGCTGGTACTGGAAAAATATTTTTCCGCTTTTTGTGTTTTTCTTCTTTACTTGCCTTATGAACATGGATGCAAAATAAGCAGGAATATCACGCCAAACAAGCATCATACATCACTACAATCGACTCAAACGCTCTACAGCCCAATAAAACCGTTCAAATTACCCTGAAAAAAGTGAAATATTCTTGTTTTTTGAAGGTCTCGTACCAAGTTGGGTTAATATTTTACTCCGAAGCCCGCACAATCGCCTCCAAACACCTTTCGGCCGTATGTCCGTCCCATAGCTCGGGCCTCACCGGTTTACGCTCCTTAATCAATGCATTCTGATACTCCTCACGGATGCGTTCAACATTGTTACCCACAAGCACACTGGCACCACCATGTTCATACAAAGTAATGGGCCGTTCGGTGTTCCAGCGCAGGGTAAGGCAGGGTGTCCCCAGGACAGTACACTCCTCCTGCAAACCGCCGCTGTCGGTCAGGAACAATTTTGCGTTCATGTTCAGCCGCAGCATGTCATGGTACCCAATGGGTCGCAACAACACCAGGTTAGGCGTCGAAACCACCTTGTCCCATAGATCGAACAACTCCAACTGCTTCCGGGCACGGGGGTGAATGGGCCAAAAAAGCGGCATATCCACTGTCACCTCACCGGTCAGAAAATCAACAAGCGGTGTAAAAATTTCTTTTAGGTCTACATTGGATGGCCGGTGGAGGGTCATCACTGCATAATTCTCTTCAACAACCGAAGGGATCGCAGAACCTTCAATCAGTAGATTAGAAGCCAGCACATCACGAATCTCCAACCCGGCAGCCGTCTCACGCTGCTCTTCCAGTGTATCGATCATAATATTCCCCACAAAATCGATCCTCGAATCCTCAACCCCCTCCTTCTTCAAATTCTCAATGGAAAGCTTATCCGGGGTAAGCAGCAGGTCCGAAAGCTTGTCGGTCACCAGCCGGTTGATCTCCTCGGGCATGGTCCAGTCGCCCGAACGAAGTCCGGCCTCAATGTGACAGCACTTCACATGCTGTTTCCTGGCCGTTACCGATAAACAATCTGCCAAATCGAATAGCTGCTTACAAATCTCCATGGCAAAAGGTTGATCACCTTTGAAATAAGGAATGCCAAAAGTACCCGGAGAAAAAGGGCCTGGCTTACTCTGGCATTTTTTATGAAGGCCTGTGGAGATGATCCATCAGGGAATCAATGGCCTCGTCCATCATCGGCATTTCCTCCACCAGCACCGGCTTGCACCAGGCCTCTTTCAGGGCGCCTTCCACCAGACCGAAGAGCAGATCCGAACGCAACTCGATCCGCTCCGGCCTGGCTTCCATTTTCGCGATCTCCTCCAGAAGCTTCTGCGGTAGTGACTCGTGCATAGAATCCAGATCGGGCTGCGGGTTGAGCATAGCCATGCCGGAAACCATTCCGCTCTCCTTATCCACCATGAGCAGCACAAAGGGGAAATATTCCTTTTTTCCCTTCTCCTTCACCGGGGCAGGCAGCAGGGCCAGGTCCACCTGCAGGGTAGATTCAGCCACCGGCATCCTGGACACCTCCGCACAGCTGTCCCTGCGGTAGGCCATTTTGTACCGGACGATCCCCTTCTCAGGATCGGGGGCCTCATAGCGGTTTTCCCAGCGGAGTTTCCCGGGTTTCCCCATGGGCGTTCGGATCAGGATCTCTTCACCGTTATCTCCTTCCCGGTACAGCAGGTCGCGGTTATCCCTGGCCCAGAAAAGCACAGAGGCAGCCTGCTCCAACAGTACGGGAAGATCTTCCAGGGCCTCCCCTTCGGGGAATGCGGGAACAAATCCGGGCACCGTTTCATCCAGCTTCGGCCAGCGGCCTTTGCCCCTGAAACTGAGTCCGGCCTTCTTAATGGCCTCCAGGTTCTCCCTGTTCATCTCCTCCCTGTCGGTGAAGGAAAGCATCAGGTGCGGAACGGTTAGGATGTTCCACGGCGGTAGCGAATCCGCTTCTTCCTGGAGCTGAACAAATCCTGCAAACCCCCTGAATCCCTGATAAGCAGCCAGGGCAGTGTACTCGCCGTTGGCCCCCATCACCGAGATGTAATAGACCTGCCCGCTGCCCGGCATTCTCACCCCGAAAAGATCAGTTTCATACAAATCCTTCCAGGGCTCCATTTCCCTGATGGAACGTGCATGTGTGTAGATCTCCCTCAGGCGCTCAGCATCCTTATTGTCCTGCGGCGACAGCCCCGTTCCGGTGCGCTTTTTCCCTTCCGGAGGCAGCTCCCCCTGCGCCACATCCGCCCCCATCCCGGGCAGCTCATTCCTTTTTCCCATGATCATGTCCGCCACATCGCGGGCAGTGTCCATGTGCACCCCGGCCTTCCTGGCCGCCTTTTCAATGTCAGGCATGCGGCCGGCATTGATGTCCGGCAATACAAGCGAAACAAAGGCATTGATATCGTCCACTGCCTTCTGACTCTTAGGATCGACTTCCTCCCGGAACAGTTCCTCGTACTCGTTCAGTACGATCTTTTTTTTCAGGATATCCCCTGCTGTGGTTAGCATCTGCAGGCGGACCTTCAGGTAGGCCTCCACCGGAAAATTGTGGCCCAGGGCATTGAAATCCCTCACCAGCTTGTCAAAGCCCCGCCGGGTCATGCCCGAAAACAGGAGCAGTTTCTCCCCTTCATCATAATAGGCCTGGGCAAAATGGGGATGCTCCCCAAGCTTATGGTGCGTAAGCCTGTACACTCCGCTGTCGTATTCCGATTTGAATTTCTCCTTAATACCGGCCGTATCGAGGCTTTCCAGGTCGTGTTCGGCCATCAGGAAGAGCATCTCGTCTTTCTGATTATAGGTGCGGGGATATGCAGCCCCCGAATGCAGCAATATATAAGGCAGAGGATCATCCTCAATATCCAGGCACAGCTGTTCCGCTTCCTCAATTCCGGGTTTGCGTTCAGTGGCATAGAAGAAGATATCATCGGGGCCGAAACTGTTGAGAGCCCCGATGGGGCCATAGCTCTGCCAGCAGGAGCCGTTAAATGCGATCAGGTTGAACCACAGAAGAGGATTGGACGAAGCCTTCAGACTGGTGGTTGAAGGAGAAAACAGAAGATACTCATCCCCTGAAAACACATCCCTCATTCTGAAAAAATCCTTTGCCGGTTCCTCCGCGATCTCAGTGAAACTGAATCGCCAGGGCACCCTGGCCTGTTGCTCCAGAAAGTCGCGTTCCTCCCCTTTGAAGCGCTCCAGGGCCGGGTTCCGCATGAATTTCCCGATGAGCCCCCCATTCCTGAATACCCGGTGGATGATAAACTGGCTTTTGAACATCTCCACGTGAGCCCTCTCAAATTTGGAAGTCACGTGGCGGTAACGGTCAAATTGTACATTCATCTTCTTTTCCAGGCCATGGTGTCGTGCCGCATAGGCCAACAGGAACTCGTCCACCACCCGCTCGCTGATCCTGCTATTGTGCTCGCAAATTTTTCTGATCTTCGTATAATCTGTCATGCTTCAAATATTTCTTATGGAGACTTGCAAAGTTAAGATGACCGTTTAACATGGCAAAATATAAATTACCCCGAAATAAAATTGACTCCGGGGATAACATACGTATCCGAAATATCCTGGATTCCGAAGATTTCAACCTGGAACAGAAAATCGGAGAACCTCTGACCGGCAGAAAAAAGGTGATTATCTTGACTTGTCCTTTGAAATTACTTTATGTAAAAACACCTTCCCGCTGAGGCCACCCGGAACATGGCAGGAAGCTTTTGCCCAATTAAAAGCATTTCTGAATACGTATAGAAGTAAGGGTAAAAAGGTGGTGTTTCTCGATGAGTTGCCTTGGCTGAATACACCCAGGTCAGGATTCCTGAAACACCTGGAGCACTTTTGGAACAGTTATGGCTCAAAACGTAAGGATCATGTCCTGATCGTTTGTGGCTCAGCAGCTTCATGGATGATACAGCACATCATGGACTCGAAGGGTGGCCTGCACAACAGGGTTACCGGCCACATCAGGCTGCTACCATTTTCTCTGTCCGAAACCATGGAATATCTTGAAAAAAGGAAACTCAGGAAGTTGAACCAATTCTAGGTGCTGCAATTATATATGGCGTTGGGCGGAGTACCATATTACTGGTCCTTTATTCAAAAAGACCACTCTGCAGCACAAGCCATTGATGACCTTTTATTTGTAAACGGAGCTCCCTTAGGAGAGGAATACAGCAATCTCCTTGGATCCCTGTTCGATCACAGTGACTATCATGAAAGCGTCATTCAGGCACTCTCCAGGAAGAGAAAGGGGCTCAACCGGAATGAACTGCTCAGAGCCATGAAAATGAGCTCCGGGGGAACCGCCACCTCCATACTAAGGGAAATGGAAACCTCCGGTTTTATCACCTCTTACATCCCTTTTGGAAAGAGATCAAGCGATGCATTATACAGGATTTCTGATGAGTTCATATTGTTCCATCTTCACTGGATCGCTCCCCTGGGAAAACAACAAGCCGGCCATGGATATTGGACCAGGAAGCAATCGGGCACAAAGTACAACGCATGGTCAGGGTACAGTTTTGAAGGCATCTGTCTGAAACACATCGGGCAGATCAAGTATCATATGAGGATAGATATGATTGATTCAAACGAATCGCCATGGGAATACAGGCCAGACAAAGGATCCGGTGAAGAAGGAGCCCAGATCGATCTGCTGATCAACAGGCAGGACATGGTGATCAACGTCTGTGAAATGAAGTTTTCCAGATCAGAATTCACCATTAATGCAGCTTATAATGCAGATAAACGTTACTAAGTAACGGTGAAATCACCGACCCTTGCGGAGAGCCGGACTCGGAGTATCTTATGTTTCCCTTTTCCATTACTCCCGCTTTGAGCCATTTATCTATCATTCTTCTTATCACCCCATCCTTTACCCGTTTGTCAAGGAATTCCCGGAGAATACCATGATTGATGCTCCCGAAGTAGTTCTTTATGTCTGCATCTATAATATAGTGCTTCCTTCCAAAACTAACCTCTTTGAACAGGCAATCAATCGTCTGGTGTTGTGAACGTCCCGGTCGAAAACCAAATGAAAAAGGTTTGAAATCTTCTTCATAGATCGGCTCTATAACCCTTCGCACACTCTCCTGCAGAACCTTATCTTCCGTAGTGGCAATATCGATTGGACGCTGGCTGTGCTTGTCCTTGGGTATATACACCCGCCGTAAGGCCGGGGCTCTGTACCTGCCGGATTTGAATTCCGCCAGAAGACTCTCTCGCCTTTCCGGGAATTCTTTTCGTTACTACAGGAGCAGCAAGTTTCCTGTATAACCCGGTCATTTGGTCACGCGGTTGACCTTGTACCGCGCTTGTTCCTGTGGAGACGGTAGGCTCTCCCATGTTCCCGCGATACCCTGTTCTGTCTTTGATATGGTCTCCGACCCCGACCAGACTTCTACATCTCGTCTTTATCGATGCTTCCGTGTTGTCCCTGCAATTTCAAAAACAAAGACTCTGGTATCAAACACACTTTCGAGGCTCAATACATACCTTTAACAGTCGCTGTCAACGCTTCGCGCCATCATCTCTGATGACTACGCATGACTCGCTTCCGGTGGGAGGCTAACCCTTTCCGGACAGGATTGATTACCTGCTGGGTATCAGTGAGGTGTTTCATTATTTATTGTGTTCGCCGATAAATCCCCACCTCGCGGACTTTGCATGGCGCAATGAAATTCTGTGTTAAACAGAGAAATCCTCAGACGTGTAAAGATTATGGATGATTTGAACAGGCTCAAAGCCAATGCCGCCTTCTTTCCCGGTGATAAAGTATCCTGGAACGACAAAGAGGGATTTATTCGTGTCGGCCGGGTGATCAGAATAAACACCAAAACCATTTCTGTGCAGGAAGATGGGGATCCGGATGGAACCTGGAGGGTTTCCGCCCATCTACTTAAAAACTATTATCAATGAAGAGAGACCTTTACAAACAGATTGAATACGATATTACTGACGATCCCGGGTTTATCTTCGAATTGTTCAGGGTTCCCCGGTAGTTGCAGGAGCAGTTCGAATCGCTGCATAACCGTTCAGTAAAGGGTGGAGAGGGAATTATCAGTATTTTAACCATATAACAAAAACGCCAGTGAAAAGGTGGATACCTCCTGGCGTTTTAAAAAAATAAAAAATGAAACCACAACATTATTTGTCTGGCGGCTACAAAGACAATTCAAATTATGGTATCTGCAGTAAAGTTAGTGCGAAAATTATTTCTCTCAAAATTTTCCGACAGCTTTATTTTCAGACTATTACGGAATTACTAATTTACAAGAGGAATTGCTGTCCGAAGTGTGCAGCAGTGTAATACAGATCGGACATTAGCATCGATTATCCACGAATTATATTTTTGATGCAAATTATGTCATTTATTGTCGCTAATTGCGCTTATAATATATAATAATTAATTATATTTGTTCTGTAGCCGGTATCAATTATTACTATTAATTGCATACTTAATGTATGAAAAATTCATCGATGCGAGGATTAAGCAATCAGGAACGGGAATTCATAAGTATCTTTTCAGCGAATGAAGAAGTCACCGTTGATGCAAATGACATTATTGAGATTCGCTCCATTTCTAAAGAGGCCGCCAATCAAATCCTTAGCCGGCTGGCCAAAAAAGGTTGGTTACAAAGAGTGAAACATGGAACTTACACCATTGTTCCACTCTCATCTTTATCAGCAAATCCAATGATCGAAGAGGTTTGGCCACTTGTTGTAAAACTGTACAAACCGGCATTTCTGTCAGGCTGGACTGCAGCAGAGCATTGGGACTTAACTGAACAAGTCTTTAATAGTGTTTCATTGGTTACTCAAAACCAGCAAAGAAAGAGTATTCAAAATATTAGTGGAATACGGGTAAAAATAAGAGTAATAAAAGAGGAGCGTTTCTTTGGAATGACAAACATTTGGTTTGGTCGTAATCAGGTAGAAATTGCGGACCCAAGCAGACTGATTATAGATATCCTGGATATGCCTGAATTTGGAGGTGGAGGACGTCATACAACCGATATTGTTAAGGCATACTGGAATTCTGACATGCATAATGCCGATCTCATACTTGAATATGCAATACGTTATGGCAAAGGATCCGTACTAAAACGTCTCGGTTTTCTGGCAGAAGCTTTCAGTGCACCCGTTTCAAAGAAATGGATCAGGGAATGTAACCGTCATATAAAAACAGGTATCTCGGACCTTGACCCCGGAAGTCCTTCAAAAGGTCGAATATCCGGTAAATGGAATTTGCGAATTAACTTACCTGTATAATTATCAATGATACCCAAGGCGCAAATACTGCAAGCAGCAAAGAACTTTGAGTTACAACCTACTACAGTTCAAAAAGATTATGTACTTGGATGGTTACTCAGAGCTATTTCCGGACATCCTGAATTATCAAAATGGGTGTTTAAAGGAGGTACCTGTCTGAAAAAATGCTACTTCGAGACATACAGATTTTCGGAGGATCTTGATTTTACAGTGCCGCAGGATAAGAAAATTGATAAAACCAAAATTCAGGCCGGTTTAGAACAAATTACAGCCGGGATTGAATCCCGGTCTGGTCTTACCTTCCCAAGATCAGACTGGAAAATCGAAGAGTATAAGAATAAAAGAGGCAAAATATCATACCAGATAAAGATTCCATTTGATGGACCATTAAAGTTGCCACCAAAATCACTTCAGCGCATAAAATTCGACATAACCCAGGATGAATTGATAGCGGGCCAACCTGTTGAACGAGATTTACATCATAACTACAGTGATAGATTACCCGAGGCTCCACGGCTATTGTGCTATTCTATCAATGAAATTCTTGCAGAAAAGGCCAGAGCTATTGTCGAACGAAATGGAAGAGCAAGAGATGTTTACGATATCGTTAATATAAGTCGGAATTTCTGGAAAGAAATTGATGCAATGCGCACCATTGAATTGACAAAAGCGAAATTTGAATTCAAAGAACTGAATCCGCCAACTGTAGAATATATCACTAATTCAATTGACTGGGGAGTATTGAAGGCCAATTGGGATCATCAATTAGCTCATCAAATCAATAGCTTACCACCAATCGAATCATATATTGCTGATTTCAAAAATGCTATTACCAGGTTGTTGGCGCCTGAGCTGGCTCCCCCTGCGCTCATAACTATACCAGAGGCAAAAGGTACCCGTGTTGCACGTCAGTTTTATCCACTGATATCAGCAGAAGTCGCTCCGTCAGCATTAGACTATATTCGAAGAGCTGCCCGAAACAGGTTCCTTGTTCTTGTGGAATATATGGGAGCACAAAGATTGGTTGAGCCTTATGCATTGCGTCATCCGGCAACGGGTAACGAGATTCTTCATGTTTGGGAAGTCTCAAAGAACAGCTTCCCTTCTAATATGCACAAGAGGTTTATTACAAATCGAATAGCTTATCTTTCAACATCAGATAAAACATTTACTCCAAAATGGGAAATTGAATTATAGTTGAAGTATTAAAGGATACTATTGACTACTTGTGAAAGAGCCTGCGAAATCAACCACCGGATCATACAAAACTGATTTCATTCCTCTGTTTGAATTTTTCTTTTCTCCGAACATGCGATTTCACATTTAGATGTCATCAAATGGTAATCTGAATTGTGTGTCAGCCTCCCGTATAGTTCTTTTTTGGGCATCAACCTCTGGCTCTCCGGGCAATTCCTCTTCCCGGTCATATCCATCACCGGCTGGGTCTGCCGCATCATTAAACTCATCATCATACTCATCGTCATACTCATCATACCAACCGTTCCTTTCCCTGAGCCGCCTGTTTTCTTCCTTCAGCTTCCTTTGGTATTCTTTGAAGAATTCCTCTATTTCCTCCCTGGTCGGAACCTTCACTTCCTCCGACTGCATCATGTCGTACACATTCATCCACTGGTCATTGGCCCAAACAGCCAGATCCGGATTTATTTCATAGTAGCCCCTGTAAAGCCGCTTAAACAGCTTCTTGTTATAAGGATTTTCACTCCGGATCTCATGCTTGGAAAGATTGGACGACAGGTAAGAGCGTTTTTTTCTGAATGCCTGAAAGAATATATCCGGGTATTCTTTCACAATACGTTCAATATCACCGGCGCGTACCCCCCTCTTTGTCAGAAAGTGGAAACCACACTCATCTATGACATCCTTCTGCAGTGCAATAAAGAGATGCAACAGAATGTATTCGATTTTATGATTGTCAATTTTTATCATCCGGTCGTCTACCTTGATCTTGATATGGTCTGTAACCAGATCGTTCAAAAGCGGATTCAGTGTTTGAAAGTGATCCTGACTGTCATAGGACTGGTACAATGCGATCTGAAGGGGGATCTTCCCCAGGTTGTCAGTAAGGGAAGGATTTGCACCATATTGAATAAGCAGATCCAGGATTTTTTTACTTCCCAGATCAACAGCCGAATGCAGCGGGGTCCTGTTGAACCTGTCACGAAAATCCACTCCGTATTCCCTGATACTCTTCTCAACCGCATTCACATTGTCATTCTCGTAATGAGCGTAATACTTTCGGCGTACCAATTTACATTCTGTTTCGTACCGGTCAGCTTTCCTGTATTTCAGTTCAGACAACCTGTCCATACATTCGTAGTCACCGTAAATCAGGGAATAGTGAAACAGAAGATCTTTGGCCTTTTTGTTGAAAAGATCCGGATCAAGCGCCTCTTTCTTCAATTCCTCAATGCGAGCCGGTGTAAGTGGCTCCCATTCAGGTTCATGTACCTCCAAAATCGATTTCCGGATCTCTTCAGCCTGCTCTTTCTTTCCCTGCATCTCAAGCTTCCTGGCTTCTTCCTTCCATTCATCCATGGAGGATACCTCTTCCTTCATGCTCACTTTATCCCTGATTTTCGCCAGTCCCAAAAGGCCGAGTATCTCATGCTTTTCTGAGTCCTCCAGAATATAGAGGTTTTTAATTGCCCGGGTGATCGCCACATACAGGGAGTTTATAAATATCTTATACGCTTCCGGGGATTTATCAGACTTATCTTTTCCCCTTGAGTAAACCAGGGTATCGTCCCGGATCTGCTCGGCACTGACACCCATGGTTATCTCACGAAACTCCTTACTGTTGCCGCTTACAAAGTTCAGTATAATAATGTTCCGGTATTCTAAGCCTTTGGCTTCCTGTACAGAAAACACCAGCGGGGTTTTAAATATTCTCTTTGCTCCAGCTTTATCCTCAGGTCTCATGACCAGTACCGCATATTGTGTGGACCGCATGGTGCTGGTATTCAACTGCTCTCTTATCCTGGTACTGTCGGTCAGCAGTTGAACCTCTCCACCGGTGTCAGCAACCGATTCCACCAGGTAGGTGCTTTCCCTGTCGATGGACCCAAAACGTGCATTTTTAATCTTCAGCAATTTGTTGGCGATATCGGTAATACCAGGTGAATTCCTGTAGTTTGACCTGAGGAACTGTATCTCGTTTCCGGTGAGTGCCTGTGTATAGAACATGGATTTCACATTGGTCCAGGAGAAAAAATTCGGATGGACATTCTGGTTTGAGTCGCCGCAGAGAATAAAGTTATCCTCATTTTTTAATGACTTCAGCAGGATATACAACTGGATATTGGTAAAATCCTGTACCTCATCGATCACGATAAAATCATACCTGGGCTTACAGTACTCCAGCCACCGGTAACTGACCATATTCAGGTCAACCATTTCATTTTCCCCAAGATACGCGAGGTACTTCCGGAACGCAGCATACACTTTTTTGCGTTCATCCGACAGAAAGATCGATTGCCTGACACCCAGTCCCTGATACTCTTCCGGACTCAGGCACTCACTGGTAATATCTTTGCCGGTCAGCACCCCGCGGAACTCTTCAAATAATTTATAGGCATCCTTTATACCAAATGATTGGCTACGGGGTTGCAACCACTGTTCAAAGGCCTGAAAATCGAGTTCACGGCCTTTAATGATCCGGAGGGTTTCAAGAAATTCCTTGTAGGAAAGAAAATCTATCTCCTGCCTGTCGTTCTCATAGTGATTGGCATAATAGAGGGAGGAAGAGTTCTCTACGAGAAAAGGCGAAAGCGTCACATACAACACATCACCTTTGAGGGTTTTAAGCTTCTCCAGGGTAAGTGCTGTCTTTCCACTCCCTGCCGATCCGATGATGATGACAGGGGGCTTTAACCTGAAGAGCCTCTCCTGCTCCTGGTCAAACGAGATGACTTTATCGAGAATGTGAAAATGCACCGAACGGGGATTGGCATACACCAGCTCTTCACGGTTTTGTTCGCCTACCTCATCAGTCGACCGGAGCAGATCCAGCTTATTTTCATAGATTTTGGCCCCGCGCAGGAAACGGGACTTATCATATTCGTGATTGTAGATTACCTCAAGCAGCAGCAGGTAATACTGGTCATTATACCACGCAAATTTAAAGAGCAGCCTGTTCTCATAATCCAGTTTAGCCCTGTAATATCCGTTGGAGGCCATTTTTTTAACCTCAGCCGAAGAAAAATCCCCCGCCTTCAGGAATTCAACAGTCTTTTCAAACTGTTTTTTTACTTTCCTGTAATCCAGTCCCCTGTAATAAAGAATGTTCATATAAATCTTCGATGTACTCCTCTAAGTTTACTCACTACTGAATATAGTTGACCCGATATACTTTTTTGTCCCAATGATTCTGAAAGCTCTTCTGAAAACATCCTGTGATACTCTGTTTTCTTTTGCCCTGTGCCCATAACAAGAGCAGGTCTGCGATAGTCTCATTAAATTCCAGTCTGCGACCTTCGGGTTGATTTTATGTCTAAAACAATTGCTACTTCAAAGATATTCATAAATATTTATTTTGTGAAAAAGGGAATACGGGAAACGTATTGCGATGTTTGCAAGCACATTGTTGTAGTATTGATGTATGTGATCCATGATGGGACAGAAGCAATCCTTGAGCTACAAAAATATTGTCCTTATATCCACTCCCTGAAGAGAACCGGTTTTGCGGACATGATGATAAGGCTGAACCACAGGAGGGGGTTTCCTGAGGCTGCCATCTGGTGGACCCCGGGCGAGAAAAGCAGGAACTCCATGCCCGGGCAGATATCCTTCATCCGGAAGAAACCCTTACCTCTGTTATTAGGTGAATTTAATCGATTTTAATCCTTGTATTTATGAAGTAAAACATAATTTTAACCTTTGGATAATTCATAATTATTATGCATCTTAACAACGAAAAGTTTAATATTCATGTATTTACCAAGAACCATAGACAAGTTCTTACAGGAATGGAAAAGTGATTCGAGAAGGAAGCCCTTGATGCTTCGGGGTGCCAGGCAGGTTGGAAAATCATCCAGTGTAAGGGAATTTTCAAGAAAGTTTGACTATTTTCTGGAGGTAAATTTTGAAGAAAACAGGGATATTCATGGTTTCTTTACCGGAAACTTATCTCCGGAAAACATTTGTAAAAACTTATCACTCGTCTATGATACACCTGTCATTCCAGGAAAAACACTGGTTTTTTTCGACTATTAACAGCCATTGAGGAGGCAAATGTGAATTTTCCGCTTTCAGAACCGGTTCACACAAAGATAATCTCCTTATTAAAAGAGTTTCTCATTATCGGAGGGATGCCTGAAGTTGTAGCAAAATATATAGAAAATGGTGATCTCAGGGAATGTCAGGCTGTTTTAGATGATTTAATCATATCCCTTCGGGCTGATTTTACAAAATATAAGCATAGAATCCCTTCAATTCGAGTCCGTAAAGTTTTTGAATCCATTGTGTATCAGTCAGGAAAGAAATTTGTCTATGCAAATGCTGTTGAAGATGCAAATCACAAACAGATACATGAAGTTGTGGAAATACTGATTCTTGCTCATCTGGTGATACCGGTAACTCACACCTCCGCAAATGGTTTGCCGTTGGGTGCAGAAAGTAACAGCAAAAAGCGTAAACTGATGTTGCTTGATACCGGTGTAACTCAACGAATACTTAATCTGCAACTGTCCGACATTTTGCTTTCTAATGATTTTGAGGTGGTCAACAAGGGCAGCATTGCAGAACAATATGCAGGTCTGGAGTTAGTTAAAAATATTTCACCTTATCAACCTCAGCAACTATTCTATTGGCATAGAGAAGCGAGAAACAGTAATGCCGAAGTGGATTATATTATTCAGATGGGTAATAAGATCATCCCACTTGAAGTAAAGTCAGGGATCAGAGGTAAAATGCACAGCTTGCGGCTCTTTCTTAGTGAGAAAAAAACCAGTTACGGCATCAGGGCTTCCCTTGAGAACTATGCGAAATATAATAACATCCTGGTATTGCCTCTCTATGCACTTTCAGATTTAGAAAATTCATCTCAGGACCCTTATACTCGGAAACAGCCGTGAACTCCCCGTTCATTCCCATGACACTGATAAAAAATATACTGTCTGCACCCGGAATCCGGATCCCGTGGGTCTCAAGAAAGCCATGCTCCTGTTTAACGAGCAGAACAACATGACCGCCGTGAAAAAGATTTTCATTCCATCCACTCCCAAACCGGAATAACGTTGATTATTTTTCCTTCCTTTTTCAATTCATCCTTTTGGTTAAAGGTGAAAATAAAACCTTCGGTTAAATCCAGCTCGGTTAAAGCCTCTGCCAAACCGTTCACCTCGCGGCGGAGGTTGTCGGTATTTAAATCGTAACAAACCTGAACTGCCATTTCAACTTTGCTGTTTTTTGAAACAATAAAATCGCATTCTCCATATTGCCGGTAATAGTAAATTTCCTTCCCCAACCTTTTTAAATGAATATAAACAAGGTTTTCCAGTAGTCTGCCCTGGTCTTTAGAGAAGGACATGGAAAGATTGGTCATTAACCCAGTATCGATACCGTATATTTTTTTTGGGTTTTTTGCCTGTTGTTTCAACGAAAAACTAAAACGTGGTACGGTAAAAAACAGGTACGCATCCTCGAAATAGGAAATGTATGAAGCAACTGTATTACTGGAACCCAGTTCAAACGTCTTGGCCAGGTTATTATAGGAAAATTCCTTTCCGGTATTTGTTGCCAAAAAAACACCCAGTTCTTTTACAATTTTTGGATTACGCAACCCGTGCCTTACAACAATGTCGCGATAAATCAAATCGTTATACAAATTCAATAATACATCTCTGTTTTTTGTATTGAGAAATTCAGGCATTCCCCCAAACTGAAAAAAGCCTGAAAATGAATCTACCCCGGCGATTAAATTAAAATGTGCGAGATATTCTGCATAGGAAAACGGGAAGACCTCAAAAGAAATATGCCGTCCGGTTAAACTGGTGCCCAGCTCTTTGCTCAGTATTTTTGTATTTGACCCGGTAACTATTACTTTCTGCTTTTTATCATGCAACACCCGTACATACCTTTCCCAGCCATCTACGTTTTGGATTTCATCGAAAAAAAACAGTTCTGAATTACCAATCCTCTTAAATATCTTTTCTAATTTAAAAAAATCATTTACCTCGAAAGCCGATAACCGCGGGTCTTCAAAACTCAAATAGTTAACGTGAGGATGTTTTCTGGCTATTTGCAGCAAAGCTGTACTTTTACCACATCTTCGTATACCAGTCAGGATTTTGACATGATTATCTGTCAGGTCCACTTTATCAGTTATTTCCCTGTGTGTTCCTTCCGGAATTTCATGATCATAATTTGTCTGATATTCGAGCACCTCCTCTATTTGCGATTCCAACATCATCGTTCTGGTTTTCTTTCAAAGATAATCCATTCTCATTAATAATGCAAACTCATTCTCAATACTAATGCTAATACGTTATCTATTATAATGAATGGGAATGGATCATTGCTTTATCATCCCATCCATGGTAGATGGTCACCGAATCCTGACCGAATCTGTTTCAGTTGAAAAATTGTAAGTGATGCTGGAATCGGTTATCGAAAAAACGGTTTGCGATAAGAGCGATTCTTCGGAAACAGCTAGAAACAATGAGAACAACAGAATGAAGTACCGGATCATTTGATTTTATTGTGGTTGATTCGTTTTAAATGCTTTTTTGCCGATAAACCATACTTATCGGTTAATTTGCCGATACATCGAGCTGTACGATAAGGGTTCCAATAAGAACAGCAATTCCAAAACTAAGGAATGTCCCCACCAGTATGTACTCGTTTTTAACGGTTGATCTAAATCTTAGGACTGATTTTGCTGCTACAATTAATCCTACTGCGCTAAATTGACCAACTAATATTAATGCCAATACCAGAAACCGCTCCATAATTCCAATAAGCTTTCCAGCATTGGGAAGGCTTTGCTCATGAATACTCGGATTTTCTTGAGGTTTATCCAAGTTGTTGTTTTTTGGGATATCAATTGAGAAAGTTCTAAAAATATTCTTTATAAGAATATTGGTTGGTTTGGCACAAAGAACAAAAGCTGCAGTAATTGTAATTCCTTCAAAAGGCAAGTCGAAAATAAAATTAATAACCGTATATTGATTGTACAGTAATGATATTAATACCAATGAAACAATATGGGTAAATTGGTCGAGGAAAAAGTAATTCCTGTTATTGCCTTTCTTGTACGCATTAATCTCCAGGTAGCTTTTGAGGATATCTGTTAGAAAGTGTACAATTGTTATGACAAGTGCAGCCCACCAAAATCCAAAATCAAAAGATAATAGATAAGCAAATACAAAGACAACAATCCCGTGATAAACATGATGCTGTGTTAGAATTTTCTTACTTTTAGCAACACTCCAATTTTGAGGTTGAAATATAAAGTCAGCAAATAAATGTGCTATAAATTGAAGGAGAATGAGTTGTAGCATCATTGGATTATATCCTTTTCAAAATAGTTAACAGATTTTTCAATCGATTGCCAACCCGCCGCCGTGGAATGCTGGCTGATCGTTGATTGGGATTTATCTAACTTTTGGCTGATCTCCTTTTCACTATATCCTAATAGTTTATAATAGATTACTTCACATTGTTTACCGGAGCACCCAGCAATAATGGTGTCCAATAATGAAAAAATTGTATTGTACTTCTCTTGTTCCTGACTATTATGGCTGTAATAAAACAACGTGTTTTTAATTACAATTTTTTGCTTATTCGAAGTGCTAAAACTCTTAATAGCTCTGCCTGATAAATAGATAGCTTCACCATCAATTATCCCTTTCTCACTATCCAGGGTTGTTAAAGGTGCAACAGCAAGTGCTAGCCTAATGGCATGTTCTTTAAAATACTTAAATCTTTTATTATTCTCTCCGGATTCTTTGAGACCAAGAGATTTAATATAGGTTTTGAATATTAGAGCGATCCTGAGAGATTTTATCGGAGATTCAAGAGCACATTCAATATAGTCACCTTGCACAATTCTTCCAAAAAACGAATCTGTCTCATACTTTTCAGTTAGCAATAGGATAAGTTCTTTGACTTTTACTTCTATTCTTCTTTTATCCTTTTCTTTTAATGATGTGAAGGAAATAATATCAGCTGAAATTGTGGCTTTATTCATTAAAATATTATTTATCGGTAAATATACTGATAAAAACCATTTATCGGTAAATATGCCGTTAAATATTATGATGTATGGAAAGATATCAACGAAATGGACAGAAATTGCTAAATATCCGAAGCCCGCACAATTGCCTCCAAACACCTTTCTGCCGTATGTCCGTCCCACAGATCGGGCCGGACCTGTTTACGCTCCTTAACCAACGCATTCTGGTATTCTTCACGGATGCGCTCCACATTGTTCCCCACCAGCACACTGGCGCCACCATGCTCATACAGGGTAATGGGCCGCAATAGCACCAGGTTAGGTGTCGAAACCACTTTATCCCAGAGACCGAACAACTCCAGCTGCTTCCGGGCACGGGGATGCAGAGGCCAAAACAGCGGCATTAAAAGATTCCATTGTCCGGCATGACTACTTTGCCAGGTATACTGAAGAAGAGGGATGGATTGAAGAAGAGATGAGTTTTCCCATACATGCCATCTATCTGATGGGGGAGCTCAGGGCCACCGAATGCCTGCCCGAAGTACTGGAATCGACACCATTGTCCGCTCTACGGTGTGCAGCAGTGTCGTACAGATCGCCCATCACCAACCCGAGCGAAAAGAAGAGGTTTCCGCATGGTTCAACGACCTCCTTTTGACATTGTCCCGGACCGGTGTGGAGAAGAATATCGTGGACAGTGCTTTCATCGGTCTTACCATCTGTGATGCTCTGGAACTGCGTGAACCGGATATGTTTTCCGGGATTAAAGCCCCTTATGACCGCAGTTATGTAAGCTAGAGCGTCTGCGGATCCTTTAACAGCGTCTCAAAAGATATGGCCACCCCTCCCAGGGCAGAGGACATAAGGGGGCTGTTAAGCATTTACGACCAGTACAAGCAGATCGTCACCACCTGGGCGGGTTACACAGATCCGGAAGAGGATGGAACAGACGATGTGGACTGGGATAACGATGAGGACCGGATTACCGATGAACTCCTGGAATACCGTGAATCCTGGTCTGACCGCGGATCAGGGTCCGGAA
Source organism: Bacteroidales bacterium (assembly GCA_023138875.1). GTDB lineage: Bacteria > Bacteroidota > Bacteroidia > Bacteroidales. Next base: position 20,203 of record JAGLOO010000063.1, read on the forward strand.
CCGGCCATGATCCAGTACCTCATACTCCCAAAACCGGCTGGAATGCTTCTCGACATGCTTGATAATATCCTGGAGAATAATGAAAAGGTGCTGATATTTACGCAGTTCAGGGAGATGGGGCTGATCCTGCAAGAGATGATCCGGGATCGATTCGGTACCGACAGCATGTTTCTGCATGGCGGAACCACCCGGAAAAATCGCGATGAAATGGTGGAGCGCTTTCAGAACGATACCAGGGAGAAGATCTTTTTACTCTCCATCAAGGCCGGGGGGACTGGGCTGAACCTGACCGCTGCAAGCCATGTGATCCATTACGACCTGTGGTGGAATCCGGCAGTGGAGACCCAGGCCACCGACCGTGCGTACCGGATCGGGCAAAACAAGAATGTGATGGTCTACCGCCTGATTACACAGGGCACCTTCGAGGAGAAGATCAATGCCATGCTGAAGGAGAAGAAGGAGTTGGCCGATCTGGCAGTTTCCACCGGTGAGAAATGGGTGGGCGAGCTCTCGAACCACGATCTGAAAGCGCTGTTTTCAATAACTTAGAGGAAAATCCGGATCAATATCCAGCACTGCAGCTACCTTTCGTAAGGGCAGTCCGCTTTGTTCTCTTAGATTTCTTATGTATTCTCCGAATGATTCTTTCAGACATTAATGTTGAGGATCTCATTCCTAAATCGTGCTTGCTAACAATATTTTAGGATCATCCAGACCTTGTTGTCCACCTGGTCCCTGACTTGGTCCCAATTCTTAACACTCAGACCATAAATCAACTGACCTAAATCACCTAAATCGCTGATATTCTGTGCTATTTCAATCATCTTAACTTGGTCCCTAAAACCAGGATGTAAGTGAATTTCTACCAAGAAGAAAGTCCTGTTTTCTCCATCAGTATCGAATCGGGGAGGTGGAGATCCATTATTAACAGTATTAGCAGACAATAAATCTTCTATGTTTACCGGCATACTCATTTTGGTAATTATTTGTAGCTAATTTACTGATACCTAAAAGTAGAGCTGAATGACACTATAACTTATTAGGAGAAAAATTGATTTAGCTTTTATTCAGATGCCTCGATAATCGCCTCCAAACACCTTTCGGCTGTATGTCCGTCCCAAAACTCGGGCCGGGCCGGTTTACGCTCCTTAACCAACGCATTCTGGTACTCTTCACGGATGCGCTCCACGTTGTTCCCAACCAGCACGCTGTCTCCGCCATGCTCATACAGGGTAATGGGCCAGAAAAGGGGTATATCAACCGGCGGAATGTTCAGGTCATCGAAGAAATTCTGCGACATCTGGTGGTCGTAATGCTGACCGGTATGCACCAGTCGGGGTTCTACTTTTTGATCAAAATTATGCATTAAGATTCCTGGATCACGCACATCACCGATATAGGATTTTTTTGCAACTCTTGCTGCAACTCTTGCTGCAACTCTTGCTGTAACTCTTGCTCTTGCTATTCTACAAAATCCTTTATTATAATAACAGATTTCCTTCAGACCATAAACTGATTAATATCGTTCAGTTCCTCCGAAGATGGTGGACATTCTGAGATTGATTATAAATATTTACATTTACAAAAAGGTGAAGGCATCGAAATCGAGTTTAAAACCTCCCGTTTTGAGCTGAATAAAGATGTCTTTGAGTCTGTTTGTGCATTCCTTAACCGCAAGGGTGGTCATTTGCTGTTAGGCGTTAATAATGACGGGATAGTAGAAGGTGTAATGGATAATTGCATTCAGGATATTATCAACAGTGTTGTTACCAATGCCAACAATCCACAGAAGCTTAATCCCCCGGTATACCTGTCAGCACAGGTCTTAGAATATGAAGGCAAGAAAGTGAAGAAAACAAACCACCTATTCTGAAAACCGGGTTTATCCTTATGTAAGCCTTTCGGATTTCAATCAGGATCTTTTCGGCCGTATTCGCACTCTGGCTAAGAACGAACGAGCCGATCATCCCTGGCAGGGGATGACAGATGAAGAATTAATGCGCTCTGCCGGATTGTTCAAACATGACCATCAGACCGGGAAAGATGGTTATTCATTGGCAGCGGTACTGTTACTCGGAAAGGATGATGTGATACAAAGCGTATTGTCACACCATAAAACGGACGCTATTCTTCGGGTCGAAAACACTGACCGATATGACGACCGGGACGACATACGGACCAACCTCATAGAAAGCTATGACTGCCTCATGGCCTTTATTAGAAAACATTTACCAGACAAGTTCTACCAGGAGGGAGAACAGCGTATCAGCCTCCGTGACCGGATTTTCAGGGAAGTGGTAGGTAATATGTTAATCCATCGTGAGTATGCCAATGCTTTTCCGGCCAAACTGATTATTGATAAAGAGAGGGTATTTGCCAAATTCTTCAAGGAAATCGGAAGGGTAGACGAATTGGGATCAGGCGTGCGTAATACTTTCAAATATTGTAGTATTTACACACCAGGCACTAAGCCGGAGTTTATTGAAGATGATGTTTTTAAAACCATCATTCCATTAAAAGCTCAAGATATTAAAACGATAGTACATGAATCGAAGTGGGAGGAAGTTAGGAGAAAGGTCGGAGAAAAGCTGACAGACAATCAATTCAAAATTCTGGTAGCCATGTATGATAACCCATATATTTCTGGAAGGGAAATAGCCGTGATCATTAATATTTCTGAAAGAAAAACAGAAACAAATATTGCTAAATTGAAAAGAATGGATTTGATAACACGAATAGGACCAGCTAAGGGAGGATACTGGAAGATAAACATATAATGTCATCCGAAGACAATTGAAAATCAATTTATAAATGCCCTCATTGAAAAGAGCTATCATTTTCAAACATTCGAACAGTTTCTGACAAATCCATCATCCAGAATATCGTGAAAGGAGTCCTCCTGGGATTGCGCCGTTAAAGCCTTTCTGAAATAAAATGGAATACGCTTTTTCTGCAAACCAGTAACCCCACCAAACCCAGCATTGCTCCCACCCCATTTGCCACCAGGTCATTGATGTTAAAAGCCCGGTATGGAATGACCATCTGCAAACATTCAAACAGGGTTGTGATAAACAGGCTAAGCAACACTATCTGTGCCCAGAAACGGATTGCCTTGAACTTTTGTTTTTGTTCCCGGGATCTCTTCATCAAACTGAGCCCCAGTAGAAGTGGTAACGGTACATATACCAACACATGCAGCAAATAGTCCCAGCGAATATGCAGGGTGTAATGATCATTCAGGGGTGACGAACCACTATTTAAGGGCAATACCGTCCCCAGCAATATAATGAACAGATAGATGCAGGTTAGATATTTAATCTTCAAAAGGTTCCCCATACAAGAAGGATAACTGATGCACATCAGGAAGCCTTAAGAATGGCCTCAAGACATCGTTCAGCAGTTTTACCGTCCCACAGCTCGGGTCGAACAGGCTTGCGCTCCTTCACCAACGCATTCTGGTACTCTTCACGGATACGTTCCACATTGTTCCCCACCAGCACACTGGCACCACCGTGTTCATACAAAGTAATAGGTCGCTCTGTATTCCATCGCAGGGTCAGGCAGGGTGTTCCCAGCACGGTGCACTCCTCTTGCAATCCGCCGCTGTCGGTCAGGAACAATTTTGCGTTCATGTTCAGCCGCAGCATGTCATGATACCCAATGGGTCGCAACAGCACCAGGTTAGGCGTCGAAACCACTTTATCCCATAGGCCGAACAACTCCAGCTGCTTCCGGGCACGGGGATGAATGGGCCAGAAAAGGGGCATATCAATCGCTACCTCACCGGTCAGAAAATCAACAAGCGGTGTAAAAATATCTTTAAGGTCCACATTGGACGGCCGGTGGAGGGTCATCACTGCATAATTCTCCTCAGTCACCGAAGGAATCGCAGAACCTTCAATCAATAAATTAGAAACCAGCACATCACGGATCTCTAATGCGGCAGCCGTTTCACGTTGCCCTTCCAGGGTATCGATCATGATGTTCCCTACAAAATCGATCTTCGAATCCTCAACCCCTTCCTTCTTCAAGTTTTCAATGGAAAGGGTATCCGGAGTAAGCAACAGGTCCGAAAGCCTGTCGGTCACCAGCCGGTTGATCTCCTCGGGCATGGTCCAGTCGCCCGAACGAAGTCCCGCCTCGATATGACAGCACTTCACATGCTGCTTCTTGGCCGTCACCGAGCAGGCCAGGGTTGCATTCACATCCCCTACCACCACCACCCAGTCGGGCTTCTCATCTGCAATCACCTTCTCAAAAGCGATCATGGTATTTCCCACCTGCTGGGCATGGGTCCCCGATCCTACCCCAAGGTGTATATCAGCCGGCGGAATGTTCAGATCGTCGAAGAACTTCTGCGACATCTGGTGGTCGTAATGCTGACCGGTATGCACCAGGAGGTGCTCTACTTTATTGCCGGATGTGGTGTTGTGCTTTTCAATGGCCCTGATAAACGGGGCAATCTTCATAAAATTTGGACGGGCGCCCACTACAGAGATAATCTTCATTCCTTAAAAGTGTGTAAGCAAAGCTAATAAAACAGCTGGAATTCGAAGCAGGAAAATTGTGGATTAATTCGTGCACAAATTGAAACCAAACTATGCAGGAATAATTATATTTAAGTTAAATTTGAAAGCTTAACCCTAATGCCGAAGGAGAACGTGAGATGGATTTCGTGCAGGTAGATCAGGCCCCTAAATGGTACGCTGTATATACCCGCCCCAGGTTTGAAAAGCAGGCTTTTCAAAGACTGCAGGAGCAGGGTATTGATGCCTATCTCCCCCTGATAAAAACCATGCGTCAGTGGTCAGACCGCAAGAAGATGGTAGAGATCCCCCTCTTCAGCTCTTATGTGTTTGTAAATATTGACCGGCGCCATTACGACCAGGTGCTTCAAACACACGGGGTGGTAAAATACATCACCTTTGAAGGGAAAGCTGCCTCCATCCCCTCCGAGCAGATCGACAACCTGAAAATCATCGTGGACAGCAATGCAGAGGTGGAAACCACCTGGGAAGCGCGGAAGAAGGGAGACAGGGTTGAAGTCACGGCCGGAAGCCTGAAAGGTTTAACAGGGGAACTGATCAGTGACGGGGATAGAAAGAAGGTATTGGTTAGGATAGATAGTATAGACCAGAACCTGGTCGTGGAGGTACATCCTTCTTTGATTGAGAAGATCAAAGAAGCTAGGACCGTTAGTTGAGTTAGAAAACGTTAGATTTAACCTAACACTACTAACCCCACTAACTTAGCTAACCTGACGAAGTCAGACATTGTGACTGACTCGGCGGAGCCATGTCAACCGGCTACTAACAAAACTAAACTGATTCTACTGTCAGGAATAACATACCAAATCCAGATTTCACTAAGAGGCATTAAATAAATGACCCCTGAAAAGCTTAAAGAGATACTGACACAAGGTGAAGGCACCGAAGTTGAGTTTAAGACTTCTCAATTTGAAATGAATAAAGATGTCTTTGAATCCGTTTGTGCTTTTCTCAACCGAAAAGGTGGTCACTTACTCCTGGGTGTTAAGAATGACAGCACTGTGGAAGGCGTTCTGGAAGACGGTGCTCAGGATATGGTCAACAACCTGATTACCCAAGCCAATAACCCACAGAAACTCAGTCCTTCTTTCTACTTGTCACCAGAAATCATTGATTACGAAGAAATGAAGGTCATTTACACCTATATCCCGGAAAGCTCACAGGTTCATAATACCAGCGGAAAGATATTCGACCGGAATGAAGACGGGGATCTGGATATAACCCGGCATACAGATCAAGTATCCCAGCTATTCCTGAGAAAACAGACCACTTATACTGAAAACAGGGTATTTCCTTATCTGCAGCTCTCGGACTTCAACTAACCTCATTGACAGTTATAACCGTTTGATGGCTTTTATAAGGAAGCACCTGCCAGATCCGTTTTACCTGGAGGGCGACAAACGTATCAGCATACGTGAGCGGATCTTCAGGGAAGTAGTTGTGAATATGCTGATCCATAGGGAATATATCAATGCTTTCCCGGCCAAACTGATCATAGAAAGAGACATGGTTTTTTCAAAGAAATCGGGGAAGCGGATGAACTTGGTTCCGGGGTTCGTAACATTTTCAAATATTGCAGCGCATACAGCCATGGAGGCATTCCTGAGCTTACTGAAAATGATGTCTTCAGGACTATTATTCCACTGAAGGCAAGAGAAAAGCAAGAGGATGTTGGAGTAAATGTCGGAGCAATTGAGGAAATTGAGGGAGTAAGAAATGTTGTTAAAAATAGGCTTACCTCGTTATTATATGCGATTGCAAAAGAAGAAGGGAAAAGAATCCCGGATTATGAAGTAATAACTGCGATAACAACCAAAACCATCGAGCGATATATCAAACAACTAAAAGAAGCCAACCTGATTGAGTTCAGAGGTGAAGCAACTCAAAAAGGTGGTTATTATTTAACTCCAATATTGAAAAAGAAATTAAACAAACCTGATAGCTAAATATTATGTCAAAAGTTGCATTAATCACAGGAATCACAGGTCAGGACGGAGCCTACATGGCTGAATTTTTATTGAAGAAAGGATACATTGTACATGGTATCAAGCGAAGGGCTTCCATGTTCAATACCGATCGCATCGACCACCTCTACCAGGATCCCCATGTGGAAGACCGAAACTTTGTATTACATTACGGCGATCTGACCGATTCCATGAACATCACCCGGATCATCCAGGAGACCCAGCCCGACGAGATCTATAACCTGGGCGCCATGAGCCATGTAAAGGTGAGTTTCGACTCACCTGAATACACAGCCAATGCAGACGGACTGGGTACACTCCGTATCCTGGAAGCCGTCAGGCTGCTGGGCATGAAAGACAAATCCCGGATCTACCAGGCCAGTACTTCGGAGTTATACGGACTGGTCCAGCAGGTACCCCAGTACGAAAAAACCCCCTTCTACCCCAGGAGTCCCTACGGCGTAGCCAAAATGTATGCCTACTGGATCACCGTTAATTACCGCGAAGCTTACGGAATGCATGCGAGTAACGGGATCCTTTTCAACCACGAATCACCCATCAGGGGAGAAACTTTCGTCACCCGGAAGATCACCAGGGCCACTGCACGTATTGCTCTTGGGATGCAGGAGAAGCTTTTTGTGGGGAATATGTCGGCCAAACGTGACTGGGGACATGCCAAGGATTACATCAAGGCCATGTATCTTATCCTGCAACAGGACGAACCGGATGATTATGTGATCGCCACCGGGGTCACTACCGAAGTAAGGGAATTCATCAACAGGTCGTTTAAAGAGATCGGTCTTGAGTTGAAATTCACCGGAGAGAAAGAAAAAGAGATTGCCACCATTGCCTCCGTGGATGAAAAGATCTTCTCCGAAAAGGTAGGTGAAAGTTTCATGTCGGTCATATGGAAGAAAATCAATGCAAAAACCACTGTTGTCAGCGTCGATCCCGCCTACTACCGCCCAAGTGAAGTAGACCTCCTGATTGGTAATCCGGGCAAAGCCAGGAAAAAACTGGGCTGGGTACCCGAATACGACCTCAACGGTCTCATCAAAGATATGATGCAGTCCGATATCCACCTGATGAAAAAGGAGAGCTATCTGCAGGAAGGCGGATACAAGACCCTGAATTACTTTGAATAGGAACACAAAATATTCTTTCGGGCACATTAAAACGCTGCTGCATCAATTAGCTTCGCTAATCGTGCTAAGGCAGGCTTATTTAATTGCCTGAAAGAATATTAATAGGAATAAAACTATGGAAAAGAATTCCAAAATATATATAGCTGGACATACGGGGCTTGTAGGTTCAGCCATCACAAAAACCCTGACAAGCAAGGGATACACCAATCTGCTCGCCAGGGATATCAGCGAAATGGATCTCACCAACCAGGCCGAAGTAAAGGGATTCTTCGAGAAAGAAAAACCCGACTATGTGATCCTGGCTGCAGCCAAGGTGGGTGGTGTAATCGCTAACAACACCTACCGGGGTGAATTCATCTACCTGAACCTGATGATCCAGAACAACGTAATCCACCAGGCTTACGAGAATGGGGTAAAAAAGCTCTTGTTCCTGGGATCTACCTGCATCTATCCCAGGGAGGCCCCTCAACCTATGAAGGAAGAGTACATGCTCACCGGTCCACTGGAGTACACCAACGAGCCTTATGCCATCGCCAAGATCGCAGGCATGAAGCTGTGCGAATCCTACAACATCCAGTACGGCACCAACTTCATCGCAGTGATGCCCACCAACCTCTACGGGCCCAACGACAACTTCGACCTGGAAAAATCCCACGTCCTCCCCGCCCTCCTTCGTAAGATCCACCTGGGCAAATGCCTTGAGAATGGGTATTGGGATATGATTAAGACGGACCTTGATGTGAATCCCATTGAAGGTACCAATGGAAACAACACGAAAGATGAAATCCTCAAAGTCCTAAGCAAATACGGCATTACGCAAACCAACAACAAAGCCTCCGTAGAGATCTGGGGAACCGGAAAACCCATGCGTGAATTCATGTACTCCGAAGATATGGCCGCCGCCTGCGTATTTATGATGGAAAATGTGGACATCAAACAGATCAACAGCTTCACTCCGGAACCCAAAGAAAAAAATGATCCGCGAAAAATCCATTTCGTGAACATCGGCACCGGCATCGAGATCTCTATCAAGGACCTGGCCTTAAAAATCAAAGAATCCCTGGACTACAAAGGCGAGATCCACTTCAACACCGACAAACCCGATGGCACCATGCGTAAACTCACCAACGTGGACCTTTTGCATGGACTGGGATTCAAACACGCCATCGAACTTGCCCAAGGCATTGATCTTATGTATAATGCCTATCTTAGTAAACAGGACTGATCTAAAAAACTAACCCCATATGAAGACCCTGATTAAACTGGCAACAGCATTCATTGTTGCCATCATTGTTTTTGGAAGCTGCACCTCCCAAAAAGAACTCATGTATCTCTCCAATTTAGACACCACTTCAGTGCAGCAGTTTTTTCCGATGGAGCGACCAGATTATAGAATTCAGTACCAGGATATTCTTTATGTGGATATTTTTACCCTGAATCCGGAGATGAATGAAATATTAAATCCCGGCTCTCAAACATCAGGTTATAATACCTTTAGGGATGCAAGTAATATTTATGTTTTTGGTTATACTGTAAGCAACTCCGGCACCATATCAATACCCATTTTGGGAGAGGTGAAGGTGTATGGACTGACTACTGATGAAATAAAAAAGTCGGTTGAAGAAAGAGCAAAACAATATCTGAAGGATGCTGTCATCAATATCAAGCTTTTAAGTTTCAAATTCACAGTTATCGGCGAAGTGAACCACCCGGGCAGCTTTACTAATTACAATAACCAGCTGACCGTTTTGGAGGCCATTGGTATGGCAAGCGATATTACCGACTATGGTAACAGGAAAAGAGTTTTAGTGGTACGTCCCACCAAAGAAGGCACCCACACCTTCCGCATAAACCTCCAGGACAAAAATCTACTTCAATCAGAAGGCTATTTCCTGTTGCCAAACGATATTGTGATTGTAGAACCCATTAAAAGCAAACCATTCCAGCTAAATATACCTACAACCTCGCTCCTTATTACCACTACACTCAGCACGGTCTCCACATTGATCCTTTTGCTTAGCTTCATAAACACCAACTAGCCAATAAATATGAATCAGCATACAAATAACCAGCCGCCACCAACCGGCCCGGGATATCCTGAAAGCAATTACGGCTACCCGTCACATCCCTACCCGAAGGAAGAGAAACCAATAAACTGGAAGAAGCATCTCTTCCTTTTTTTATCAAACTGGTACTGGTTTTTTATTACACTTGGAGTGGCACTTGGCATTGCATTCTTTAAAATCCGTTATACCATTCCGCAATACCAGGCAACTGCAACTTTGATTATTGAGGAAGGACAGGCCTCCAATGACATACTGGGTGAATTAAGGGCAGTTAGATATTGGCGAAGACAGGCTGATATGGCCAACGAGGTGGCCAAACTTAGCTCATTTTCCATTACAAAAAGGACTGTGGACAGTTTAGACCAGGAGATTTTCTGGACTGCACATGGCCGTATTCGTGAACGGCCCCTTTATGACAATCCACGCTTTAAACTGCATATCCTCAATGATTCAGCCAATTGGTATAAAAACCAGAAATGGTTTATTGATTATATCGATGAGATTACATTCCGCCTCTACCAGGAAAATGTATTGGATACCCTGCTGATGTATGACCAGGAGCTGAATATCCAAGGATGGAATTTTAGTATTACACGGATTCCCGAAATGAGTGGGTATAATACCTATCACTTCGTCGTAAATGATCCAGTCACCCTCGCAAAGTATTACAAAAATAAACTCCAGGTTGAAACCGCTGACAAAGAAGGAACGATAATTACCATCCGGTCCGAGGGCCCTGTTGGTGAGAGGGAAGTTGATTTCCTGAATACTATAAGTAAAACATATATTTTGTCAGGTCTTGAAAGAAAACAGGAAATCGCAGAGAATACTTTTATTTTCATTGATGAACAGATTGATATCATTCTGGACTCCCTCACACAGGCTGAAGATCAATTGTTAACTTTTAGGCTCTCCAACAACGTGATCAATCTAAGTCGCGAGGGCGAAATGGCTTATGAAAAACTTAAAAGTTTTCACGAACAAAAAACAAAATTAAAGTTGAAGGAGAACTATTACAGTTACCTTCAATCCTATGTTGAGGAGCGTAATGATCCCAAAACCCTTATTTCACCTACACTGGCCGATGCTAACGACCAGGTTTTAATAGGTGCCGTCCAGGAATTACAAAAGTTATATGAAACACGTGAAAATCTTGACTATACCGTTCAGCAGGATAACCCGGGACTGGAGAGTATTAATGAGCGAATAAGCGCAGCCAGGATGCGTATCCTGGAAGTTATTAAAGGTTTGATATATAACAATGTTCTGATCATGGATCAGATCACTACAGAAGAAAGGTCTGTGCTTGACCAATTAAAAACCCTTCCGCTGAATGAACAACAATTACTTAATATCAAACGCAAATACGACCTCTACAACCAGTTTTATACTTATCTTCTTCAAAAGCGTGCCGAGGCCGGCATACAAAAGGCATCCACCATTTCTAATATCCGCTCCATCGATCTGGCACGATACGACCAGGTCATCCAGGTTGGAAATAACAAGATGCTTATCCTGCTCATTGCCATCATGCTAGGGTTGCTGCTGCCTGCAGTTATCTTTTTCTTATGGGATCTGCTGGATACACGAATCCGGGAGAGAGAAGACATAACAGACAACAGCTCTATCCCTCTTATTGGCATAGTTGGACATGCCCCAGGTCCAGGTGATTTGCCGATAAAAGACGCACCTAACTCTTCTTTTGCAGAGTCCCTGAGGAGAATCCGAACCAATCTCCAGTTTATACTCCGGGATCCTGAACAAAAAGTGATTATGGTTACTTCAAGTGTCAGCGGAGAGGGTAAAACCTTCATAGCTGCCAATCTTGCTGCAATTTTTGCCATGAATAACAAGCGAGTATTACTGGTTGGCTGTGATCTGAGAAGGCCATCATTGCACAAAATATTCAACGTGAATAATAAAACGGGATTATCTTCAATTATCATCGGAGAAAAGACTATCAAGGATTGCATTTTTTCTACATCAATAGACAATCTTGATTTAATGCCTGCCGGACCTGTTCCACCCAATCCATCTGAATTAATTGAAACAAAAGAGATGGAACAACTATTTAATGAACTTGTAAAACAATATGATTATATAATTCTTGATACACCGCCTCTGGCACTTGTATCCGATTCATTATCACTGAGCAAATTTGTCCATACCACCCTGTATGCGATAAGGCAAAACTACAGTCACAAAGATGTAATTAATGTTGCCAACCTTATGCAGCAGGAGGATCGCTTACCCAATCTGGTCCTTGTAATAAATGATATCAAACCATCAAAAAGTCTTGGATACAGCTATTATTATGGTTATAGCCAAGGTTACAATTATGGTTATTACGACTACAAGTATGCAAAAGATTACTACGATGAAAAAACTTAAAATCTGTACAATTTCCAGGTGGGAGAAGTTCAAGCATTGAAATATTGTAAAGATAATTGATTACCCATATCCCACGTTCAAGCTAAGCAAAACTAGTTATAACAGAAATCCTAATCAAACTTGAACCATTTGCATAAACCTACATGTCCTAGAGGCAGGCTGTCAATCACAGATATCCAGATATATCTTAAAACAGAGTATTGAAGACTTTCAAAAATTTCACTTTTCTATTCTTGTTGAACTTTATTAATAAAGGGCATTCACGAACAGTAATTGCTAAAAAAAATATCCTGGGTTCTTTTGTTTTTAAAGGAATTGGTATTCTAATTAGTTTTGTAATTGTACCTATCTCACTTAATTATATCACCCCTCTTGAATATGGCTTATGGCTTACGCTTAGCTCATTAATTACTTGGTTGTACTTTTTTGATTTCGGCATAGGAAATGGTCTAAGGAATCACCTTGCCATTGCCATCGCTAACCATGAAATAGAAAAAGCTAGAATTTATGTATCTAGTGCTTATGTATTTATATTGATAGTATCAATATTAATACTCGCAATTTATTTCATTATAAGACCACATGTCAGTTGGTATAAAATCCTAAATGCACCTGAAAGCTACAGAGCCCAAATTAATTTACTATTTACATATGTAATACTTTTTTTTGTCTTGAAATTCGTGCTTTCCTTAATAAACACAATTCTTGTAGCAAACCAACGCAATGCATTTAGTGATTTAATTGGGGTACTCAGCAGTCTGCTAGGATTAGCAATAATATACCTATTATCAATAACTACAAATGGGTCTCTTTTAGCATTAGGAATTGTGTATTCAGGCAAAATCATACCGATCTTACTAATTATTTCGATTGTCCTTTATTATAGAAAGTACTCTTTCCTATCTCCTTCAATAAAATATGTGAGATTCTCAGCATCAAAGGATTTATTTTCCCTTGGTATAACGTTCTTTATAATTCAAATCACTACTTTGCTAATATATCAATCAACAATAATCATAGTAGCTCAGCTATTCAGTCCAAGTGTTGTCACTGAATATAATCTTGCATTTAAATACATGAGTATAACCACTTTAAGCTTTTCGATTTTACTATATCCATTTTGGTCCGCAATCACAGAAGCCAATGAGAAAGGTGACAATGAATGGATAAAAAGAACTATCCGGAAACTTGTAAAAATTTGGATTATATTTTCGTTAGGTTCTTTAATTTTGGTAGCGACTGGCAGTTTATTCTTTAAATTATGGGTAGGTGAAAAAGTAAAAGTATCCTTTGAAATTCTCCTATTTCTCGGATTAAATAATATCTTACTTACCTGGACATCTATTTTCATGCAATTTATTAATGGAATAGGAAAAATAAGATTACAACTAACAATTGCATTAATAGAGGGAATTATATTTATACCTCTATGTCTGTTTCTAGGATCAAGTAAAATGGGACTAATTGGGATCCTTATTGCGGGTACAATAATCGGATTGATCAATGCAATATGGGCTCCCATCCAATATAAAAAGATAATATCTAATAATGCAAAAGGTATATGGGCAAAATAAAAATGATCAATCTAGGATGTGGAGATATTTTCCATAAGGATTGGATTAATATAGATTTCGAGTCAAAATCAGATGAAGTTATAAAACATAATTTATTAGAAGGCATACCTTTCCTAGATAATGAATTTGATGTAGTCTATCATAATAATGTATTAGAACATTTTTCAAAATCCAAAGGTGAATTTATCATCTCAGAGTGTTATAGAGTAATGAAATCAGGCGGCATTTTGCGGGTGGTAGTTCCTGATCTAGAAGAGACGGTAAAATCATATTTGAGGCAATTGAATGCGGCGTTAAAAAATGATTCTATAGCAACAGAAAACCATGAGTGGCTGAAAATTGAAATCTTCGACCAATTTATGAGAAATTATCCTGGTGGTATGATGGGGGAATATCTTACGAATAAGGAGATTCGAAATGCAGAGTTTATAATAAACAGGAATGGTGCTGTAGTTGAGCAGTTATTAAACCAAGAAAGCCTGAATTCTGAAAATTCTTCATTCAAATCTTTGTTAAAGAAACATATAAATATCATACGGGGTCGCTTTTGTAAAAAGCATATAGAATTCTATAGAATTGGGAAGTTCAGAATGTCGGGACAAATTCACTACTGGTTTTACGATAAATTTGACCTTTCAAAATTACTAGTAAATAATGGATTTGTTGATGTTGAAGTAAAAGCTCACGGCAAAAGCAAAATAAGTGATTGGCATCACTATGAATTGGAACCAAGAAGTAGCAGGAGTACATATCCTCTTAATCATTTAATTATTGAAGCACGAAAACAATGATTATTAAGCACGCCTTAAAGAATAGAATAGAACGAATAATTCTTTCAGAGTGGTACTATCAACTGTTTGGAAAGCTCCGATTAGGAAAAATCGGACCCCATACAGACTTTAATTTGGACGATTTGCCTGAAAATTTAATCGTAACTTTTAGTAATCCTGGCTATTCTAAATTACTTGTCAACTGGATCCTTCATTTGCAAAAACTTGATTTGACTTCTAACATATTAGTATTCGTTAGTACACTGGAACAAATTGAGTATCTCTCATCTTTCAATATAAAATGTCTCTTATGGGAAAATCCCAAGTTTTTTAAAACCAGTCCACTAGAAAATATTGACTATAGTGGAAAATACTGGAGGGATATTACTTTGCCTAAACTAATTATGGCGTATGAAGTAATGTCTAGAGGTAAAAATGTACTGTTCTCAGATGCAGATATAGTTTTTCTTAAGAATCCTTTTCCTTATCTAATAAATCAACAAGATGGATATGATCTTGCTATTCAATGCGATGATAAATCAACAATACCGATCCATAATTTGAAAGACAATTGCGTGGAAATGTTATGCTCAGGATTTTATTATTTAAAAAGCACCAAAGCCTCAAATGATCTGTTTTACTTATATCATCTTGGAAAATTAATCAACATATTCAATAATGATCAGGTACTTTTGCAAAAGTTATTGAAATACAGATCATTTAAATACAATATTCTGAATAGGGACTTATTCCCTAACGGCACTTATTGGTACGAGAATTATAGAGTAATAAAAGAGAAAGCCTTCATTGTCCATTATAATTGGCTTACAAACACAAATGAGAAAATTGAGAAAATGAAGATCTTCAATCACTGGCTTGCCTATTAGTATGAAATTTTTCAATCCAAATAATGTATTGCAAAGGATTTTTGGGATCAGGATTAAGCTCATCAGAAATCAGAAAGCTAAACCACTTTTCACACAATCGATTATTACTTTTAATTTAAAAGGATTCAACTTAGTTTTAAATGAACAGCATAAGCTACCTACGTATATTAAAGCATGTCCAGGATATTCAAGCAATCTATCCCATATATCAGAATTGGTTTCAAATAAATACAGAGAATGTGAAATTATTGATGTTGGGGCTAATGTTGGGGATTCTATTGCCTTAATTAGGTCCACTGGAATTAAAAATCATATTCATGCCATTGAAGGAGACAGTTATTATTATAAACTCTTGATAAGAAATTGCAAGCAGTTTCAGTCTGTTAGTATTTATAATTTATTCTTAGGAGAAAAGCGTGAGGAGATAAAGGCTAATACGCAGACCATTGATGGCACAATGTCAATTGAGAGTATTAATGGAACATCCACAATTGAAATAAATACACTTGATTCATTTATAAATGATAAGAGCATTCAAAATCCTAAGTTTCTTAAAATCGATACAGATGGTTTTGATTTCTCAATCCTTAAGGGAGGCTTTAAATCTATTTCAGAATTCCATCCAGTGCTATTCATTGAATATGATGTAAGCTTTGAAATGACTAATGATGAAAATATTACCTCGGTTTTTAATTTTCTTTTAGAGTGTGGGTACAGAAAGATTGTATACTATGACAATAAATCAAACTTAATAATAAGCGCCAATTTGGATGACAAAGTGATTAACAGGCAATTAAATAATTATATAAAATCACCTGCATGCCCTATACATTATTATGATGTCTGCATATTGCACGAATCTGATGTTGATATCTATGAGCAATTACTGAGTACTGTATTAGCAACTCTTGAATGATAATAGTCCAAATCACCTCAGGATTAGGAAATCAATTATTTCAGTATGCTGCAGCAAAAGCACTTTCAATTCAATTAAATACCTCATTGAAACTTGATTTATCTTATTATGAAGAAAACGATGATCGAAGATTTCTCTTAGATAAATTTAATATTATTTCAACCAAGGCCTCTCCATCTGAAATGGATCAATTAAAAGGTTATAGATCTAATACTATACGTGCAAAAATTAAAAGAAGATTGAATTTCTCAGGTTTTGAATATTATAATAAAACCCATATCAAAGAACGGACATTTCACAACTTCTATCCTGACATATTTAAACATCGAGGTGATCTATACCTTGAGGGATATTGGATTAATCCAAATTATTTTAAAGGTATAGAAACAACCCTTCGATCCGAATATTCTTTGAAAGACGAGCTTGAAGAGACAAATATTAGGATCTTAAATCTGATAGAAAATACCAACTCAGTATCTATACACGTAAGAAGAGGAGACTTTTTGAATAATAATTTTTTTAAATTACCTGAATTAGAATATTATAGAACCGCAATAAACATAATATCAGAAAGGATTCATAACTCATCTTTATTTATATTTTCTGATGACCCTGAATGGTGTAAAATATATTTCCGTTCCGAAAAACATCGGTTCACAATTATTACAAATAATCTGGATATTGGTGATCATGTCGATCTGTTCCTCATGTCAAAATGCAAACATAACATTATTTCAAATAGTTCATTTAGCTGGTGGGGAGCTTGGCTAAATAAAACCCCTAAGAAGATTATTATTGCGCCAAAGCTTTGGTACAATAATAAACAAGCTCAGAAAAGTATTGAATCAGGAGATTTACTCCCTAATGCATGGTTGATATAATAAATTGAACTAAATGAAACCTATTTACAATAAGCATTTTTATAACATACAGATAAGGGATAGCTACAATGCTGCTAGGATAATAACTCCTATTGTTCTTGAAGAGATTAAGCCAAGAAGCATTATAGATATTGGCTGTGGGATAGGCACTTGGCTTAAGGCCTGGAAAGAAATTGGAATTGATGATTATCTTGGAATTGATGGCGATTATATAGATATGAATGATATCTTAATTGAAAAAGAGAACTTCATACCCTTAGATCTTAATTCTGATTTTGATATTAATCGAAAATTTGATTTAGTAGAATGTTTGGAAGTGGCAGAGCATTTGCCCTTTGACCGATCCGAAGCGTTTATTCGAAAATTAACTCAACTCGGTGATATAATTCTTTTTTCTGCAGCGCCTCCTTACCAAGGAGGAACAGACCACGTGAATGAGAATTGGTTAGAATATTGGGCAATTCATTTCCGGAAATTTGACTATATCCCTATTGATTCCATAAGAAAAAGAATCTGGGAAAACCCAATGGTTAGTTTTTGGTATAAACAAAATATTATTTTCTTCGTAAAGAAGAAGATTGCTTCAACATTTCCTAATGATCCTATTGTAGAAAACTCCCTGAGTATTATCCATCCTGAACACTTACTTTGGGCAACTAACAAACTCAAAGATAATGAACAGAATATTGGCATGGATATTAACTATTATCGAGATCTCACAAGTCTTTTTCACCAAGGTTCCTCCAAATTACCGCCAAAGACACTTCATTATACAAATCTACTTCCTAATAAGAGGAAGTACATTCTTAAAAATATTTTGAATAAACTTAGGAAAATTATACTAAATCAAACATCCTATGGCAAATAATTACCCAGTTGTAAGTGTTTGTATTTTTGCATATAATTTTGAGCGGTTCATTGCAAAAGCAATAGAAAGTGTGCTGATGCAAAGAACTGACTTTAACTATGAAATTATTATTGGAGAAGATATGTCTCAAGATAATACTCGTGGTATTTGTATTCGTTATTTAGACTTGTTTCCTGAGAGAATTAAATTACTTCTGAGAGATCATAATCTGGGAATGAAGAAGAATGTTTTTGACACTCTAAAAGAAGCGAAAGGAACATATGTTGCATTACTTGACGCAGATGATTATTGGATTGATTCCCAGAAACTTCAAAAGCAAGTTGATTTTATGAAATCGTATCAAGATTTCTCCTTATGCTGTCATAATAGTATTGTCATATATGAAGATCACAATATACCCCCAAGTTATTTTAATCCTCGGGACCAAAAAGATATCATCTCAATCGAAGAAATAATAATGAATTGGTCCATGGCGACAGGTAGCATGCTTTTTAGAAATTCTTTGATGACATACCCCGACTGGATTTACAAATCACATAATTTTGATTTAGCAATACAACTCATATTGGCAGACAAAGGCAAAGTAAAGTATTTAAATGAACCAATGTCCGTATATAGAAAATCTCTACAATCAAATTCTTTTAATCCTGATTATCCCTTTGATTTCGTTTATAATAAACAAATTGAACTTTTTAATTATTACAACAAGTTTACCAACTACAAATACAATAGTACTATTAACAGCAGAATTCAGAGTATTTCAATAAATAGGACCAGGTATATAAGGATCAAGAAATATCCTTTCTTGAAATGGATTAATCTTAGGAGAATACTAAAAAAGCTCATAGAATATTTGGAACTATAAGACTTTTACCGCTAAATAATTATGTGAAGTTAACTATCATATAAATTCAATTAGAAGCAGATAAGCTTGTATGACAAAATCCAATAACATTAGAGATTATTTCTTAGTTTTTCTGGTCTTTGGTTATTCAATCTATAGCCATTTTACTCTTCAGAAAGAGCTTTACCTTCTTGCTGTATTTATTCTTTCCATTTATATTACTCTTAAAACGAAACTGAAATTTAATAAAATTATTATTCTAAGCACTATATATCTCTTAGTTATTGGATTAACACAAACTCTAATCTTTGGAGCAGGCAAGATCAGTACAATTCTTTACAATATTGCAGTGCTTCTATATTTCCCATTTTTTATCTTAGTAATTGTGGGAATGAAGTCTCTAAGATTATTTTCAAACATTATTACTTTCTTCGCGCTTGTAAGTATTGTCTTTTGGATATTAACAAATTTATCTTCAGACTTTTATCAATGGACACAACATTTAGCTTTATCGATCCCCGCTCCTTATTTTTCTGAAAAGAACGAACAGTTTTTCTTTTATACCTACGAAAGTGCAACAGCTATGGGCTTAATTCGAAATCCAGGACCAACTACTGAACCTGGTAATTGGGCAGTCTTTTTGATTTTATCATTAATAATAAACTTGATAACTCAAGCTCGATTATTAAGTACAAAAAACATAATCCTATTGTTTGCTCTAATTACAACTTTTAGTAGTGCGGGTTATTTGGGCTTGTTTGTTTTATTTAGCTACTTTATTGTATTCTCCAGATTTAATATTTTAGCTAAGTTCATCGTAATACCAGTCTCAATATATGTTTTTATGCTTCTTTATACATCACTGGAATTCATGGAGGAGAAACTGGAATCAAAGATTGAAAATGAAATTACCACAGAATTGAGTGAAGGTTCTGGCAGAATCAAAGGCGCTTTAAGAAGCTGGAACGTCGTAAAAACTTATCCACTCACCGGTAGAGGTTTTGTGTCAGCGACTAAAGCAGATCCCAAAAAAGAGGCCGCTTTCTATCCAGGTTATGGTTTTCCTGCTTTAGCTGCAAAAATAGGTCTCGTAGGATTCATTTTTTATTTTTCTTTCATTATTATTTCACTTAATAAACTGAATATTCGCCATTCACAAAGGCGATTCACTTTTATACTTTTTGCTTTATTAGCACTATTTATTCAACTATTTTCACAATCCATCTATACAGCACCCATCTTCGTAATGATATTCTTAAGTAAGCCTATTATGACGGCTAAAATGATCTATCCGGCCATAGGTAGCAGGAATCGGAGCAAAGGAGTAAGTTTCCCTTTTTATGCAAAGGATAAATATTAATAAAACCAGCAATCCATTAATCAAAGTTCATGCTTTTTATTTCTACGGAATTTTATTATTCTATTTAATCATCGTTACATTTTACTTCCTAATTCCGAGTCGATATAGTTGGATTACACTATTATGTGGAAGTTATTATTTCTATATGTCATGGAATATGATACTCCCCAAAATCAGGACCACTGGTTAAGTTGGAAATTATAACTGAAATTTTAGCCAGTAAATCATGAAAAACCCAGAAGAAAATTTTCATCGGCCTTGAAGGCTCAACTTGCTATTGAAATAATCAAGGAACGTGATTCAAACACAAAACAAAGTAAAAGTGAAGCAGAATCAGAAGGCTCTAATCATTTTAACAGATATAGATCTTGATAATAAATCAGGCGCTTCTTGGAATAGGATCTTGAATTATTCAAAAGCAATTTCCACTACTGCCACTAAAGTACTAATTACCTCTGCTATATATAATAAATTGAATGAGGAAGAAATCGAGCAGTATTCAAATAATGTTTATATTTTAAAATCTAAATCGCAAAACTATACAAATAAGAAAGTTATACCCATACTTAAAGATATTCGGTTTCGTCGTGATTTGAATTATTTGAGAGAAATAGTTGATATATTTCATAAGGGACAAGATCAAAGTAGATTTTTGCTTTATCCTAGCAATTTTTCTTTGAGTTTTATTACATTATTCTATTTAAAAATATATAAAAAGAGAGTCGTATTCATAGAAAAAAACGAACTCCATTTTGCTAAAGCATTAAATTTACCATTCCCTTCATCACTTCACTATAAAATGCTTTTCCCATTTATTTGGAGTATTAATCTTATTCCGAGTTTTTTGACGGATTTTATTGAACAGTTCTTTGATGGAATGATCTGCATCAGTACTCGAATGGAAGGACTGTATAAGAAATTGAATAATAATACCATAAGGATTCCTATACTTGCCGACACTGATATGATCACTATTATTCAAAAAAAAATGCAATGGAATGATTGTTTTAGAATTGCATATGCTGGAACAATTTCAAATAAAAGAGACGGTGTCCTATCTTTCATAAAATCAATATGTCTATTGAAACATAAAAAAATTAGAATTGAAGTAAACCTATATGGACCCATTACAAGATCTGAAAAACTCCATCTTAACAAAACGATTAATGATTATCAACTAACAGACATAGTCAAATACCATGGAAATCTACCAGCTCAGGATATTACTAATATGCTCAAATTACAAAATCTATTGATTCTGCCGAGACCATTAAATCTTCAAACCAACTTTGGATTTTCAACCAAATTAGCTGAATATCTGAATTCCGGAGTGCCTGTTCTTTCCACCAAAATCAGTGATGCTGAAATGTATCTGACTGATAGAAATAACATCTACTTCATTGATACACTTAGACCCAAAGATATTGCTATTAAAATAGATGAGATTATAAATAATAAAAATCTAAATAGTAAGATTGCAAAAGCTGCATTAATCGCAAATAATCAACATTTCAGCTACAAGAATTATTCTTTTATTCTTAATGACTTCCTATTCCATGCAAGCTAATCTAGGAATCTCAACCGATAATATGTGAGAATCCTCTTCACTACTGATACAATACGCCGAGGAGGTAAAGAACGTCAAATCTTTATTCTTACGCAGCAGCTGCTACAAAAGACTTATGATGTATTCATTATTAGTCTTAAAACTTCCAGTCAGAATTATCAAAATGAGTATGATATTAACGCAGAGCGAATAATCATCTTAAAAAGTAATTCCAAGAAACAAGTTCTTCATGATTTAAAGGAGATCATTCTTTCCTTACATCCTGACATTATTATTTCCTGGGATTCCAAAACAGCTCTTTTTTCACTAATCATTTCGAAAAGGTTTGGTATCAGATTTATAAATGCATCAATTCAGCATGGGATAAGACTTAAAAAAACTAGTCATTATTTAAGGACCCTAATTTGCCATTTGTCACCGAATGTATTGGCAAACTCATTTGCCGGCTTAAGAGCAAATAATCTAGTTCCCGGGAAGAACCGAGTGGTTTTATATAATGGTATTGAAAACAAATTTTCAGTTTACTACTCGGTTAAGGAGAAAATTAATAAACGTAAAGAACTTTTTGGGAGGGAACTTGTATCTGAAAATGTATTTGTTTCTGTTGGAAACTTAGTTCCTTATAAGGACTACTTTACTGTACTTAAAGCTCTCAAGAAATTCAAAAAAACTAATGATTTTCACTATATCATTATTGGAGAAGGACATTTACGTCCTGAATATGAAAACTATATTGAAGCATCTGGATTAACAGAGCATGTTTCACTAATTGGTCAAATTGAAAATATTAGTGAATACCTGGGTATAAGCGATTATATGATTCATTCTTCACGAGGTGAAGGAGTTTCTAATGCGATCTTAGAAGGCATGTATGCCGGTCTTCCAATTATCGCTACTCATGTGGGTGGAATTCCAGAAACGGTTTGGCCGGGTTCCTCTTTGCTTTTTGATTATAAAAACCACCACCAATTATTAAACATTTTGATGAATTTGGACTCACATTTCAGTAATTTTGACAGGAAGAATCCTAGTTACATAGCTCATCTAGGGAAATTTTCAGTTGATTCAATGCTCGCTAATTTTCAGAGTATTATTACAAAAGTTGTAGAACCTAATGAATAGAAGGCTATATACCCGTTTTAGGAATCTAATGCCAGACATCTACAGCAAAAAGTTGACAGGCTTCCTCTTTCAAATAAAAATCAAACCTCGCATTAACAAAAGTATAAAGTCTCCCTTTGAAAAAGGAATTATTTCTTTTTCAGCAGACTTCGAAATGGCCTGGGCATTTCGATTCTCGAAGTCTATAAAGAATGCGACCGAAATGGGTCTCCGGGAAAGAGAAAATTTTCCTGAAATTCTGAAATTATTTAACGATTACAGCATTCCCGTAAGCTGGGCCACAGTGGGACATTTGTTTCTTGATCAATGTAAAAAAGAGCAGGAGATAGCTCACCCAGAAATGTTCCGTCCGGCATTTTTTGAAAACCGTAACTGGCACTATAAGGAGGGTGACTGGTATGATCATGATCCTTGTACAGATTATACGGAAGATCCGGCCTGGTATGCCCCTGATTTAATAGATAAGATATTAGAAAGCCCTATAAAACATGAAATAGCCTGCCATACATTCTCTCATATTGATTTTTCATATAATAATTGTACTCCTGAACTAGCTAAATCCGAACTTGAGAGATGTAAAAAATTGGCTAGTAACAAGAGGATAACTCTTAAATCCATGGTATTCCCTGGTGGAACGGCAGGCAATTACGAGGTACTAAAGGAGGCAGGTTTTAATTCTTACCGAAAGCCCATGCATTATGATGTGGATCTTCCTTACAAGGACAAATATGGATTAATAGCTATTCCAAGTTCCAGCGCAATGGATGGAAAACCAGAGTACTTTTCTGCACAACAATACTTGAAAATGGCCAAATCATTTATCGATTCCGCAATTAAGCATAAACTGGTATGTCATTTTTGGTTTCACCCTTCTATGAATCCCTGGTATTTAAAATATGTTCTTCCATCAGTATTAAAGTTGGTCTTCGATTATCGGACAAATAATGAAATTGAGATTCTTACAATGCAAAGTATCGCAAATAGAATCCTTAAGAATGATTGATTTTCTCTTTGAAATAAAGGGAGGTAGAATTTTGCCTCATAAGGACCTGTTTCTGATTCAACCCCAACTTAAAACTTATATCAAGAAGAATAGAAGGTTTATTTTGTATCTCTGGGGAGATCCGATTTTTGACCCTGAATTTGACCTCCAGCGGTTCTCAGAGGTGATTAGATCATTTATCACTGAAATAACTCAGAAGGTTCAAGGACATTACTATTTTATCATCTTTGACAAAAAAACAAATGATTGTTATTCAGGAAACTCTTTATTCAGCATTCCTCCACTTTACTTTGCAATTCATAAAGAAAAACTATATCTCTCCTCCTCACCTGAAATTATTGCCAACCATTTGAATTTATGGATTAGAGATAAACGGTTTATCCTGGAGAATATATTATTCAATTATCCTCTGTTTAATCATTCTGCTTTTGAGAAAATTAGTCTATTACCAGCGAATAACTACTTGAAATGGGAAAAAGGAGAATTAAGCACTCAAAAACATATACAATTTGAAGATTATTTTAGCTGCAATATTAGAAAACCCAAGAAAGATCTAGATCATCTTTCTGATCTTTTCATCGATAGGTCATCTATATACTTTCCAGATAACATGTATATACACGCATTAACCGGTGGATTTGACGGAAGAACACTAGTAGCTTGCGCTAAATATCATAATAAAAATTTTGAGACTTATAGTTTCGGATCATCAGAATCTACCGATACCCAGGTAGCCAAATCTCTATCTGGGAATGCAAACATAGCTTTTAATCACTTTCTGCTTGATAAGGAATATATTGATAAACAGAGTTTTTCTAATGGTGTTGAGTTTGTTTTAAATTCTTCAGGAACTGCAACTTTTGCAAGGGCCCACTATTTATTTTCTGCAAAAGAACTAAGTAAAAAAGCCAACTTTTTAGTAACAGGCAATTTTGGAAGTGAAATTTTCAGAGCAGCTCATATTGCAGGTACGGTTATCAGTGCGAATCTGTACCGATTATTTAAAGCAAAGAGTCTTGATGACGCAATTTTTGCATTAAAATCTTCACAAGAGTATAATTGGCTGAACAATATTTGTTTTAAGAGAGAATGGGAGAGCTTAATAGAAGATTTAAAAGATTTTCCAGCATTTGCTTCCAAATTCAAAAGTTTAACATTGAATCAGAAGTTTTACCTTATTGTTTTTGAAGAAGTATTCAGAAAATACTTTGGGGCAGAAATAAAAAATCAGCATTTATATTTGATCAATCGTACCCCGTTTCTTGATTTCCAGTTTTT
Organism: Bacteroidales bacterium; assembly: GCA_023138875.1. Lineage (GTDB taxonomy): Bacteria > Bacteroidota > Bacteroidia > Bacteroidales. The sequence goes on from JAGLOO010000063.1 coordinate 45,386, forward strand.
CAATCAACTTTTACAAAGTCAACTGGCAGGAATTCATTCTGATTTTTTTGAACATAATCCCTTGAAGCGATACAAAGGTCAAATGCTTTATAGCTATATTATCCGGAAAGCATATCCGGAATTCAGCCATATAGCTATGGACAAAGGTTATAAACCTGTAGATTTATTAACTTCAACTGGCAAGTTCAGGATTACAAAAGCTTATATAAAGAAAAGAGCACTAAAACAAAAAGCATCTTTATCAGATCCATTTGCTGTAAAGGCTTCTTTTGTACATAACAAAAATCAATTGGAAAAAGAGATCTCTAATTCCCAACTTTTTGATATTGAGAGATTAGAAAAATCATTCATAAATAATGAAACGAATAATAGTTTTTTTATAGCATTGAGTCAGGCAATATATTTTAACAAAGTGAAATCAAGATAAAGTGAGTAAGCCCTTATTAATAGTTTTAGCTAATGAAAATCCCGATGATCATTCGTTATGGGTAAAGGCCTGTAAAAGAAAAAAAAATGCGATTGACTACAAAGTGGTCAATTTGAGTCAGGCTGACTGGTTTGAGAGAATAAAAGAAAATATTAATGCAGCATATTTTTTATGTAAGCCTCCATGTATTACATCATCATTTAAGCATCTTTATGATGAGAGACTTACGATATTGACCGAATCATTACATTTGCCTGTATACCCCTCACTTCAGGAATGCTTAATCTATGAAAACAAGCGCTTCCTGTCCTATTGGCTAAAAGCTAATAGGATTCCACATCCTCAAACGAACGTTTTCTATTTTAAGAAGGAAACACTTGAGTTCATTGAACAACATGAATTTCCACTAGTTGCCAAAGTTAACATTGGTGCATCTGGCAGTGGAATCACATTTTTGCATTCCAAAAAAGAAGCATGCAACTATATTGAAGACGCTTTTGGAAGAAAAGGGGCAAAGAGAAGATCCGGTCCGAATCTGGAAAAAGGCAATTTTTTCAGAAGGGGAATGCATTATGTTCTTCATCCGGCGGATATTGGTAAAAAGATTCGATTATATCAAACTGTCAAGTTGGATATTCAAAAAGGTTTTGTCATTTTCCAGGAATTTATATTCCACAATTATGAATGGAGAGTAATTCGTGTCGGTGACTCATTTTTTGCACATAAAAAACTGCGCAAAAAAGAAAAAACCAGCGGCTCCCTCTTGAAAGGCTATGAAGACCCACCCCTGGAGTTGCTGGATTATGTAAGAGATATTACTGATAAACATCATTTTTACAGCCAGGCTGTAGATATATTTGAATCTGATCGGGGATACCTGGTTAATGAAATGCAATGTATTTTCGGACAATCAGATCCATTCCAAATGCTCGTTAATGGCAAACCTGGACGATATCGGTATAACAAAAATAAATGGCAATATGAAGAAGGAGACTTTACTTCTAATCAGTGTTATGATCTCAGGCTAGAATTTATTTTAAGCAAAGTATCATGAGAATTCTGTTCGTTTGTAGTGGGAATTCAAAAGATTTCAGAATTTCTCCTTTTATAAAAACTCAGGGCGATTCACTCGAAAGAAAAGGAATAAAAGTAGAGTACTTCACCATTAAAAGAAAAGGTGTTCTCGGATATCTTAAAAGCATTCCAGAATTAAGTAAGTATGTGAAGAACAACAAATGTGATTTGATACATGCACATTATGCCTTGTCAGGTTGGGTAGCTTTACTTGGAGGGCGAAGGAAACTTGTCATCTGTTCATATATGGGAAGTGATATCTATGGGGACATTAATAAAAAAAGCAAAAGAAAGCTTTCAAGTTACAGAGAGATTATTCTTGCTAAACTATTACAACGATTTCTTTCAGGTATCATTGTTAAGTCAGAAAACTTACTTAAATATATTTGGTATAAAAAAAATACAATTATAATTCCAAATGGAATTGACGAATCTGTTTTTAAAGAATTAAATAAAGCTAACTGCAGAAAGGAGTTGGGACTTAATCAATCGAAGAAGTATATACTTTTTCTTGGAAATAGGAATAATTCACGTAAGAATTATCCATTATTAGAAAGTGCTTCTAAAATTTTGGACAACAGCAATATAGAGATATTGATTCCATATCCTGTAAAGCATGAAGAAATTCCAATATATCTCAATGCAGTGGATCTATTTGTGCTTACTTCATTTCGTGAAGGCTCCCCAAATGTTGTAAAAGAAGCTATGGCTTGCAATTGCCCAATTGTGTCAACAAATGTAGGAGATGTGGATTGGCTGCTAGGTGAAATTTCAGGACATTTTATAACATCATTTGACCCATTATCTATGTCAAAGAGTATACGACACGCTCTTCAATTTGCAAAAGAAGTTGGAAAAACAAGAGGTAGGGAACGGATATTTGAATTAGGATTAGATTCCGAAAGAATTAGTAAAAGGATAATACAGTTTTATAATAATTCAATTAATAATCATTAGCCCTATTTTTCTCTTTTTGAGATGAAAATAATATCAAATTACGCAGAAATAAATTTCGATTCCTGGAGGACTTTTATAAATGAGCATCCAGATGGTAATGTTTTTCAAACACCTGCGTTTTTTGAAGTCTGTTTTAAAACTGAGTTATTGGAGCCTTTTGCATTGTTTGCAGTTGAAAATAATATCATTAAAGGAGTATTACTTGCAGTTATCCAGAAAGAATATAGGGGAATATTAGGAAGTTTTACAGTTCGTTCAATTGTTAGAGGGGGGCCATTAGTCTATGACAATATTGTAGCAATCCTTTTATTAGAAGAATACAACAATCTTATCAAGGGCAAGGCAATCTATTCCCAAATTAGAAATATTTTCTCAGTTGAAAAAATTACTAATGCTTTTGAACAAACAAGATTTAAATATGAAGAACATCTTGATATTATCATAGATTTGAATAAGAGTGAAAATGTTTTATGGAGTGAGATTCATAAGAACAGGAAAAAAGAAATAAAAAAAGGCCTCCGTAATGGCCTGTTAATTAATCTATTAGATGATGTTGATGATGTTAGATTAGCAAAGATTTATAGTTTACTAGAAAATTTATATAAGAAAAAAGGCTTACCTGTTCCTTCTTTACTATTTTTTAAACATGCAATTGAAATATTTTCGAAAAACAAATTAGCACGAGTTTTTACAGCCACTCTTGATAACAAAATAATAGCCTTCCGTATAGTATTTACATTTAAAAATTGCATTTATGACTGGTATGCTGCGAGCGATGAAAAATATCTAGCATATAGACCAAATGATGTCTTACCGTGGGAAATTATTAAATGGGGTACGAAAAACAACTTCAAAGTGTTTGATTTTGGTGGTGCTGGAAAACCAAATATTCCATATGGGGTTCGTGAATACAAATTGAAATTTGGTGGAGAATTAGTGAATTTCGGAAGGTTTTTTAGGGTTCATAATAATTTCTTATTTCATATTGGAAAACTTGGATTTCAGATTTTCAGGCTAATAAAATGAAGATTCTCATTGACATTGGACATCCAGCGCATGTGCATTATTTTAGGAATTTTGCTAAATCCATTAATGCAAATGGCTCCGAAATATTATTCACCTGCAGGAACAAAGATGTTACAGTTGCCTTATTAAAGCACTACGGTTTTAGATATGTTAATTTTGGTAAGAATTTTAAATCAAAGCTGGGTAAAATTTTCGGGCTTTTCTGTTTTACTCTCAGACTGTTTTTAGTTTCATTGCAATTCAAACCAAATATGTATTTGAATGCATCAATTTATTCAGCTATTGTTGCATGGATGCTTAGGAAACCACATATTGCTTTAGAGGATACTTTTAATTGGGAACAAGTAAAGCTTTACCTCCCTTTCACATCTTGTATTTTAACAGGTGATTATGAGCATCCATCTCTTGGAATGAAAGAAATTAGTTTCAGCGGCTATCAAGAACTCTTATATCTTCACCCAAATAATTTCAAGCCTGATCTTAGCATATATAAAGAACTTGGTATTGGCAAAGGTGACCCCTATGTCATTATTCGTTTTGTTTCATGGGATGCAAGTCATGACTATGGGCATAAAGGAATTTCACCATATAATAAAATGAAATTGGTGAAAGAATTATCAACACTTTGTGAAGTGTTTATCTCATCTGAAAGCGCATTATCAAAAGACCTTGAACCATATCGATTAGGGATTTTGCCTCACCGCATGCATCATGCTCTAGCTTTTGCTTCCTTAGTCATAGGTGAAAGCTATACAATGTTATCAGAAGCAGCAGTACTAGGAGTCCCTTCTGTTTTAATACATAATACATATTGCTATTATCTTCAAGATCAACAAAAAAAATACTCGTTAGTATACAATTTTACAGAATCTGAAGATGATCAACGTAAAGCTATCTCAAAAGGAATTGAAATATTGACGAAGTTAAATAACAAAAGTGAATGGCAAAATCTTCGGCAAAAGATGCTTACAGATAAAATCGACGTATCTTCATTTTTAGTCTGGTTCATTGAGAACTACCCAACCAGTTTCAACATGATGAAAGAGAATCCAGATATTCAGAATCAATTTAAGAATTAACTATTTGGAAGATATAGTACGTAGCAATGATCATGAAGTATGAGTTATGAGTATGGACTTCACCCTAAAAACCTATAAAGAATTGTTACTATGTCTGAAAAAGTTGTCATTTTCATTTGCGACTTTCAACGAGTTCACAAATAATACTTCCGGCAAGTCTATTTATTTACGTCATGATGTTGATAGATTACCTAATAACGCTTTGGTTCTTGCTAAGTTAGAATACTCCTTGGATATAAAATCTACATATTATTTTAGGATTTTGAATCATGTATTTCAGCCAGAAATAATTAAAGAAATCAAATCACTCGGTCATGAAATCGGATATCATTATGAAGACTATTCACTTGCAAAAGGGGATATAAAGAATGCTGTCAAATCATTTGAAAAGAACTTAAGCAATCTCCGAGATATTACAGAAATAAATACATTATGCATGCATGGAAGTCCATTAAATAAATGGGATAATCGAAAAATCTGGGACACTATAGATTATCATGCTTATGGATTAACACTTGAACCTTACTATGATATAAACTATAATGAATTCTTTTATATCACTGATACTGGTCGGAAATGGAACAACGTCAATATCAATATAAGAGATAAAGTAAAGACAAAATTCAAGATCAAAATCAAAAGCACTAGACACATTATAAAACTATTGAAAAGAGGTGAGATACCAAATAAGATAATAATCAACACCCACCCCCACAGGTGGTTTGAGCCTGGTCTAATGTGGTTCTGGGAAGTGCTATTTCAGAATATAAAGAATGTAATTAAAAGGGGAATTAATAATGTCAGACATTGAAAATTAACTCTTGTTTGCTGACCAACGATGTTGAGACCACTTCCATATGGTTTAATACTTTGAGAGATGAAACAGGTCTCAAGGTATTGAATGAAGGAATGCCTGCTTTGCTAGATATTTACCAAAAAAACAATATCAAATCAACATTTTTCTTCACTGGGTATATAGCAAAACTATACCCTTCTGTTGTCAAGATGATCCTTCCCTACGGACACGAGGTTGGTTCCCACGCTTTATCTCATGAAGTAAAAGATGGCTTCGATGTTTTAAGCCTTGACAAGCAGATCATCCATCTATCTGAATCAAAGAAAATTCTTGAAAATATAAGTGGAAATGAGGTCATTAGTTTTAGATCACCTGCATTAAGAGTTAATAAATATACACCAACAGCATTATTGGAAACGGGTTTTAAAATAGACAGTTCCATAGCTTCCACCCGTTTTGATGCCTTTTTATCATTTGGGAGTAAAGAGAAACTGAAGTGGTTATTTGCTCCAAGAACACCATATAAAACTAGTATTGACTCTCTTTTCAAAAAAGGGGGAAACGGAGTTATTGAAGTTCCCCTATCAGCGACCTTTTTCCCTTATGTGGGAACTACAATGCGTATCTTTTCTGGATTAACCAGGGCTCAACACCATTTACTTCACTTTGAAACAAATAGAATAAACCACAAACCTATTGTATTTGATATTCATCCAAACGAGTTTATTGATGAATCAATGGAGCCAAGAATTATTTCCAAACGTGCAAAAAACTATCCTGCTTACCTTCTCAAAGATCTCATTCGAAGTAAACTAAAAGTTAAAAACCTCGGACCTGGAGCAATCTCGCTTTATGAACGTGAGATACAGTTTTTTCAGAAAAGAGGGTATGAATTTTGTACCATTAAAGAGTATTGTAAAAAACAAAAACTGGTATGAAAATTTTCATCCTTACGATGGATGATCCGGTCTATACATTACCATTTATTAAATATATACTGGAAAATAAGAGAGATGATATAGTAGGTCTAGCAACATCAAGAGGGAATAGACTCACTATAAAAAAGAAAAAATCAAAAGTCGTATACCTCTTATCGCTACTATTGATTATGGGGCTACCATTTTTTCTAAGAAATTCACTATTAACATTGATCTTTAAAACAGAAAAGATTTTGGCTAAGTTCAATCTAGCTAATGATCCCTCCATTATTTTTTACGCAAGGAAACTTGGTATAGAATCGCAGGAAATAAAATCTCCTAACTCAAAAACATTTCTGAATTATTTAAAGAAGCTGAATCCTGATATAATAATAAATCAATCCCAAAGCATACTTAAACGTGAACTATTAGACACTCCAAATATAGGTACTCTTAACAGGCATAATGCTTTACTTCCAAAAAACAGAGGTAGATTAACTCCTTTTTGGGTACTCTTTAAAGAAGAAAGTAAAACCGGTGTTTCTATACATTTTGTTGACGAGACAATAGATTCTGGTGAAATCATACTCCAGCAAAGTTATTCGGTTACTGATAAGGATACATTTCGGACATTAGTTAATAGAAATTATGAAATTGCTCCAAAACTTATGGTCAAAGCAATTGATTTGCTGGCAAAAGGATATTCTGATTTTTTACCTAATGACGATAGTTTGAGTACCTATAATTCAACTCCTACTTTTATTGAAGCCTGGAATTATAGAAAAAACCGTGTTAAAAGATGTTTTTATCATAGGTAAAGAATTATGAATAATTCATTTCCAGTGTATTAGGAGTCTAAAACCTATGCAAATATTAGGATCCCTTCTGTGATAAAATATACATACCACTTGTTGTTAGATCATTATCCGTTAGAGTTTGGAATTTATCTGCTAATTGATTCCTTGACAAGTTATTTATATCCTCTTCACGACACTTTTTAATTAACTCATAACCATGTTTGGTATGTAAATAAATATGATATGAAAAGGGTTGCCTATTGATTAAATATGATTTGCCACCTTTGACAATTCTCCATTCAAAATCACTAAATGTCCAATGTCCATTCCAAATGTTGGTTACTCCATGTGATTTAAAATCTATTGTATGAGACATCAAACCCATAGGTTTTAGCCAATTACTCATAGCTATATATGTATATTCTAGATCTTCAACATGTTCTAAAACAGCTTGAGAATATATAAAATCAACAGAACCTTTTTCTAAAATTTTTGAATCATTCCAGGGAATTTGATATTTAATAAACTGGTTTTGGGGATTTTCAGCATCGATTATCTCTTCACGCAATATATCGAGTCTGTCATTTGATAATGCATCTTTTAATTGAGATTCTGAAATTATAGTATTTGGGAAACCATGATTATCAATCTCGGGCCTAACATTGGGATACTCTTTGTTATCAGGAATATCCGCTCTATGCTTAAAAAGATCTACTATTTCATTAAATACTTTTAGATTTCTTTGATTATCAAGGTATTTCACAGCATCAAAGGCATATACTCTTGTGCATCCTGAAAGTAGTGCAGCAAATCCAATCCCAAGTGAATCACCCGGCCCTAATTCAGCAACGACTTTAGGTATGTCTGAATGTACTGTGTTCCAATTATATAAATGTCGCATCCAAACAGAGTAACAATATCTACTTTCAATAGTCCCACCTGTACCTTTTGATAAGAGCCCTTTCACACCTGGAAGATGCTTAATTGCCCCAGTAACTATTGGAATGATTTTATGATAATTCATGGTTCATAACAATTGATAGCTTCCCATAAGCTACACAAGTTTAACGAAATTTCTGTTATTTTAACCTCCTCGTGCAATCAGCTACACTATAAAATGGAGATTTCCGGCTTTTTATATCCTTCTTCAATCCGAAAAAGTAACGATTTATTCAGGATTTTAAAGGGTGGTAGCATTTTCCGCCGGTGCTAAAAGCTATTACGAAAGAACGGTAGTTACGTAAGAAGGAAGTACTACCCATTCATAGGACC